>NZ_JBIRAW010000006.1:0-353579 GCF_044326315.1 Actinomadura sp. 9N407 | reverse complement strand
GGACGTCCGTGTCTGGATCAACGAGTGGAACGCCGACCCCAAGCCGTTCGTGTGGACAAAACACGCCGACGACATCCTCGAAACCCTCGCCACATACTGCCAACTAATTAACGACTCGGGACACTAGGGTTGCAGCTCAACGGGACGTTGTCGACAGATGTGCTGATTTACAAGTCACCGTGTTGAGACGTCAGCGGGGTCGTCTACCCCGGCAACTTTGGCTAGACGCTGAACCGCTTGGGAGATGTCATGACCGAAGCTCCGATTGATGCTGTCGACGCTGGCGGCGACGGCGATGCCGACCGGGAAGTTGTCGAGAACGAGCGAGCCGAGCTACGGGAGTTCATCGATCGGTTGAGCCCGGACGATATCAAGTCGGGCGGCTGGTTCACCAAACTTCTCGCTCAGGCCCTGAGTTCTTACACCGACAAGGTCGACTGGCAGTACTTCCAGGAGCGGTATAAGGGCGTACCCGCGGACGCCATTGTCGATCAGCGGATCAAGTTGGCGGCTCGGTACGCCGCGCTTGAAGGTGGGCTATCCGCTGGGGCCTATACGACGGCGATCATCGCCACCCTCGGGAGCCTTGGCGGTGCCTCGCCAGCGACTGTCCCGGCCGCCGTCGCGACTGTGATGGTTGATGTCGCGTTCATCACCCGGCTCCAGCTCCGCTTGGCCCACGACGTCGCAGTCCTCTATCGGGTTCCGCTCGACCTGTCCGACCCCGAGGACATGTGGAAGCTCATTCGAGTGGCCTTCACGATCAAGAGCGGGGAAGTGGTCCGGGGAGGCGTGATCAAAACTGTCCCGGCCATGATGCGGCCGGTGATCAAGCGCTTCTACTCCAAGGGGGTGTTGACGGCCGCGAAGGGGCTTCCCTTCGTCGGGAAGTTCCTTCTGCAGCGCAACGTCATCAAGATCGGCATCCCCTTGGTGGGCGTTCCCCTTGCGGTGACGTTGAACCGCTATACGACGCTACTCGCGGGGCGGCACGCGCAAGCCATCTTCCGGAACGAGGCGCGGGTGATCGAAGTCGCTGAGGGTCTGAGCAAGCGGAGTAAGCACCCGGAGTTGATGCCGTGGGTCGCGTGGCTTGTCATTACGGCGGGCGATAAAATGTCCGACGATGAGGCACTGTTGATTCGGCATCTGGTGAGGCTGGTCCGAGATCAGCACCATGTGGTCGACGAACGGTTCGCTCACCTTGTTGATATCGAGCCCGCCGAGGTGTGGCGACGCCTGGACGCCGAGCCAGGGGATCTGAGCGACCTCTTGGAGGTCGCCAGCCGCGTGGCCGCTGTGGACGGCCCAGTCAACGAGCTCGAGAGAGCCGTCATCTCCGAGCTTCGAGATCGCTGCTGCCGAGCCTGACGCCGCCATGCGCTTCCTTCCAGAATGGCGAAGATCTGAAGTGTGAAGGACATGAAGCATCTGGTGGCCGGCACCGGAATGACCCTCAGCGGGGCTGGCTCCCACGTAAACCGGGCGTTGGAGGTGTGACGGGCCCGCTCGGCGATCTCGAGAGAAACTCGACTTGCGCATGCTCGCCGACGCGGGCGTCATCTGGCGCGACCGCTGCGGGCCGGGGAGCGGGCTTGCCAGGCCCATGACAGGCTCGCTGAGGTTCGCACCGCCGAAAGGCCCGCACGCGAGGTTCCCCGACCAGACCTGGTCACCGGGTGGAGTCCTGCGGTCGCGGCCATCCTGACGGCCGCCCGCCAGGAGAGCCCTGAAACCCACCAGGCTTCCGTTCACAGCAAGGAGCCAGCGGCTCGTCCCGTTGACTGTCCGTCCATGCTGCGCGTGGTGTAGGTGTCGGCGGTGACGATTTCGACGTGTGCTGGTGGGGTGTACCGGCGATGCGGCGGCTGCCTGCACCCCGAGACCGGTAAACCCTGGGGCCGTTCCTGTCCGAGACTCATGCTTGGTCGGCGGCATGGCAGTTGGTATCTGCGGCTGGAGCTTCCCGCCTGTCTGGACGGTCGCCGTCGGCGTATCCGCCGTGGCGGGTTCGCGACCCGCAAGGCCGCCGAGGAGGCGTTGGTCCGGCTGCGGACGCCCAGCGCGGGCGACGCGGGCGTGGGCATGGGCATGTTGACGGTGGGGGACTGGCTGTCGCATTGGATCGCGACCCGCAACCGCGCCTCCTCCACCGTGCGCGGCTACACCAGCCATGTCCGTCTCTACCTGACCCCGTACTTGGGCAAGCTTCTCCTCGCCGAGCTGTCGGTCGCGCATGTGCATGCGATGTTCACCGCGATCGCCCGTCGATCTCACCGCGCCTGGGCGTGCCGCGATCGTTGAGCTTCTGGTCAGCGTCGGGAGTGGTGCCGTCGGACGCCTTGGGCGCTATGTCGACCGGCGGATTTCGTCGGGGCCGCGGCGGTCGTGCGTGAGGGTGCGGAGGGGGTCGCGGGTTTCGTGGCGGACGCCGATCCTGGCGTGCGTCGCGCCGCGATTCCGGGCTTGGGTTGTTCCTCGACGATGCGGACCGGGCCGGAGCGGTGCTGCTCGATCGGTTGTCGGCCGAACGCGGGATCGTTGAGCGGCTGCTGGTCGTGGAGGTGATGGCGACGCTGGCTTGCGGCCGTGGTCGAGCAGGCCCGCTGTGCACCGGAACGGATCAGCGAGGACGCCGTCCCGACCGCGATCGGCCTGCTGCAAGAGATCGCGCGCGCCACGACACCGACCGGGCCCTGGCCGGACGCACCTCACCCAGTGCCTCCCCCTGCCCGAGGCAGCGGACGAGCTCGTACCGCGGTTGTGTGATCACCTACACCGCGTCGACCTGCCCCAGCCTTTCGAGATGAGCGCGGGTTCCCTGCTGTCCGCCCTGGCGACGCCAGGCGATCGGACGGCGCTGCCCCTGATCACTGAAACCCTCGAAGCAGCGGTGCGTCACGAGCAGTGGAACACCACGTGCTCGGCGCTGCAGGCGCTGGGCGCTTTCGGGCCCGCGGCCGCTCTTGGAACGATCCGAGCACTGACCGCAGCGGACGACGCCCAGGTCCGGCCCGCCGCCGTCACCGCGCTGTGGACCGTCGGTGGTGACCGGGACGAGGTCATGCCACCGCTGCACGACCTGCTCGATGACGACATCACTTTCCGTGTCTCGGACGCGGCCGACGTCCTCGGCCGGATCGGACCTCCCGCCGCGACCGCGCTGCCACGCATCCGTGAACTGATGACCCACCACTACGAATGGCTCCGCGTCCACTGCGCGGCCGCGCTCTGGAAGATCGGTGGAGAGGGCGAGGCGCCGGTCGTCCTGGACGCGCTTCTCCAGGCATGGGCGGAGAACCCCGCGACGGCCAACCATGTCGTGGGGTGCCTGGACCGGATGGGTCTCGCTGCGGAACCAGCCCTGCCCCAACTCCGCACGCAAATGGCTCTGCCTCAACGTGGCGGCGGCCGGTTCGCAAGTATCGCCGACGCTGAGGAACTGCAACGGATCAGCCGCACCATCATCGGACGGTTCATGGACAGGTACTGGTGATCTGCCCTAGGCAGCAGCCCGACCGAGGATCTGTTGGAGCCGCCTTGCCTCGGCGGCCACACGAGCGGGCTTACGGAGTGCAGCGAGCCCGTCCAGCTCAGGGATCTTGAGGGGGCTCCCTGTCGCCGCGGCGCACTCCGAGGCGAGCGCAAGCAAGTCGGGCAGGCCCCTCACGCTGGGCTGGGCGGCCAGAGCCGGCAGCATGGACGCCACCACACCGAGGATTTCATGCGGCAGTCCCGCCCGTGCGGCCTCGTTGAGCGAGACGAGCAGTCGGTTCGCTTTGATCGCCTTGCTGATGCACAGGTCTGCTAGGAGGACGCCGAGTTGTTTGGTGTCCAGCAGGGTGCGTGCGGCGAGGGTGTGGATCGCGTCTACCGCGGCTACTCGGTTCTCCGGCCGCCCTGCGGCCAGCCCGTAGGCCACGGCGAGGTGGACGACCGGTCCGGGTTGGCCTGCTGTCTCCGCCAGCAGGGGCAGAACCGGATTGATGCTCCGCGAGCCATCGGTGGCTTGCTCATAGAGCTCAGGGATCGCGTGCGCGGCCGCGATTTCGGGGTGATGCGGCAGGAGTGAGGGCCAGTAGGCCGAGGGTGCGCCCGGCCCTGTCCAGTCCAGCACGTACGGTCCCCGCCGGAAGGGGTTCGGTGTGGTCGTGAGCACCCTGTACGGCAAAGCTCCTCCGTGCTCGGATGCGTCGGTGAAACTGGGCATGATCCAGGATCCGGGCAAACTGGACCTCGGATACTCGCCGAACCTCTCGGTGCCGCCGCCGTCCCGAACGACAAAGTCTTCGAAAACCGGGAATTTAAGACTGCCCATCCTGAGGGCGGCAACTAATGTAGTGCCGGTATGGCCGGTAATGAGTGGATTGGACTTGACTATCTCGCGTGCAGCTTCGATGGGCAGTCGGATCAATGCCTGTTCCAGGTCCCGGGGAAGCGGCGCGACAGAGCAGTCGGCGTAGGCTTCAAGGCGCTGAACGAACAAGGCAGGGTCTATGCTGCCGCTACTGCTGGTGGGTGTGGCGAGCAGGCACGGTAGCCGTGCGCTGCCGCTAACGAAGTGCTTGACGAGTTCGTGAGTCCGGTAGAGAGTGACCCATTCGGGAGTCGGCAGAAACCCATTGCGCCCGCGGTAGAGTTCATCCATGACGGGCGCTTTTCGCTTATCTTGTCCCAGCACCGCATCGAAGAGGCAGCGCAACGCCCCGGGGACGGCGCGCTGTTCCCAGCCCGCGAGCGCATCGGCCGGATAGCGCAGTGCCAGCGGGCTCAGAGCCTCGGCCAGAGCCTGCGGGTCGCGGTGGTGTTCGACCACGACCGCCTCCATGATGCGTTCGGCATCGAGCGGATCGACCGGACGATCTGCCAGCACCGGGACGAAACGCTCGGCCAGTTCCCAGGCCGACGCGATGGGCGGCGGCATGACTCGCGGCTGGTGCGCAGCCAGAGGTGGAACCTGGATGTCCGGATGGGAGGAGTTCTCCATGGCGCCGAGAGCGCGTCGCGCCTCATCACGTAGTGCGGCGTTGAGGTTTCCCGCTGCTTCGTGTAGTTCGGCCAGGAGTGCGGTGTCGGCGGTCTTGGCGTGCTTGACGACCAGACGGACCGCGCGCTCCTGAACGGTGCCGCCAGGATGTGTGAACGCGGTGGCCGCGACACCCATGAGCTGGCCGGCCGCGGCGGGTTCCCGGCGGGCGGCGGCGTCCAGCCAGGCCAGTTGTGCTGTTGCGAGATTCTTCTCCGGACGGGCAAGGACCGCGGCCGCGATGTCGAGCAGCGCCTCCCTGTCGAGGCGGCCGGCATTGTCAAGGTCCTGTAGCGCCGATTGAGCGATCTTCGCGACGGTACCGGCGCCGCTGCCGACGATACCGATGTAGGTGTTCAGCCGGTCCGCGACCTCTTCCAACGTCGGCGCGAGCTCCTCATAAAGCATGACGAAGCCGCGCAGATTTCCCGGCCTGTCACCGCGCAGCAGTTTGGCCAGACACAGATCGAGAAGTTCACCCCGGTCCAGCGCACCCTCATCGGTCAGCCTCCGCAGAGCTTTCTGCCACTCGTTGTCCGGGCCGAATCGCGCCGCGTACGGGTCGGCCAGTGCGGTGCCGATGTCGGCGACCTCGAACATGCGTGACACGAACTCGGCCAGTCGTGGCTCCGCGCGCAACCATTCGAGCAGCGTGGCGTGGTGCGGAATCGAGATGTGTGAGCCGAGCTTCGCGAGCCACGCGAAGGGGTCCCTGCGGCCAGGCAGGTTGTAGTAGCGCACAAGCCCGCCCTTTTGGACCCACCCGACGATATAACCGTCCGTCGCCGGCGCCACCGCACCAGACCAAAGGGCCAGCCCATCGAGCAGATTCCACCGCCGTGGATCACCACGATCGGGAAGCCAGTGCGCCAACCGGACCGCCAGGTCCTGCTGCCAGGCGGTGTCCCGATGATCGAGGAGCAGAAGCAGCAGCACCGCTCTGCTGTCCGGGTTCGTGGAGCCGCCGTTCTCCAAGCACCAGCTCGCGTCCATCAACCGGCTGCTGGTGAGCCAGTTCAACGCCTCTGCAGGGCTCCCCGAACTCATGATTCCGGCGAGGTAGAGCGGAGCGAGCTGATCGTAGGCCTCCTTGTACCTGGTCATGTCGCGCGAGCGCAGCTCGCGGCGCAGTTCCGTACGCAGGGATTTGAGGTTGGACCGAAGATGCTTCAGCTCGGCCGGCGGCACGGGGCCCAGACGCGCGATCACCGGTTGCGGTACACGCGCTGCGATCAACGCGCGAAGTTCAGGCCACTCGATACGGGCTGTCATATCGTCCGGTTCTCCTGGGGGTGGGTGGTGCGGTCGAGCGTCGCCGCGAGGATGTGGGTGCACGGCCCGCGCCCGCCGCCGTACTCGGCCCACCATCGGCAGGTGCACGAGGCGCGGTCTCCATCGAAACGCACCTGATAGCTGTACGAGCCGGCCCGCACAGTGCAAAGGTGCTCCGTGCGGCTGACAGCGCCGATGTCGATGAGCGAGCGGGCTGCGGCCAGGCGCGGGTTGTCCTTGATCGCGCGTAGCGCGTCATAGGGCAGCTCCCGATGGAAGAACGCTGCCTCGGCAACGTCGTAGCCGACCCGCCCGGCGGTGCCGAGCTGGGTTAATGCCGTACGGACCCGCTCGCGGGACAAGCCTGAGATCTCGGCCAGGTCATCGGGAACGATCCGGCCCTGGAAGTCGAGCAACGCTGCCACGGTTTCGGCGTCGTCGAGCACGGCGTCTTCGGCCAGAGCGCCGAGCACCGCACCTTCCCCGGAGAACCCGCGCGCGACCTCCGGTGAGAGGGCCAAGATCAGCCGCATACCAGGCAGGTCTAGCTGCCATGCCGAAGCGGCGGGCTGCGTTCCGGTCGCACCACCCGGCCCGTACACGGTCAGCCGCCCACCGAACCGCAACAGCGGAAGCAGTTCCTGGAGCCGATGCGTGCCGGATAAACCGACGGCACCTGGTGCCGGCCGTGACGTGATCCGCAGCGTCCGCCCAGTCGGAAGCACCCACAACACCCCGCGCTGTGCCCTCGGCAGCCCCCTCAGGAACCGCGCCGCGTCCACGGCGGCGAGCCGGGCGCGTGGATCGAAGGCCGAGCAGATCGCCTGGACCTCAGCGAAGCCACGCAACCATCGACCCGGAAGCGGTACCTTCCGCTCGACCACGGTTCCGTCGAAGGTCGTCACCGTCAGCGTCTCGGGACCCACCTCCAAGCGCAGCGGATCGGCACCGCGTATCCGCGCGAGCGCAAGCCGAAGCGGGTCGTTCACATCGACATTCGTGGTGCCGCGAGCCAGCCGCTCACCGTCCAGCGCCTCGCTCAGAACATCAAGACGCGCGTAGACACCACAGCAGGCCGAGAACGCCTCGAAGCGCAGCCGCTCCCCGTCACAGGTGACCACAGGGTCCCGCATCCCCGACAGCCGTGGTTGGTAATAGCGGGTGCTCGCCACATTTGCCAAGGCCAGCAAGGCCGTCGCCGCAGGCTCGGCCTCAGCCAGGAACCCCGAGAAGAACCGTGGGTGCGCCACCTCCCCGCGGCTGCTCGTCCCACCCGAGGTCTGCAGTTCAAGCCCTTCTCTACTGGAAAGGCCGGATGCCCGCGTGTACGCATAGACCTGCAAATCCGATGACACGACCCGGACTATAGCGATGCCCGACGACATCCACGATCACCGAAGAAAGCCGGGTGACCAGGATGGACCGAACGTGACAGACCCGGCACCCGGCACATCTCCCGCTCCAGCCCGGTCGCTTCCTGACGCAGCCTCGCCAGCTCAGCGTCCTTGGCCGTCTCGGCCGCCGCACCGGGCCGTTCGGCCTCCTGAGCCTTGCGCACCAAGGTCCGCAACGTCTCGTGATTGACGCCCAGGTCCTTGGCCACTTGCGCTATTGTCCGGCACTACCGAACAGAACGAGCAAGGAAAAAAGACACGGCTATGTCTGGAAGAGGTGGATCCGAAAAGCGCGCCACCTCTCCCGCCGATGCCCAAAACCGACGACCCGGTTCCGCCTCCCCTGTGCTACAAAAAGCCTGGGCAGGTCAACTATGACCGGTTCAACGCGTGCCAGCAGAGCACACTGAAGCTGACCGTCACCAAAGATAACGTGCAGGAACTCACCGGATACATCTGGTGGGGGGTGTGGGAGACCCTCCCTAGCAGCGGCGGCCGGTCCTGGAAGATGAACGTCGGTATCCGGCCCTATGACATGCCTGTGGACATGTCGAGCGCGAGCCCCACCGCCGCTGTCGCCACGCAGTGCAATGGACACTGCGACCTGCCCGACCCTGAGCAAAAATCCATGAACTCGAACAACGAGTACGTCTACTTCGGCGAACAGGATGTTACATCTTCAACCTCCGACATCCGCTACTCTGCCCCATGGATTGGGCTCGCCGTCCAGTTCCAGGACGATGATATCGACCCAATCCTCACAACTTGGGACAATCTCAGCACGCCATTCAACATCCGCTGCGACAGCGAGTCCTACATCGGCAGCACCGGCGGCTGCGTCCACTACATGGGGGCGGACGCCATCCCCAGCTACCCCCTCAGCTACACGGGCCCCTACGCCGAGATCGCCCAGAACGCCCTGTATGGCATGACCATCGGCGACCTGGTCTACCATTACGGAAATATTCAGTACGGCCACCCATTGACCCGTGAAGACCCGCACCTGATCCAGCCGCATCGGGACTCGATCTGCACCAGCAGCATCACGACCAAGGCGAATGCGATGGGGTTGTCCTGTGACGAGTATCCATACGCGTCCAGCGAGCAGGGAGGCAGCGGCAACCCACGTTTCTCCTGCGCGTTCACCGACGAAGAGCAGAACGAAGGCCAGGGAAGGGACATGAACGGCCGGTTCTTCGTCCCTAACCGGATTCTTCCCGCAGTCAACGAAGTTGGCTCGCCGTACGTTCCGGGCGACCCTTTCTGGGTGTGGGTGACCGAAGCACCGGTGAACCCACCTGCGGTGAAGCAATGCAGCACCTACTGATGGTTCCCGCTCTCTGCCGGAGGTGACCTGTGACGGTCAGGGAATCGGCACACATCGGTACCCTGGCCGTCCATCCTCTCCTTCGAAAAGGATTACCGAATGACGATCCCCGCCGAAACCTGGCCCGTGAACCTCACCGTGTCCCAGGCCGATGACCTTGTCATGCTCGCCGTGGAGGAGGGCATCGTGGAGGCGGAACGAGGCGACCCCCGCAACGTTACCGGCGACTGCACAGCGATCAAGCAGGCCATCAGATCGCGGCTTCGAGAGGGGGACCGCCGGGTAGAGGCCGCGTTGACCGCTAGGCAGTGGGACGTCACTGTCGCAGCACTCGACAGGAACGTTCTCCGCACCCTGCGCAACGGTGAACCGGACGTGGCCGACTCCTTCACCAAGGCTCGAGACACGGTGCTCGCCCAGGTCGCCGAGCACTTGCCCTCCCATACCCGGCAGAATGCCACAGCACGGCACCGCCTCACCGTTGAAGACGCGTACGGGTACCTCCTGTTCCAGCCTTCACGGCGCGGACGGTACATCTTCGGGTCGGGCAACGCGCCGACGCTCGACGACCTAGGCACGCCCAGCCTCAGCACCATCGGCATCGGCAAGGCGGCCATCGCCCAAGTGCGATCCCGCGAAGTGAACGTCGAGGTCCAGGTCCTGCCCGAAGCGCCCGAACCCGACTACGCCGCGTGGGAGTCGATCGCCGAGATCACCCAGCAGTGGACCAGCTTCCCCTACCCCGAACTGGTCCTCGCCGTCCCTGGTCAGGACGGCACGGTGCTGTGGGACTTGACCACCGACCTGTGGCCGCACGTCACCTACCGCATGAGGCTTAGCATCAACGCTTCCGGCCTCGCCGCAGAAGACCACCTACTGCAGATGTGGCCCGCCCACACCGCACCGCCCGCCGTTCACAAGCCGATCTGATGGCTTCGCCGCGTTTGCGGCGGAACCTAGGCTATCTCCAAAGCACGGGCGCGCCCCAGTGTCGCGTTACTCGATCACAACCGGAGGGGTACGGTCACCCGGGCGACACTGCGCGGTGATCTCGCGCCACGCGGTGGTAGTGGGGCCAACCCACGTGCTTAGAATCAGCTCCACCGACTTCGACGACCCGGCCTTTCAGGATGAAGTGGCGAAGCTCACCGGCCGAGAGTTGTGCCTACTACTGCTTTGGCCTGCCATCTGGTCGCGAGGCTAGATCGAGCCCTGACCGGCGCTTCCGTCAAGCTGGGTGGCGCCCGCGGTTCGCTGCTCGTATGCGTGGATGACGCGGTTGGTTGGGTCCGGCGCTGTGGGGTCCAGGAGTCGGTCGGTGAGCAGGAAGCCGGGCAGTTCCCAGTCGTGGTCCCGTTCGGTGAGGAGGTGGAAGCCGCCTCGGGCGTCGGGGTCCCAGCCGTGCTTGAGCCCGTAGCCGATCACCGTCCGTACGTCGGCCAGGGTCGGGTAGGCGTCGTCGGTGGCGCAAGCACCCCATGGGCCCGGCCAGCTCTTGGACAGCAGGTCGGCTTGCAGGATGCGGCCGTTCTTCCCGGACCCCCACACGCGCAGGCGAATACCCCGATGGCAGTCGCCCTCGCCCGGCACGTGCCGGATCGTGGCTTTCCAGACGAACGTGCGCCCGTCGATGTGAAGCTTCCGTAGCCTTTCCGGCATTCTGTTCACCTCACCACAGGGGATTTCAGCCTACGAGCAGGACCTATGTCCCCGTTTGTGATTATTTGGTCTGCGGCCTCGGCGGCTGGGATGCACGGTCTGGTGGGCGTGGTGTCCAGGAACGGCGTCCGGGGGGTTATTTAGAGGCGTGGGGATCGGGTGGCCGCGACGGGTCACCACGTATTGAGTACTTCACCGCCCAGCTTCGGAACACCTGACTCCGGCCGTCCCAGCACGGGGCCGGCCGGTACGGCGCGGCAGTTGCTGCCGCTGACCGTGTGGCTGTGCCCCGACACCGACCACGAAACCGCTCTCGCCGGCACCGGCTCTGGCACCCGGTTGTGCGGACGTCATCGCCGCGCTGTGGGGAGCGAACTGGCCCGGCACCTGATCGACACCTGTACCCGCGAGGGTGACGTGGTTGCCGAGGCGTTCACCACCAGTGACGCGGTCCTGCGGACAGGAGCACTGTCCGGAAGGCGCGCGATCGCCTGCGTGCCGCATCCGCCGCTGGCGCGGCACATCGGAGGACTGCTGCGCACCGACCTGTCGCACATGGAACTGTCACGGCTGGTGGTCCGTCCGTGCCGACCGGACCAGATGCACCGTGGTCTTGCCGATCAGCTCGGGCGAGTTGCGTTGGTGATCGCCGCGCCACCTCCCTACCGGCTCGGTGCCGATCGGGAGCCGGTCTCGCGACGAGGCCAGAGGGGATGCCCTGCGTGTCTGTCGGATGCGCTGACCGGCGGGGAACTGCGGCTGGAGGGGTTTCTGCTGGCTGCGTGGCGGACGTTGCGGCGCGGCGGGCATCTGGCGGTGATCACCACGGCTCGGCACGAGCACGATCGGATGGTGGATCCGGCGCCGCAGGTCATCCGGCAGGCCCGCGTGCTGGGGTTCCGCTACAGCCAGCACGCCATTGCGCTGCGTGTCCCGGTCAGCGGGGACACGCTCGTGGTGCAGGCCGGGCCGCAGGAATTGGCCCAGTTGCGGGATGTGCGGTCTCGCGCGCTGCCGCCTGCGGCGACCGTGCATGCCGACGTGTGCCTGTTCACCAAGCCGCTCCTGGCCTCGTCGGCCGGGCGGGAAAGGAGCGCGCGATGAGTGAACAGCTCCAATGCCTGCGGGTCTCGGTGCTGGCCACAGGGCAAAAGCCGTCCCGGATCCAGCGGCAGGGCCGGTACGTGCCGGAGGCGATGAGGCATCCGGCGCGGATGCTGCCGGAGATCGCCGCGCAGGTCATCGCCGCCTACACCGATCCGGGGGAGTTGGTGGTGGATCCGATGTGCGGTATCGGCACCACCCTGGTGGAGGCCATCCACCTAGGGCGGGATGCGGCCGGCGTGGAGTACGAGGAGGACTTCGCCCGCCTGGCCGCCCGCAACATCCAGCACGCCCGCTCCCAGGGCGCAGCCGGTCAGGCGAAGGTCGCCTGCGGGGACTCGCGGCACCTGACCACGATCCTGTCCGAGGAATGCGAGCGGGCGGCGCTGGTGCTGACCTCACCTCCGTACGGTGCCTCTACCCATGGCCACGTGCGCTCCAGTCGCGACTCGGGACGGTCTCGTATCCAGAAGTGGGATACGCGGTACTCGGCCGATCGCGGCAACCTCGCTCACTGCGGCTTGGAGGAGCTGTTCGAGGGCTTCGGGCAGATCCTGGCCGGCTGCGCCCGGGTGCTTCGCCCCGGTGGCGTGGTGGCGGTGACGGTGCGGCCGATCCGCGTCAGGGGCGAGCTGATCGATCTGTCCGGCCGTGTCATCCAGACTGCCGAACAGGCCGGGCTGATTCCTGCTGACCGGCTGGTGGCGCTGCTGTGCGGGCTGCGGGACGGGCAGATCGTCCCGCGCGCCTCGTTCTTCCAGATGCTGGAGGCCCGCCGCGCCCGCGAACGACGTATCCCCGCCTGCGCCGCCGCTCACGAGGATCTGTTGATCTTCCGTGTCCCCGAGACACCCACGGGTTCAGTAGGACCGAAGGGGTGTGGGGCGGACGCCCCTGCGTCCAGCGCGGATACGGCAGCTGCGCATACGGGCCAGCGGATTGGGCTTGACCGTTCCGCAGGAGCCGAGCGTGCATGTCGGCGCTCACGATCGTCTGGACGGGGCACCGAACGGGCCGCTCGACATGCACCGTCCGTCAGCCGCCGTCCAGCGATCGGGAGCACCTTCGATCCGCTGGAGGACCCGCATGATCCGTACATCTCTGGAACGGCGCCCGCGCGGCGGTCGCACGGCCGCCGGGCAGCCGAGCGCCGTTCCAAGGGGGCGCGGTGAAGGCGGGATTGACGCCGGCGGAGATCCGTACGCTGCCCGCGATGGTCGATGTGGTCACCGCAGGACGAGCGCTGGGGGTGGGGCGCACCAAGAGCTACGCGCTGGCCCGCGCGGGGGAGTTCCCGTGCCGGGTGCTGCGCGTGGGAGGCAGCTACCTGGTGCCCACCGCCGACCTGCTCACCCTGCTCGGCCTCGACCCTCACGGGCGGCCCGAACCCGAGAACGGGTGATGCGCTGATGGCGACCGGAACGACCTACAAGATGTGCGGCTGCCGCGACACCGAGACCGGCAAGCTGCTGCGCACCAGATGCCCGAAACTGCGGCGCAGCGACGGCCGCTGGAGCGCCAAGCACGGCCGCTGGTACTACCAGCTCGAACTACCAGCCACCGCCGAGGGGCGTCGGCGTACACCCCTGCGCAGAGGCGGCTTCGCCACACAGGAGGCCGCCGACGCCGAGCTCGAGCAGGCCAAAGAGCTGCTGTCGATAGCCGGTGACGACCTCGGAACCCGGATCCAGATCGCCGATCTCGTCACGGCCACCGTCAAAGCGACCAAGCGGTTGCCGGTCCCCGAGGAAGTGCGCCGCAAGGTCCGCACCGGGCAGGACCTGGATGGCACCGTGACGGTCGGCGCCTATCTGGAGGAATGGCTGGCGGGCCGCAAAGGGCTGCGGGAGGGGACCCGGCGCAGCTACGAGAGCCACATCCGGCTGTACCTGGCCCCGCACTTGGGAGCGATCCCGCTCGACCGGCTCCGCGTCGCGGACGTGGACTCGCTGTTCGAGGCCATCGATGAGTTCAACGAGATCGTCACGGCGGCGCGGCACTCATGTGACCCGGCACTGCGAGCGAAGGTGAAGGGCCGCCGGGTGGCGGGAGCGGCGACCAAGCACCGCATCCGCGCGACAATGCGCGCCGCCCTCTCGCGAGCGATCAAGGAACGCCGGATCGACGTCAACGTGGCTTCGCTGGTCGAGCTCCCATCAGGGCGGGCGCCCAAGCCGCTGGTGTGGAGCGAGGAGCGCATCGCCGAATGGCGACGCACGTACCGCGACCACATCCAGGAGAAGGAGGCCCGCAAGAGACGGCTGGCCGAGCTGGAGGCCGACACACGGTACGGCACCCGCTACAACCGGCTCGCCGCCTACATCGGCGCCCCGCGCCCGTCCCGCGTCATGGTGTGGACGCCCGAACTCACCCACACCTTCCTTCAACGCGCCCAAGTTCACCGGCTGTACGCCCTGTACCACCTGATCGCCTTCCGCGGACTGCGCCGCGGCGAGGCCTGTGGGCTGCGCTGGGTCGACATCGACCTGGACAAGCGGGTGCTGAACGTGCGGTGGCAGATCACTCAGCTCGGTGGCTCGACCCGGGAGGGCAAGCCCAAGAGCGAGGCCGGCGAAGGACAGGTCTCCCTCGACAAGCAGACCGTGAAGGCGCTGCGCGCCCACAAGACCAGGCAGAACACCGAGCGCCTAGCCGCAGGGGACGCCTGGAGGGAGACCGGTCACGTCTTCACCACCCAGACCGGTGACCCGCTGCATCCGGCCTTCGTCACCGAGCAGTTCGAGCAACTCAGCATGGAGACCGGGCTACCGCCGATCCGGCTGCACGACCTACGGCACGGCGCCGCCTCGATCCTGCTGTCGGCCGGGTACGACATGAAGGTCGTTCAGGAAACGCTGCGGCTGTCCTCGATCACCATCGCCGCCGACACCTACACCAGCCTGCTTCCCGAACTGGCTCACCAGTCCGCCGAAGACGCCGCCGCCGTCATCCTCAACGCCGCACCACGCCGCAAGCACCAGCCAAGCCCACCTTCCGTGACGCGGCTGCCTACCGTTCGGGGACGGGCCATGCAACCTGTTGAAGAGCAGGACATAGGGCCGGAGGACAGGGCGTCATGACCTTCCGGCCCTTCGTCGGTAGCGCTATGTGCTCATCCGCCGCCGCTGCCTGCGAACCGCTCAGACACCGGTTCCGCGCGCCCTCGGCGCCCGCTGCCACGCACAGGGCGCGCTAAAAGAAGTCCGGCTGAGCACGTTGCTGCGTCTCCGTGACCGACCGCAGGTCCGGTCGCGGAGACGCAGCACTTCCCAACCCTGGCTACCGCTCCCATACGCGGGAGCACGTGACCGTGCAGGAGGGTGACGCTCCTTGACCATCCCTGATCGGCTGATCCGCTGGAGCGCGGCGCTCTCGGTCTGCGCCGTCACCGTGATCGCCGCCGTGATCAGCTACGCCCACGCCTACGAACTGGTCGCCCGGCACGGAGAGTCGGGACTGGCCGCCCGCGTGCTCCCGCTCACCGTGGACGGGCTGATCGCGACCTGCTCCCTGGTGCTCCTGGACTGCGCCCGCCGCCATCGCCCCGCACCCCGGCACGCCTGGACCCTGCTGGCCACCGGGGTGGCAGCCACGCTGGCCGCCAACGTCGCCCATGGCGCCGGGCACGGCCTGGTCGGAGCAGTGGTCGCGGGGCGGCCCGCACTGGTCGCAGTCGGATCCTTCGAGTTGCTGATCCGCCTCCTCCGCGACCGAACTGGCCAACCGCCCCCAGGCGCAATCGATCGGCAGGAGACAGACGCTGGGGAGCGCGCTTCCGATGCCGGTCTGCATGCTCCTGCAGACCGGGACCAGCCCGATCCCATGGTCGAGCACGCCCGGGAGCGGTTCTCCGACCTGCTGTCCAACGGTCGACTCCCGTCCCTCCGCGCTCTCAAACGGGAACTTCACCTGGGCCACGACCGCGCCACCCGCATCCAGGCCACCCTCGCGCGGCGACCATAAGAGTTCCACCTGGAGCCACCAAGAGGTCCTCTGGTCTTGATAGCGGAACGCCATTTCACCGTGCCGTTACGGCGGCCCCGGCCGGCGGCCTTCTACCGTCCCGACGGTGTCTGACAACCCCACCCTGATCAGCATGATCAAGACTCCGGCCACCGCCCCGCTGTTCGTGGCCCGCGTCGTCGGAAGCACCGGAGACGGCTACGGCCAACTCGCGCTGGCCTGGGGCGCGATGCACCTCGGTCACGGCCCCGGCGGCATGTCCCTGGTCGTGGCCTGCAAAGCCCTTCCCGCCCTGTTGGTCTTGGCCGGTGGCGTGGTCGGTGACCGCTTCCGCCGTCACACCGTTCTGGCGGGCGCTGAAACCCTCGCTGCCGTGGCCTGGGCGGCGCTGGCGGTGTGTTTCCTGGCCGGGCAGGCGTCGCTGTGGACGCTGTGCGGGCTGGCGCTGCTGGCCGGGACCGCGCGGGCGGTGTTCATGCCCGCCGAACGCGGCATCGTCGCCGACCTGGTCACCCGGCCCCAGCGCCAGACCGCCAACGCGCTGCTCAACCAGTCCAACGCCACCGGCCTGCTCATCGGCCTGGCCACCGCCGGCATCGTCATCGCCGCCGCAGGCCCCGGATGGGCCGCCGCCATCGAGGCCGCCGCCAGCCTCATCGCCGCCCTGCTCCTGACTCGTCTCCGCACACCGATCTGGCGGGCGGAGGCTTCTGGAGTGCTGAAGGAACTGTGCGCGGGATGGCGTGAGTTCACCGCACATCGGTGGGTGTGGGTGCTCACCCTTCAGTTCACCGCGGTCCTGGTCGCGGTCGCCTCGTTCAACGCCGTCATCGGCCCGCTCTACACCGAACACGGCCACGGCGGCTCCAAAGCCTGGGGCATCATCACCGCCACCGAAGCCGCCGGTGCCCTGCTCGGCGCCGTCATCGCCGCCCGCTGGCGCCCTGCACGTCCGGTCCTGGCCTGCGCGCTGCTGCCCGCCACCGCAGCGGTCCCGATGCTGCTGATGGGCGCAGGAACGCCCTGGCCGGTCCTGGCGGCGGCGATGCTGCTGCCCGGCATCTGCCAGACCATCTACGCCGTCCTGTGGTGGACCACCATCCAGCACACCTTCCCACCCCAGGTCCTGGCCCGCGTCAACAGCTGGACCGTCCTCGGAGCCTTCGCCCTCACCCCCGCCGCCGTCCTTACCGCGGGCCCTCTCGCCGGCATGCTGGGCCCCAAGCAAGCCGCAAGCATCGGCGGGTTGCTGGTCCTGATCGTGACGGTCGGCGTATGGACGGTCCGGAGCATTCGTGCCGGATCCAGCGAGTACCCCATGCCGCGCGGCGGCCACGTCTCACGGCCGGACAGCACGGCCAAGGATGACTCATGTGCCTCGTTGGTGTAGAGGTCAGCTGGCCGGTCGAGCCTCGGTGGTTGGTGCGGTGTCGAGTTTGAGGAGTTGGAGTACTTCTTGGTGGAGGCGGTCCATGGCGGTGTCGACGCTGCGGACGAAGCCGGTTTCCTCGGTGCCTCGCTTTGTCCCCATGCCAGTGGCCAGGGTCAGCCGGAAGGAGGTGACCTGCTTTCCGTCTTCGGGTACGAGGAGGCCGGGTTCGGCGATGAGGTTTTTCAACAGGTCGCAGGGGCCGGTGGGGTTTCCCGGGGTGAGTGCTTCGATGCGGAGTTCGGGTGGGGCGTCGTTGAGTTGCCGCAGGAGCCATTGGACGCGGGTGAGGGAGCGTGCGCGGTCCGCAGAGGGGATTTCCACGGTGGTGTCGATCTGGCCGGTGCGCAGGTCGGCTTCGAGGAGGACCGGGCCGCCGGTGTTGGGGATGCGGATTTCGGCGTTCATGCGTCCGGTCTCCACGAGGGAGGTGACGGTTTGCAGGCGGCGTACGGAAGCGTCTCCGTCGCGTCGTTTGCGCAGTACGGGAGCGATGGCCAGGCCGGTCTGGCCGCTGAGGCGCAGGCACAGTTGCCGGATGAGTTTCTCCCAGCTTTCGGCGACCTGCATCGCGCGGCGGTCGCCCAGCCGGAGTGTGTTGGTGGTGACGGCGTTGCGGACCGGGACCCAGGCGGCGCCCATGTCGCGGAAGCCCTGGCAGCCGGCGTTGTCTTGGCGCAGGTAGTGCAGCAGTTCGCTCAGTAGCCAGGCGTGGACGGGGTTGGCGACGCCGTCGTGGTGGCAGAGCATGTCGGCTTCGTGGGCGACCTCGGCCCAGGACAGGTGCCGCAGGGAGACTTTGCGCAGCAGTTTCTTGTCGACCTTGAGCGGGTGTTCGTTGTCCAGGGCCAGGTCGTTGGACAGGGTGATGACGGTTTCGTAGCCGTGCCGGGCGGCGACTTCGAGGTAGGCCTCGACCTGGTCGGCTTTGAGGGGGTTGCCGCCGGTCTTGGTCTCGATCAGCGCGGTCCAGATCCTGCCGGCCCTGGCCACCCGCAGCACGCCGTCGGGCCGGACCTTGGTGTCGCCGTGCTTGAACGAGGCTTCGGCGAAGTTCTGGATGGTGCCGGCCGGGGCGTTGAAGCGGGCGGTCAGGCGGCGCCCGAACTCGGGGACCTGCGCCATCACCGCCAGCAGCGTGGCGGTCGCTCGCGTTTCGCGTTCCTGGTCGTTGCGCAGGCCGTTGACCGGGAACAGCCGCGCCTGCTGCCAGGAGGGATGCTCGGCCAGACTGACCTTGACCGCCTTGGCGACGGTCGCCTTCTTCTTCGCCGTCCGCACCCGCTTGGGCCGGTCGACGGACTCGGCAGGCGCCTCGAGCGCGGGCGCGCTCGCAGCCGCAACGGCGGGAGGTTCCGGCTGGCCGGTGCCGGAAGCGTCGGCGGTACTGGAGGCGTCGGCCGGTTGGGCTGGTGGCGGGGTGGCTTCTTCCTCGTCGCTGTCGTCGGCGTTGATGCCGAAGTCGGCGGCCAGGCCCGCGAGCCCGGACTCGTAGCCCTGGCCAACGGCGCGGAACTTCCAGCCCTCACCTCGGCGGTACAGCTCTCCGAAGATGAACGCGGTCTCAGTGTCGGCGCCTTCGATGTCGAAGGCCAGCAGCACCTGACCGGTGCTGTCGGAGACCGTCAGCCGCAGCTCGTCCAGCGCCCCGAACGTCGCGCCCGCGTACCGGCTGGCCGCCACCACCAGCCGCTGCACCCCAGGGCGCAGCGCGGCCAGGTCGACCAGGATGCGGTCCTCGCTACCGGACCCGGTCGGCGTCTTGCCCAGCAGCCGCACCGATTCGTCGGCGCTGGCGGGCTGGTTGTAGAAGACGAAGTCGGCATCGCCGCCGACCTTGCCATCGGCGCCGAGCAGGAGCACCGAGACATCGGCCTCGCCTTCACCTGATGGATCGATCCAGCTCAACGCCACGGTCAACGGCCCCGTCGCCGTGGTCAGGGTGGACAGGTCGACGTTGGCGCCCTTGGACATCTGCTGCACTAGGTCAGCTCCTCAGCTCGCGATGGCTTCGCGCGTACAGCGGGAGCTGTGACAACCGCAGATTCGTCCAGGCACGACAGGCATCCGCGCTGTCGGCCGACGGAGGGCAATCGCCTGTACGCGAAGTGCCAGCGTACGCTGATCAACAAGCTCTCAAGGACGGCTGCACGGCCAGGGACCACACCCGGTCACCATCGCCAGGACGGTGAACCTGATTCCCTAGCCCCGAGTCCATGCCCTGTCTCATGGCGGTGGAGCACCGGAAAGAGAATGAGTACGAGCCGCCTGGCCAATGGTGTGACCCACGCCAACGCCCCATTAGTACGGGCAGGAACGATGGCCCGGTGTCTGGGTTGGGACCCGCGAGCGAACATGGCGCAACACGGGGAGACGAATGCCCCCAAAAAGACTGATGGGCATTCGCTGTGTTGCTGCGAATGCCCAGCTCAGACGGGGTGCGCCGTCAGGGACTTGAACCCCGAACCCGTGGATTAAGATCCGCTGCTCTCGCATTAGATCAGTGCTCTCACTATCAAACGCTACCACCTTGTCCGCATCCAGCACCACTTGCGTGCCCGCCTGTGTCGCCGTCTGCCATCCGGTGCCGGTGTCAGCGAGTGAACAACGAGCGAACATGGACGGCCGGGTTCGCGCCGCAAGTGAGCGAAGGCGGCTCAGCGAATCGCCACGCAAGGCCGGCGACGCAGGATCGGCAGAGCCCTACAACAGCATTTGACCTCCGCGACCGGAGGGTTTGATGGGGCCGCGGACAACGTTGGGAACGGGGAGCACTGTGGCGACTCGGAGGTCAGCGACCGTGGCCAGAGGACCTGAGCAGATCTCGCCGAGAAGGGCGTCCTGTGCTGGTTCGAGGCGCACGAGGAGGCCGAGGACATGCAACAGGTCGAGAAGGTCGTTGTTGAACTGGTAGGTCCAGTGCTCCGCGTTGACCAAGTCCAGTTGCGAGGCGGCTTTCCGGCGCCTGGGATGACGTAGGCGGTACCCGACCCACTTGTTCACCACGCGCATGCCGCCGACGTTGTACGCCCATACGGATGCGGGGACTGGAGCCACCCGCCCTTCGCCTCCGACGAGGAGCGTCTGGGTTTCCTCGTCGTATCCGACGCTGTCCGGCATGCGTTCCGTCGGGTAGGGAATGGCGCGGTCGATACGTGGGCTCTCCGCAATCGGGAGGCGAGGGGCTTGGAGGGGACGTCCCTTGTTCTCATCAGCGAAGCGGGTGCCGCGCGTGTGCAGCCAGACGACCGTCCGGCCGAGTTCGACCGCACGTGTCCAGAGTGCCCTGTCGCGGGTGAGCGGGATGCGTAGCCCCGGGTTGACGAGTTGCTCTTGGAAGCGTCGCGTGTAGCCGGAGTGCGCTGTGACTGCGGCAATGTAGGCGAATACGTCTTCGTCGGCGACCGTGCTCTCAAAGAGGTCGGACAGGTATCGCGCCAGGCCGGGCGTTACGTTGGCTGTCTGCTTGGTGTCCCGGTACAGGGGAAGTACACGACCGCCATGATGGCCCTGGAAGTGGTCCATGTCCGGCACGAACGAAGTGAAGGTCAGTGCGATGCCTTCGCGCAGGGTATTGGTGTGCTGCTCACTGGCATAGACCTGCTCATCTCCGGCGACCCGCCACAAGTCTGGGCTGGCGCGGTCGATTACTCTCGGATCAAGGATCAGGTATTGCCGATCGAAACTGCGGTAAGCGAAGGGGACCACGTTCGGATGCGGCGCCTCTTCCTCTCTGAGCGATGCAGCCGGATGCGGCTGCCGTGGAATCGGCCCTGGTGTGGTGTCCGGGTTGCGATCCTTGGTCACCTTCATCAGGTCATCGCGTTGTTCCGGACGGCTGTTGACAAGTGCGGTCCATCGTTGCTCCAGCACTTCGGCGTCGGGAGCGATGACCCATGTCCGCTTCGTTCTGGTGCCGGGCGTCTGCCAGGGCAGCAGGTCGGCGAGCGACGGGGCGGCGTGCCAGTCGGTGCCGGAGGTGGGGCGGAATTCAGCTCTCCACTCCTCTGAGCAGAGAGCCCAGCCGTCGGGGGTCGGCTCCAGGGAATCCAACGCTGTGAGTTTCTGCTCCTGGAGGCCGGCGACGTTGCGGTAACGGACTTGGGCCGGCGTTTCCGGGTCGGCGTCGGCGTACCTGACGAAGACGGCGATGGCCAGCGGTTGCTGGACTTTCGGGAACAGCCGGGTCGGCACGGGCGGCTGGTGGCCCTCTGGTGAGACGTCGATGATCCAGCCCTCGTCGGCGACCTCGCGGAGGTGGCTGCGCATGCCCGCGAAGGCGGCACCGGACAGGTAGGAGGACGGGGTGATGAAGGCGACCAGTCCGGCGGGCTCGTCCGGATGGGCCTCGAAGGCCTTCCAGATCGCCC
This sequence comes from Actinomadura sp. 9N407, assembly GCF_044326315.1. Classification (NCBI taxonomy): domain Bacteria; kingdom Bacillati; phylum Actinomycetota; class Actinomycetes; order Streptosporangiales; family Thermomonosporaceae; genus Actinomadura; species Actinomadura sp. 9N407. Next base: position 332,035 of record NZ_JBIRAW010000006.1, on the reverse strand, counting down.
ACCTCCAATAGAAGACCCATGTCGCGGCCAGTTTGTAGTCGAGCCTGCTGCGCTGCCGGAACTCATCCAGGGACGGACGGGTGACGATGTTGTCCGGCTTGCCAGGTTCGCGCTTGTCCTCGATCCAGGGGGCGGGGTCGCGTGTGTGCGCCCGGTCGAGGTAGGGCGGGTTGCCGATGACGGCCATCACTGGGAGATCGCGCTTCACCCTGTTGGCGCCGTCGCGCTGTTTCTGCAGTTCAGCGTACATCTGCCCGAAGGCGATCTCCTGCTTGTCCGGGTCATCGAAGGTGTCGGCGAGGAAGCGCATCTCCTGCGGTGGGACGTCCGCGCCGTACTCGCGGAGGAGGTCGTGGAGCCGGAGTTCGGCGACGGCATAGGGGGTGACCTGGCGCTCAAAACCGATTAGCCGCTTCTGGAAGAGGTGGCGAAGGCGCTGTTCTGTCGCGTCGCCTTGGACGTCTCGGACGGTCCTCACCACCGCTCTGACGATCTCGACGAGGAATGTTCCCGTTCCCATCGCTGGGTCGACCACGATGACGTCTTCCGCCGCATACCCGTCAGGGCGATCCAGTTTCTTCTTCAGGACGAGGTCGGTGAACCGCACCATTGCGTCGGCGAGGCGATCCGGCGTGTAGTAGGAACCGCTGAGGCGCCGGAGTTTCGAGTCGTATTCAGTCAGAAAGAATTCATACAGGAGTGCATGGGTGTTGATATCGGCACTGTCGAAATGATCCCAGTCGACCGCGCCGAGGACTTTTCTGAGAGTCTCGATTACGAGGAGGTTGTCGGCGGCCACCGGATCGGAGAGTACACCGAGGGCTTTGCCGATCAGGGCGTGCTGCTTTCCGAGCTGCCGCCCGATGGCCGAAAGATCGCGGCCATCGAACGAAACCCCGGCGGCACGCGCCAACAGGAGCGCGAATGTGATCGTCTGGGCGTAGGAGTCGGCGAAGTCGGCGGGCTCGGTCATTCTCGGGAACAGAATGCTCCGCCACTCGTCCGCCAGTGTGGTGAACGGCCGGTCGGCGACTAGCCGTTCGTGTTCGAGTACCTCCAGGACCTCTTCGCGCAAGTAGCGGCACAGGCGGGCCGCCGTCCGGACCAGGGTGCGCAGGTCCTGGGGCGGGTCGGGAGCCCAAGTCAGGAAGTCGTAGAGTACCCGGGCGAGTTCATCGTCGGCAGGGCGCAGCGAACGCCCCGCCCGATCGAGGGCTCCTTCCAGCCTGGCGATCGGCCCGACGCGGACGCCATCGCGGTAGAGCACGAAGCATTGCCCCGTGCACAGAAGGACGTTGGGCAGGAGGCTCAGTTTCTGCCACTGGAGGCGGTCATGCGAACGCGCCGGCCAGTCCTTCGGGTCGGGGCTCTTCGACGGCGCCTTCACCTCGATGTGCCCGACCCGTCCTCCGGACAGATCGACAGCGAAGTCGGGACGCACCGACAGACCACGGAGGGAGACTTCCGCATGGATGGTCACCCGCAGCCCGAGAGCGTCTCCGGCGGCACGAACAAGTTGGGCCACCGGGGCCTGGATCTGGTACTCCTCTCCTCCGAGTCCGGCTGAGAGAGGCTCCCGCACTGCCGCGCCGAATGCGGAGACGGCCTTGGCCAGTTTTCCGGGAAAACTCGAAGGTGGCCCAGCGACGTGCACTGACATGGAACGGTTCGCGGCAGCTTCGGCCATGCACCCTCCCGAGCACTCCTCCTTTCATAGTCCATAGAACGAGCAGAATGTCACTAACCGTGACCGGATTCCGCCGCAGAAAAGGGAGAGTTCGGTCCCAAGAGAAACAAGGGCCTCAATTGCTTCTCTGGTAACACGGCGGGTGCAGTGCAAGGAACCGGATGCGTGGCGGCACCTGCATGAGCTTCTCAAAAGCGCCACTTGGCCATCTTGACGACGGCGCAGGGTATGCGAGTTCGCCAACGACACCACGACGGATCGTGGCGGCACGGTGGCACCGTGCGGGTGGCACGCCTGGGCGTCCTACTGGGGGATTTCTCCAGGGCGGGCACCCCCGTTCAGGCGATAAAGCTTCTGATCAGCTTGTCCAGGCTTCTACCGCGCTGACGTGCGTCGTCGGCAGCAGCGGGCGGCGCTAGGCGAAGCGCCTTGTACAGCGCGCTGTGGTGCAGGAGCAGCGTCGTGATCACCATGTCGCAGTATTCATCGATCGTCGCGGAGAGTCGCCGCCACATTACGAGCGACATGACGGCGCCCGCGAGCAGGGCAGCGGCGCGCCAGCCCCACTGGGGGAGAAGCAGGACGGATCCGGCGGTCGCCATCACGCACAGCAGTACGTGTTGGCAGTTCAGCAACGCGATCTGGGACTTCTCGACGAACTGGGCCCGAACCTCGGGTGGCACGACGCAGACGAGAACGTCCCAGGCGAGCCCGATGTCCAGTCCGAACTTCTGGTCGACCCGCTCTGCCAGGGCGGCGAATCGATTGGCCACTCTGGTCGGCTGGACTCCCACTGGAGACACAGCGGTCGGGTAGGCCCGGGGCCGCCTGGCTGCGAGCCCGCGGTGCAACCACTTCAGCGGGGCCGGCAGGAGTGGCCAGCGGGCCCAGCCTTCCGCCTGGGCGAGCCGCAAGACCAGCGGTGCCAGCGCCATCGACATGAAAGCGGTTCCGATCACGGCGGCTACGACCAGGATGACGATGGTGACCGTCAGGTTGGATCCCTCGGTCACCGTGCACCACAGTGGCCGGTCCTGGCCTGGGCGTCGACGGCAGTCGACCGGCCAGGTTCGCGGCGTCGGCCCGGCCTCCTGGGTGAACAGGACGATCGACCCCAGCACCAGCCACACGAGCAGGCTGCCGCCGATCGCGACGCCCTTCCAGCGTCCGGTCAGTGGGTCCAGCAGCAGTTTGCCGAGGCTGTCGATCACGCAGCGGTCCCATCGGGCGAGATCGGATGCGGCTCCAGGGCGACGGGCGGCTCATGCCTGGTGCAGTGGGTACTCGTTGTCGGCGCCCAAGCCAGCCCCGGCTCATCGGTGGAACAGCCTGACACCGGGCATATCCATCGGTGGGTCGCACCGTCCTTACCGCCTTGACCAGGGGCGATGGTATTCCAGCCATGTTGTTCGCCGGGTGTGGCCTGCTGGGCTTCGCTCCATAGGCGCAGGAGGAGTTCATCGGATTCGGCGAGATCCGAGATTGCGTCCTCGGCATCCGGACCAGCAAGGCCGGAATCGGTCAATATGGCGCGCAATTGGACAGTCAACTCGGGCGAGATCGGCGCCTGGAGCGTACTGAGACTCTCCACGAGGGCCCGGACGTAGGGGCTGTCGTAGCTGGGCGCCGGCCAGGCTTCGTCTTGCCTTGTCATCCACCACCTCCGGCGTACGTGCGGTCGTCCCATTAACCCCGACACCTCAAGTGTGCAGGACCGTATCGCCTTTCCAGGTGAAGACTTGGACTTCCCTGGATATCGTCCGAATCTGCCGTATTGTGAATAAGGGTCACTTGGTGTAATGGTGGCCCAAGCGGGTGGGGAGGTCGGGATCGAATCGCACCAGGATGTCCGGATGAGTCTCCGCATGGCTTCCCACATCAAGGCCGGTGACGGGACTGGCGGGGACTGTCGTATAACGGTGACCGTCGAGAGCACGCACGGCACCGTCACGGTCGGTAGCAATCTGCCGCGGGAGTCCTCTGTGCGGACGCTCCTCGCACAGGCGGGGACGAACCGGCCTCTGGCCCCGACCGCGCCCGCCCGGCGTGACCTGAGCACGGCACTCCTGGCGCCCGAGGTCCGGCGGCTGCTGACCGAGGAGTACCGGAAGTTCAGGCGGCCGCTGCGGCTCCGGCTGGACGTGCCTGCAGGTGACGCGCACTCACGGATCCGCGCAGTTCCTTGGGAACTGGGCTTTCTCGAACAGTGGGACGGCACCGGATTCGCTGGCGTGCCCGTCGAACTCGCCCGGCACGCCAGCGTTCACCTCGTCCGCGAGGTGGAGACCGGGGACGACCCGGACGGCGAACCACGCGAACTACACGGCCCGGTGGTGATCGCCTCCGCGTACGGTGTCGGCGGTTCGCTCGACGGGAAGGAGCTCGCGCCGCTCACCCTCGGTCCGTACAGCGACGTGGACGGCATCAGGGACGAGTTGCACCGAACCGTGTTGATGCCGCGGGTGATCCGGCCGGCCAGGCGCCGCAAAGGTGTCAGCGAACCCGAACTGCGCGGCGCGCTGGCCGATGGGGCGGCCGGTTTCTACTTCACGGGCCACCACGGCCCCGGCGGACTCGTGCTGGCCGGTGACGACCGGAACGGCGACCGCCGACCGGAGTGGTTGGCCGCTGAGGACCTGGCGGACCTCCTTCTTGAGGCCGGTGTCGGCGTCGCCGTGCTGATGGCCTGTCACACCGCGACCGTGGACGGGGACCGTGCCGCGCGGATCGGGGACCATCGCGCCTACGCCGAGGAACTGGCCGCGGCCGGTGTGCCCTGGGTCGTCTCGGCGCAGGGCGAGATCACCAGTGGCGCGAGCTTGCGCTTCGCGCCCGCCTTCTTTCGGAACCTCGCCTACGGGGCGGCGGTGGATGAGGCCGCGGGGGAGGGATGCCGGGAGATGGGCGACCAGGCGGGTCTTATCGTGGTGCACTGCTCGCGGGCCGGCAACGACCCCTTCGTCCGCGCGCCCCGGGCGGTTTCGAGCAGGCTCGCCCACCGCGTGCCGCCCCGGATCACCGGTGAGGGGCCTGCGGACAGAACCGCGAGGGGACGTGACCCCCGCGGTCTCGTGAACCCGGACGTGCTGTGGGGGCTCGACCGGGGCCCGATCCGGGGAATCTTCGCCGCGGGTGACGGCGCCGATCTCGCCGCCCGGCTCGACCAGGCCGAGGAGGTCGTCCGGCAGGGGGCATTCGACGCGGGCCGCCGTGACCTTCCCCGGCGCGGCTGGTTCCGCGTCGACGGGTTCGCCGCCCCGGCCGCCGGGATCGACGCGCTGTACCGGCTTGTCCAGAACCGTGAGGGGTGGCGGGGATGCCTCGACGCTGATTCGGACGGGGCCGGGCTCGGCTTCGTCGTGACCTGGTTCGCCGCCGAGGGCGAGGAGGAGAGGATCGCTGAGCACCTCATAGGCATTCATGTGCTGCGTCCCGCGGCGGCCACGGTGGTCCAGGTCAGCGGCAGTCCGGGGGACGACGTCCGCCGTTCCCTGGCGCTGGCCCGGCAGCTGCCGTATACCCCTGACGTGCTGGCGGCGGCGGTCCCCTCGGTGGACGTCGACTCCCGACTCGATCGCCTCATCGACGACCTGGTCGATGCCGGGCGGGCTGTCCGCGCGGCGGATCTGACCGGAGAGGATGCCGACGCCGTTGCGCTGGCCGCCTTGCGCAGGCGCGAGGACCTGGGCTGGCGCGTGGTGTGGTCGCTGTTGGAGCGCGGCACGTCGGAACAGGTGAAGGCAGTCGCCGCCTTCCTGAGGGACGACTCTGCGGCCTCCTGTTCCCACTTGGAGTTCATGTGTCGCTCCAGGCCGGAGGTGGTCGCCGTGGCGTGGCGGGCGGGTGTTCGTCCCGAGTTCGCCCCCGCGCGGCTGCCTCGCGACGCGGCGCGAATGCCCGGGTGCTGGGCCCTGCTCGCCCGCAGCAGGCTCACGCCCGACATCGTCTTCTGGCTGCACGAACTAGGCCCACCGCTGGCCTCGATCACGGGCCTGCTCCTCGTGCGGCGTCCCGACCATGGATACGAAGCGTGGCTCCCCCAACTGCGCGCGGCCTACCGGCCCGCGCCGCTCGGATACTGAACTGAACCCGCCGCTGTAGTGGTCGATCCCCTGTAGCAAAGGCAACACATGCTGAGTGACTGGTACTTCTGCACCACCCTTCAGCTTCCGCCGAAGCAGACCGCCATCTACCTTGATGTGGTCACCACGCTTCGCCACGGGCTGGCCTCCGATGATCCCGAGGACGACGAGGTCCTCACCGAGGCCGTCACGATGCTGACCGAGATGGGGCAGTGGCGGCTGCTGCATGCTCTGCCGCTGGTTTTGGCGGTACAGCACCGGCGTCCCACGGAACGGCGCACTCGAGCCGTGCTCGACTGCTGCACAGAATTGCTCGACACCTGTGTCAGCCACCGGGCGACGCGTGCCCGCCTCTACGAGTTGCTGCGCCGGATCGTGGAGCGCCCGTCCACGGGGGAACCGGCCGCCGACATCGCGCACCAGGCCCAGACGGTGCTGGGCCGGACCCGGCCGTCGCCGCCAGCCGCCGTCCCTTATCTCGACCTCGGCGATTTCGCGGTCCCGACGATTCTGCTGACGATACTGAGCGTGCTGAGCAAGCGCGATCCGGCCTCGGTGCGCGCCGGTTTTACCGGTGAGCAGCAGCCGCCGTGGTTTGCGCGCGCGCTCCGAGGCGAGTATGGGCGGCAGGCGCTGCTGCTGGCTGTCGAGGCGGCCACCCGCGCCGGGGACCGCGACGCGCACGAGGGGCTCACAGCCCCTGGCGTGGGCGTTACCGACATGGAACCCGACCTCATGGCGTGCTACGCCCGTGCCATCTTCCGCCGCCGGGAACAGGACGACGCCGCCCGTGCGCGGCTGCTGGACGAGCTGGAGGCTGCCGCCGTCACCGGCGACCGGATTCCGGCCCCGGCCGCCCATCCGCGTCTGCCGGACATGCGGCAGAATGTGTACCAGCGGCTGGGCGGTGCCGCGGGCGCGCCACCGGTGCTCTCCTCGGTGCTGTGGCAGCTCACGGTCTGGGAGCTGGCGGCGGACGAGGATCCTGCCGACTGCGCAAGGCGGCTCCAGCGCTGGTGGGGCCCGCCGCCGGAGGCCGACGAAGGTCCGTTCGGCGCGGAGCCTCCGGTGTTGACCGTCGTCGTGCCCGAGATGAAAGATCACGCCCACGAGCATCTGGCGAACCTGCTCTGGCTGCGCACCCAAGATCAGAAGGAGCTGTTCCAGGGACGCGAGTCGAACGTCAAGAAGCGTAAGGGGCCGCGCCCTGCGTGGCGGCGCCCCCGGTACGAGATCGTCCACCTCCGGGGAGTGGTCTCCGAGACGGCGCCCGAAGTCGGCGCGGCGATCTGCTCGCCGTGGACCTACCGCCGGTCCGGCGACCTGTCGTTCGGCACCGTCCGACCGAGCGAGTTCCAGCGTAAAAGCCTGTTCCCTGGTCTCCGCGACCCGATTCCGCTGATCAGGCTCTGTGCGGCGGCGATGCTGTCGGTCCGGCTACTGCGGCTCACCCCGACGGGGGCCCGGCCGGACGCTCATCTGATGGCGCTGCTCATGCACGGCAAAGACACCCTTCTGGACCACCGTTTCCGCCTCCTGGTCCAGAAGCTCGGGAACGCCGAAGACCTCGACGCCACCCTGGTGACGCACACCATGGTCTCGCCGCATCTGCACGGGCTACTGCTGCACGTTCAGGAAGCCCTCGACCACGCTGGCAAAGGGTCCTACAGCCGGTTCGATCCGGCGGCCCTGGCCGAGTTTCTCCTGGACAAGGGACCGAACCGTGACGCACGGGACGAATCGACCGGGATTCAGGAGCGGCAGTTGTTCGACTCCGTCGCCATCGGCATCGCGGCGGGGTGGATCGGTGAGGTTCGGTCCGGTTACGGCACGGCGATTCCAGCCGACCGCACCTCGGCGCGATGGCTGGCGACGCAGCCGCTCACGGCACCGTCCAGGGAGCCGCCAGCACTGCGGGTGGTGAGTGCCACGCTGGACACGCATACGAAGGACGAGGCCCCGTTCGCGGCGGCGCTGCTCCAGGAGATGTACCCGCGCGAGTTCGAAGAGCGCCGCCGGGAGACCTGGGACTGGGTCGCCCGCCGCGAGCAGATCCGCGACAGGTTCGCCAAGAACAAGGCGGCGGGGAAGGACAGAGCCGTCGTCCTGAACGCCAACGCCGTCATGTGCGCTCCCGCGTACACGGTAGAGCAGTGGCGGGACGTTATGCCGGAGGTGACGCAGTGGCTCGCCGTGCCGGATGGGGCGGAGGCTGCGGGCGACAACCGCGAGGCCGCGCGCGCGATGGCCTTGGTGACCAGGCTCGGCGCATTGCTGAGGGAGGCGGCCGGGCCCGACGATCCGGCCGGCGACTGGGCCGTCGCTTTCGTCGACCGGGTCGAAGCGATGGTCGACCGGCAGGAACTCTCCCGCGGTGTCCGCAGCCAGATGATCGAATGGGTTCCGGTCCCGGGGCAGCAGGCCCCGCCGCTGTTCCTCGATGAAGAGCGGCAGCCCTTGCTCGGGCAGGCCCTCACCGTCGCGGTCGACGCGATCACCGAGTTCAGCTCGCGGGCTCCCCGCTACATCCTGCTCCTCCTCGAACGCCTGAGGGACACCGATCTTCCCGCCGCGATGGCCGACGACCTTCGGCACCGGCTCCTGCGGGGCGCCTTCCGGCACCGGTGGCGCACTGATCCCCGGAACGAGCGGTCCGGGCCGCTGGGCCGCGTCCAGTCGCGTGCCTCCGCGCGGAACCTCGATCGGGAGCTCTCTCGTTTCGTCAAGGATACGGCGGGCCGCCGCCTGCCACATCTCAACGCGACCCTGGGCGAGGCGTTCATCACGCTGTGGCACGACGTCCACAGCGATCCCCTAGTGCGGCCCGTTGCCGTCCCGTTCGGCGCGGAGCCCGATGCGGCCGTGCGGCAGTGGCTGGGCTGGAGACGGGCCGTGCTGCTGGACCGCCACAGTGACGCGCGGATTCACTATCCGCTGCCCGTCGATCCCGAGCGCGCCAGCGGCCGCGGGAAGCTTGGGGAGCCGGTCACGTCGCTGTTCATCCGTCCTGCCGGAGACGGTGACCTCGCGATGCTCACGCTCGGCGTGATCTGCGGGGTGGAACGCGGGGTGCCGCACGGTGGCGACGATCTGCTGGTGAACGTCGGGCTCGACGGCCCGCTGAGGGTCGCGGCCGACGTCGGCGCCGACACCCGGGTGGGGGAACTGCGCGCCGTGCGGCTCGGCCGCGACAATGCGGCCGATCCCTGGAAGGCGCACCTTCTCCGGGAGTTGCGTCCTGCGCGTCCCGTGCCGGACGAGCGTCGCCCGGCAGCGGTCACCACAGTGCCGCAATTCCCCTGGCTGCGTGTCCAGATCGATGGGGAGGACGTTTACCCCGCCGGTGACGATGAGAGGGCGACCGCGATCCGAACGCTGTGGGACCCCGACCTCTCCCGCTGCTTCGGCGGACCGGCCGGTGAGGTCACGGCGGTACCAGCGCGTTACGACGGGAAACTCGCTGGCTGGGTGCCCGTGGAGCGCGGGCTGACCGAGCTTCTGGCCACCCGACCCGGAGACGGCCTCATACGGCTCACCTACGCCGGTCGCGACGCCGAGGACACCGGCGAGGCAGAGGGCCGACGGATGGTCACTGCGCCCGGTCACACGTATCTGCTCTCGGCGGCCGATTGGTCCGACGCGAGTCGGCTGGAAGAGTTCCTCGCCACAGACCCCGTGGGGTTGACCTTGCTCACTGGCGTCGACACGGACACGGGGCTGCTCGTCTTGCCCGACGCCCTGGGCCGCGACGAACGGGACGCCCCGCCCGTTGACGACCGCAACCTCCGGTGGGGCAACCTGTTTCACCTGATGGAGCAGGTCGCGGAGCGGACACAGGACGGGTGGGTCGCCACGGTCGAGGCGCCTGCGGGGTTCCCGCAGCGGATCCCGATCGATGGGCTGCCGCTTGACACGGGGGAGACGGGCCTGTTCTTCGAGGTGACGTCCTGGAACGAGTACGAACGCCGACGGGGGCAGGTCCGCGGCGTTCCCCTTATCGCGCATGGCCTCGCCGACCATGACGACCCGTCCCCCAGGCGGCTGAGGTGGCTGCGCGACATCAAGCGCGACGACGAACTCGTCCTGGAAGGGCTGATCAGGCTCTCCCCGGCCGGGTTGTCCACGGTGCGAGGGCCCGACGGGCTCGTGCTCCAGGCGGAGACCCAGTCGCTGACGCTCCGGCCGGTGGGCCAGGGCCATGGCGTTCCGGGTGTCCAAGGCCGGCGTGCGCGGGTGTTGCGGGTCTACAACCGCACGATGCCGAGGCGGAGGGCGACGCCGCTGAACCCGGATGAACTCGACGCGGCGCTGGAGCGGTCGGGCGGCGCGGCGGCGGGTGAGCCCGGTGTCCCGGCGCACCTGCGGACGCTGGAAGGCGCCGTCGTCCGGCGCCTGCACACCCGGCAGGGCGGGCAGGCCCGGGTCATCTGGGGGGTCTGGTTGGAGATCGACGGCCGGGTCCGCTACGGCGAGGTGGCCGACTCCGCCTTCTCGGTGGCGCCGACCGGTCCCGGCATCGGAGACCTGCTGACCGCGAGGCGCGGCTCGGACGGCTGGACGTTCGAGGCCGCCAACCGGATGATCAGGATCCGGGCCTGGTACCGGCTGGTCGCCCCGGAGGAGATACGCGAGAGCGTGCGGGACATCGTCGGCCACGAGATCGATGGGTACGAGATCGTCCAGGATCGGTACGAGCCTCGCCTCGCCTACCGGCGTGCGGCCACGGCCGATCGGAACCGCTTCGACCGGTGGCTCGCGGGCTTCAGAGTGGAACCGCAGGGGAAGCCCTTCGGCCCGGGACGGCATAAGGACCGGCAGGGGATGGCGGCCGTCGCCGAGTCGGGAGGCGAGCGACGCGTCCTGCAGGGATTCACCCCGGCCTACGACACCGATGAGCAGATGCCGTCTCTGCGCGGGGTCCTGCTCAGGATCAGCGAGGCTACGCGTGGCTGGATCGAAGTGGAGCGCGAGTTCGCCTGCGAACTGCGGCTCCGTCCTAGCTCCACGGACTCCTCCCCACAGAACGAGGTCGACCGGTTCCTACGCTGGGAAGCGCGCGGTGACCTGCTCATAACAGGCGCGATCGAACCGGGCGGCCTGCGTCTCGGATCGGCCGCGCGGCTGCCGGACGGACGCTATGACCGTCTTGTTCCCAGGGTCGGCGAGGACCGCCAGTGGATATCCCGGGATGACGAGGCTGACACCTATCCGACTGAGCGGGTGCGCGCCCTTCTCGTGCCGGACGGGGACGGCTACCGTGCGTCCTGCCGCGCCGCGCCGCCGCTGCCCCTGCGGGAGTTTCTCGGCGAACTAGGTGCGAGGGTCCCCGGCAGGCGGGACGACTACTACCGGATGCCGCCCAGGTTCCGCTACGTGGGCATGGAGGCCGACGAGGCGGACGTCCCCGTCCATACCTTCGAGTGGGGGCACGGCTGGCGGGTCGAGGTGCCGGACGAGCGACTGCGACGCAACACCCGGGACGGCAGGCGGCTCGAACTGTTCCACGGTGACACTGTCCGCGGCGCGGTTCTGCGGGAGGACCGGGGCGGGCTGGAGATGGTCGTGCGAAGCACGGATGTGCTGCCGGGCCTGCCGCAGCGGCTCTACGCCGAGGCGCGGCGGCTTGTGGTGCACGAGTTGGAGGTTACGGCCGACCCCGACGCAGGGACCGTCGAGATCCGCAACGTCCTCACCGGCACGCGGGAGCCGGCGAGCGGCACAAGTTCCCATCACGCCCGTGACTTGCCGGTCTCCGCCCAACTGGACCCGGAGAGCAGGGAACGCCTGCTGGCCGAACTCGGGCCCGGGCCGTCCCGCACCCTCCGCATTCTCGGTCGGCTCGACAAGGGGTTGTCCGGGAAAGAACCTGCCGATCAGGGCCGGGGCCTGGCATTCGCCTACATCCCCGCGGTTCCCGGTCGGCCGGGAGAGCCGGGGCTCCAGAAGGGGGACCGGCTGTTCCTGCTGTCCGGCCGCACCTGGCCCACGCGCGACGGCAACGACGTCGCGATGGAGTTCCTGCCGATCAGCGCGAACGCCCAGCTAGATGGACGGCTGAAGGTCGTCGTCACCCGCCGGTACTACTCGCACCGCGACGATCTGCTGGTAAAACTGCACGAGCTGCAGAAGGCGGGCGAGCCCGCGGACGCCCAGATCATGCTCGTTACCCTGACCCAGGCACCCGAGGGCAAGGTACGAAGGTGGGGCGGGGAGACAAAGCGGTCCGAACCCCGCTCCCTGCGCAACCTGGTGGGTGTGCTGGAGTCCCAGCACGCAAGCTGCCTGGCGACGGTCGTGAGCAACGACGACAGGAAGCGGATCGTCGAGGTCCGGCCGGGCGTGCTGTTCGACCTAGAGGACGTCCGCCTCTCCTCGGACGCCCACGCCGGCGCCGTCGTCCGGCTCGTCCTGGGGCAGCACAGGAAGGTCACTGCGGAGCTGGCGATCCCGTCCGACCTCGGGTATATCCCCGAGAACGGCCGCAGCCGGCCCGTGGTCGTCCTACCCAAGAGCCCCCTGCTGCGGGACGGAGCCTTCGACTATGTCGTCCGCCGGGACCGGCAGACCAGGAACAATAGCCCGCACTTCACGGCTGCCGGGCTTCCCGGAGTGGAGATCATCGCGCCGTCCCAGGTCAGCCGGTCCCTGCTGAGGGTTCCGCATCCGAAGACGGCGGTGGTACGCCGGACCGGCAAGCGCGTCACCGTCCCGCCGGAGAGTCGGCCGCCGCTCGCTGGCCGGATCGAGGCCGACCGCGCCGCGCCGCACGCCACCTTGGTGCCTTTGGCCGGGACGGAACCGCGCGCCCCCGGTTCGGCTACCGCTGAGCCCGCGCCCATGGGCATCGCCTGGGCCCGGCTGAGCTTCGCGGACGTCGGTGTGGCGACAATCGCCACTGACTGCGCCCGGGGGACGTTCCGCTACAGCGACGCCACCACCGGCCACTGGGTGCGGGACACGGCATCCCGGGCCGGGGTCCGGCTGAGCGACACGTCGCTGGTCGGGCCACGCGGCGCCGACGAGGTCGTGTTCGCCTCCTACCAGAAGGGTGCACCCACCCTCCGCCATGCGCATGCGGACCTGTTCCGCTTCGGCTTCCCGACCGACCACCTCATCGACGACATCGTTGCGGCGCAGGACGGTCGGCGAACCTATACCGTCGCTGCGGTCTCCCACGGCGCCCACGGCGCCCGCGGCCTCTGGCTCGAACTGCGCCCGGGGCATCTCGCCGAACTCACCGGCGAGATCCTCCACGATGCCGACGGCAGGTCGGTCAGCGATCTGCGGTGGAACCGGTTCAGCCCCGGCGACCGGGTGCTGCTGAGCGCCGCCCCGGCCGATCCGCGGTCCGTTCCGTCGATCCGGCTGGAGCGGTGGCTTCCCGGGCCACGCGGCTCATTCGACATCGACGGAACGCGGCGTCGCGTGCTGCTGCCTGTCAGGGAGGCGTCCGCCGAGTCCGGAGCGCTCCGCCTGGGGGTGGGCCGGTTCGAGTTGGCCTACCCGGCCGGCCCGGACCTCCAGGATGCCTTCCCACCCGGCACCGCTGTCTGGCTGAACGGCGACAATGAACTGACCGGCGCCGCCTCGCCCCCGGTCCGCGATGACGTGGTCCTGATCGGCCTCCGGGACGGTGACCTGATCGTTCACGGCCTACCGGAGGCGCGTCTCGTATTCGCGGAGGCCGCCGATCGGCTCGACGTCTGCTGGCCTGACCGCTGGCTCCTTGAAGCCATCACCGACCGGGAGCGCAGCCGTGAGCTGCTGGGGCTGTTCGGGGGCGCACTGGCCGTTACCGTCGAGGAGACGGCACAGGCCCCAGAGGGTACCGTCCGGATCACGGTGTCGCGGCGGCGGCAGCCCATGGGCCGGGTGCCGCGCGGAAGCTTGGTGTGGGCGTGTTTCCTTGGCGGGCTCAAGACGGGCGCAGGCATGCGGCTGATCCTCGCCGCTGGCGGGTCTCTGCTCGCCGCCGACCCAGGCGTCCTGCTTCCCGGCGTCCCCTCCGACCTGGCTGGCACGGCCTGGGAGCAGGATGACTGGGTCTGGATGCACGCCGACGAGCGCGGACGGCTTCGCGCCGGCCGTCCCGCGGCCAAGGACCGGGACGGCGATATCACGGTGATCCCGCGCCGGTCCCTGCTTGCCGCAGGCGGTGAGATCGGAATGGTGTGCCAGGAAGAGGACACCTCCGCCCACCGCTGGCTCCCGGCTGCGCAGGCCGCGTGGACCGGACTGTCCGAAGCGGAGATGGAGGCCCACCTGACCGGCCGGCGGCTCCGCGTCGCCGTGCGCGCGGACGAGACTGTCTCGCTGAACCAGGCAACGGGCACCCGGCGCATGTTCGCGGGGTTGTCGCTCGGCAGCACGGTGCGCGTCGATCACTGCGGACCCGGCGCCGGCAGCGCTGCCGGGCACCAGGGGCTGTGCCGGATTCATCTCAGTGAGCTCCTCGTCCGCCTCTCCGGCGCCGAGGAGTTGCCGGGCGCCTCGCTGCTGGCCGAGGTCTCCCGGTGCCTTCCCGGTGAAACGCCCGATGTGCAGGTCGTGCCGCTGGGACGGCGCCGCATCATCGCCGACCTGCCCTTCGACACGGTGCGGGCGATGCGGCGGCTGGCCCGCTGGAACCCTGTCCACGACAGCCGCGCCGAGATCCCGCCGGAGCTCAGGCGCTTCGTCCGCGACCGCACGCCGCCGGCGGATGCAGTCCTGCCTGTTACGGCGGAGACGGCGGACACGCGGGTGACTGCAATCGTCGAGGCGGTACTGGGGCCGATTGGAGATCCCCGAGAACGGCTCCTCGACACCACGGCCCATGAAGCACTGGACAACTGGTGGGACGAGCACGGCGATGACATCCTTGGCGCGGCCCCGTCTGATGGCGAGATCGACTTTGCCCCCGCCTTAGCCGCATGCCTGCTCCTGGACGCGCGCGGCGCCCGGGACGAGGCGTCGGCGCGGGACGCGGTGCGGCTTGTCCACCGCCTCGGCCAGTACGCCGAACGCTCCATGCACGTGGAACCGCTCGCCTCCCTCTGGCTCGGTAGGCAGGACAGATGGGCCAAGCCGGGCACGTGGGAACGGCTACGGCGACTGCTGTCGCCGCTATCCGGCGACGTGCACGCCGATCCGCGTGAGGTGCGATCCCCTGGGGCCGTGCACGACTTCGCGCGCAGCGTCCTGGAGCGGACGGACCCCCGGGCGCCGGGAAGCGACCCGACGCCCACCCAGTCGGACCTCGCCCCGATCGCGCGGGCCCTTCTCGCCGCGATCGGCGCGCTCACCGATGGCGACCACCTGGTGGACGACGCGCCCATTCTGGCGCGCATGGCCGGTCTCGGGCGGGGGCTCACCCCTGGTGCCGGGCGCACCACGGCGCAACCCGCCTTGCTGGACTGCCAGCGCGTGCTGCTGGAAGACCTGTTCATCCAGGTGACACGATCCCGCTGCCCGCTCGTCCTGCTGCCGCCAGTCGGCGCGGTGGGGACCTGCGGCCCCCAATAAACTACGTGTTCACAGCGAATCAGCATAGGCGAATCGCGGATGTGGGGCAGGGCTTTCACTTCCAGCGGCCGCGGATGCTGCTGTGGCTGCTGGTTCACCGTCGCCAGTGGGCAGAGATCTTTACGGACTTCGGCCACTCGCCTGGCTTGGGTACACGATCGCCGCGTCTCGCCGTATGGGAGATCCGGCACACCGCCGGCATAGATCCCGCTCTCCTGCGTGCCCGGCCCGACGTGGCGGCAGTTCCTCACCGCCCAGGCTCACGCGATCACTGTGTGCGACTTCGTGGTTGGGGAGACGGTACTGCTCAAACGGCTGTACGTGCTGGTGTTCATGAGCGCCGAAACCGCAGACTCCACTTGGGCGGCGTGGTGGTGCACCCGATCGGAGCGTCGGCGGCATAGCAGGCCAGCAACCTGGCCATGGACCTGAGCGTCCGCCGAAAACCTGTCGTTACAGGCTTGTTCAGCGAGTATCGCCACGCCGCATAGCCACAGGTCCGACCGCATGAACCAATATTCAAGGTGCAGGCCACGTGCTCACCTGTCGAGGCAGCCTGTGCAAAGGTCACGGAGCCTGCTTACCAGCGCCGTCGAACCCGCTGGCCGACGGTTTCGTCGTTGCCGCGTTTCACTCTCTGGCGGCCTCTGGGGCCGTCGTTGCTCCGAGGGCCTTGAGGAGGCGGTTCCTCATCCTCTTCTTGCGCACCTCGAAGAAGAGGAGATAGTCGGTGAGGTCGAGCGGGACTCCGTCGAGGTCGTTCTCCTTGAGGTAGGTCTCGCGTTTCTCCGCGAGCGGGAACACGGTGTCGGAACTGATCCAGTCGGCAGGTAGCGCGGCCTGCTTCTCGATGTTCACGGTGCCGGGAAGGAGTTGCAAGTTGGGCAGGAGATTGACCGTCTGCAGGTAGGCGTCGATCTGCGCTACGGGGACGCCGGCCGCGGCGAGCTTCTTTTGGGTGAAGCGTGATCTCGGAAAGATGTGGTCCTCGTGGAACTTCTTGCTGAGATCCAACCCTGGATAGAGTACGGACAGGACGGGGAAGGTCCGCTGCCCGGCGTACTTGAGGTTCAGCAGTTCATCGATCTCCGCAGCATCGAACGACAGGCTCTTGCCGACTGCGGCCATCGCTGCTTCCACCTCGGCGACCGGGAAGCGGCCGGTGTTGGCGCTGAGTACGTCCCGGATCCGGAGGAGAGTGGTATCGAGACCGGAGCCCCACACGCCCCGTTTGATGAGCGAGCGGGTGACCCAGCCCTGTAGCGCGAGCCGGTCAGCGGCGTCGCCACTGGAGTCGAGATAGCCGTCGCCTGCCCCCCGCAGGTGGAGGTAGTGGGCGATCGGAACGATGACGCTGTTGGCCGTGAGGTTGCGTTCGTTGTAGCCGAACTGTTGAAGCAACGTCGCCGCCCGCAGGAGCGCACCCTCGATCTGCGGCCACGCTGCCTCCACCTTGGCCATGTTCGCCTGCGTGAAGTTGGTGACCTTGAAGCGAACGTCGACGCCGGCGATGGTCAGGGCCGTCTTGAGGACGACGTCCTTGGAGAAGGAGAACTGGCGCCCCGCGTTGCTGTTGAGGTCGCGCACGAGGGAGCGGACCTCCTCGCGGGCGTCGCGTTCCTTCCACTGGTTGGTCGCCATGGACAGCAGCAGGTCGGAGTAGGACAGCGTGGTGCCGCCGCTGTTGACCCGGACGAAGATCTCCAGAACCTTGTCGGGGTCCTGGTCGGTGACGAGGAAGTAGTTCATGGGCTTGAGGACTCGGACCGCTTCGTACAGGTCATAGAGCCGCTGGAACGCGTCGCCGGAGTTCGCGATCCGCCGCTGCTCCAACTCCTTCATGATCGCCGGGCCCGCGTTGGGAAGATCAAGCGCGGCGCCGACGCGGTACCACTTGTCCTCCGCGTCCTGCTCGGCCGCCGCCTCCTTGTCGGTGAGGAACCGCAGATCGTACTTGAGGCCGAGCTCTTCGTCCTTGGGCCCCTCGACGAGGTTCAAATAGAGCTTCTTGACCGGGAACGCGTCCGGGCTGTTCCACCACGCGTACTTCTTCTTCTCGGCGATGCTGCCGTAGAGGGCGATGTTGAGCGACGTCAGGCGTTGCTGACCGTCAAGGACGGCGGTCGTCCCGGTGCCCGCAAGCACTGTTGCCTTGTCGGCGTACGGGTTGTCGCGCTCATGGAAGTGCGTAAGGAACCTATAGAACGTGTAGGACTGCGCCGTCTCAGGCTTGACATCCCAGAGCAGGAAAGAACCGACCGGGTAGCCACGCATGAGGCTGTCGAAGAGCTTGACGATCTGAGCGGTGCTCCACACGAACTCCCGCTGGATGGCAGGCATGAGGTACTCGTGCCGGTGGATCGCGGTGAGCATCTCCTCGACGCTGCGCGGTGTCTGGAAGGACATGCTCAGATTCCTCCATGCATTACGAAGGCAGGTAGATCGCTACGAGGCTCTTTGAGTTTAGGTGGGGATGGTCGCTCTTCGCGGGCGGGATCGAACTGACCGTCGGGGCCGTGGCCGAACGGCTCGGCATCGCCCAGTCGACCGCCTCCCAGCAACTGGCCCTGCTGCGGCGCGGCGGCCTGCTCATCTCCCGCAAGGACGGCAAGCATGTCCACTACCGCGTCGACAGCCCGAGGGTGGAGCAGAGCCTGACCGAACTGCAGACCTACCTGCGCACCTGCTGCCCGCCCGCTTGATCGCAGGAGGAACTCGGAAGCACAGGCACACGATCTAGCCTCCGGACGCCGACGTCGCCCGTAGTGTTCACAAATTGGGCTCAGTAGGCGCGATCCCCTGGTGGGTGGCGTGCAGCGCGGTCCGGACATGGTGGCCGATGCGAGTCATGAAGGCGGCGGCCTCAGGTACGGTGCCGAGTTGGCCGAGGAAGCCATGCTGCAGGCCGGTGCCGGCGAGAAGTGTCAATGGCGCCCCGGCCGTCTCCAGCCGCGCGGCGAAGCGCTCGCCCTGAGTGCGCAGCGGGTCGTGCTCCGGCAGGGCGATGACTGTTGGAGGCAGGCCGGAAAGGTCGGCGGCCAGCAGCGGCGACACTTCGGGGTCGCCGCGGTCATGGTCACCCAGATACAAGTCCGCCACGCGGGTCAGCAGGTCTGGATAGGACGGTTGGTCGTGCAAGTCCAGCGCCGGATAGATCAGCGCCAGCACGGCAACGCGTGGACCTCCGGTGGTGGCCAGGCGCAGCGCGGCCGCGGCTGCCAGTTGCCCGCCGGCGCTATCGCCGACCATTCCGATCCGCTCGTTGTCCACGTCCAGTTCGGCGCCGTGCTCGGCAAGCCAGCCGACCGCGTCCACGGTGTCGTGCAGAGCGGCCGGGTGTGGATGCTCGGGAGGCCGCCGGTACTCCAGCGACACCACCGCCGCTCCGCTCGCAACCGCGAGCGCCCGGGCCACCCCGTCGTAGCAGTCGATGTCGCCCATGACCCAGCCGCCACCGTGCAGGTACAGCAGCACCGGCGGCCGTCCCACGCCGCTTGGCCGATACAGCCGGGCTGCCCGCCCGGCCACCGTCAGGTTGGTGACCTGCTCCACGGGGGCAGTAGGGACCGCGGCCATCCAAGCCGCGTGCGTGCTGCGCTGGTGCTCCACCCACTGGGCAAGCTCGGTTTCGCCCTCTGGAACCTGGTGCTGGACCACGGTTTGCTCCTCACATCGTCGGAATGACGGGCTGGCCAAGCGGTCAGCCGTAGCTGCAGAGCAAAACATCGTCACTTCGCGAAATGATGATATAGGTTCCTGTTCTTCCTCTGGCCAGCAGCCCGTCCAGCGGCCGTGCCGGCACCCCATGCGTGGGTGCGGTCGTAAATACTTCAGGTGGGCACTTCAGGCGTTTCGTGCGGCGGTAGCGACATGAGGGTCTGGCCCAGGGTGATGAGGTCCTGGCTGAGTTGAGGCCGCTGACGTAGATGGTCGATGCGGGCGGTGTCGTTGGCTATGGCGAGAACGGCCTGGACGATCACGCGAGCCTCGGGTTCGGCGAGGCCGGGGGCCTTGCTGTTGAGCAGCTGCACCCACTCGGTCACGTAGTCGTGCTGGAGGCGGCGGATGGTGTGGCGCTGTGCGTCGGGCAAGTGGATGATCTCGGTGATCAGCGCGCCGGTGAGGTGGCTGGAGGCCAGTGTCAGGTCGATGTAGGAGCTGAGGAGTAGCTCGAGGACCTGGTCTGCGGTGGACGCTGTGGCGAAGGCCTGGGAGGTGTCCAGTTGCAGGGCGTCGGCGGCTCGGGTCAGAGCAGCCACCAGGAGTTCGGACTTGGCGGTGACGTGTTTGTATATCCCGGCGCTGCTGATTCCGGCGGCGGTGCCGATGTCCTCCATGCTGACGGCCTGGTAGCCGCGCTCGTTGAACAGGCGGGCAGCCGCGTCCAGGAGAGATTCCCGGCGCGAGGCGCGTGGAAGCCCACTGGGGACCTGCGGTGTGGGAGACGCCTCCGGCTGCTCGGAGGTGGGGAGGCGGGTTTGGATGACCGCGGTTCCAAGTTGCCGGAGCAGGATCTGGAAGCGGGGGCGGGGGAGTTGCACCGTGTGGTGTGACGGGCTGGCGAAGACGGAGAAGAGAGCCCAGGTCAGCAGGTCGGCGTCTGCGGGGGGTAGGTCGGGGCGAGCCGTCTGGACGATCGCCGTGGTCTTGGCGGCGACGGTGCGGAACCGGTTGCGCAGTTGGATCCGGTCGGCCTCGGGAAGGTTGCGTGATTCGCGCTGCCAGAGGACACCCAGGTCACGGCGGTCCAGGGTCACGGTCGCCATCGTGTCGACCAGGGCTTCGATGTCCCCCGGACGCGTTTGTTCGACGGCGAGCTCGAAGGCCAGCAGACCGTCGTCGACCGCACGGGCGAGCAGCTCCTGCTTGTTGCGGAAGTGCCGGTACAGGGCTCCGGCGGTGATGCCGACCGCGCCGGCGATCTCTTCCATCGTCACGTTGTGATAGCCGGAACGATGGAAGAGACCGGCGGCGGCCAGGACGATCTGCTCCTTGCGATCGCGGGGGCGCCGGCCTCGGGCCGGTTGGGTGGTCGCCCGCGCGTTCATGTTCTTCTCCTCGGCCGAGATCACGCTGGAATGTTAGGTCTGTTTCAGGAGTAGCCGCCGCCGCACACGACGACCTGCCCGCTGATGTAGTCGGATTCGGGGAGGCAGAGCAGGTAGACCGCGCCGGCGGCTTCTTCCGGCGTGCCTGCCCGGCCCAGGGGGATCATGCGTTCCATTGCGGTGAGGAGGTCGGGGTTGACGCCGACCTTGATCTCGCGGCCCTGAACGTCGATGGTCGCGTCGGCCCTGGCCGCCGCCTCTGTGAGGCGGGTTCGGATGAGGCCGTAGGCGATCGCGTTGACGTTGACGCCGTAGCGGCCCCACTCCTTGGCCAGCGTCTTGGTCAGGCCGACGATCCCGGCCTTGGCCGCACTGTAGTTGGCCTGCCCGGCGTTGCCTCCGAGACCGGCGATCGAGGAGATGTTGACGATCTTGCGGTGGACCGTGCGGCCCTCGGCGCGCTCGGCCTTGGCGCTGGCGCTGATGACCGGCTGGACTGCGCGCAGGATCCTGAACGGTGCCTTGAGATGGACGTCGAGTATCGCGTCCCACTGCTCATCGGTCATCTTCTGGATGACGGTGTCCCAGGTGTATCCGGCGTTGTTGATCACGATGTCCACGCCGCCGTAGTTGTCGACGGCGGTGGCGACGAACCGGTCGGCGAAGTCGGTGTCGGTGACGCTTCCGATACAGGTGACGGCCTCGCCTCCCATCGCCTTGATGGTGGTCAGTGTCTCCTCGGCGGGCTCGGGGTCGAGGTCGTTGATGACGAGCCGCGCGCCCTGCTCAGCGAGCTTGAGGGCGATGGCGCGGCCGATGCCGCGTCCGGAGCCGGAGACCATGGCGATCTTGCCGTCGAGCGTTCCCATTGGGAGTCCTCTCCGAGGTCATGCAAGTGAGATGAGGGCTTGGCCTTGCAACGTGACGGTGCCGTCCGCCAAGGTCACCCGCAGTTCGAGTTGGGCCTGCCGCTGTCCATCGGCCTCCTCGGTCGAGACGACCTGGCCGGTGCAGAGCGGTTTCGCGTGGATGGGAGTTATGGCCGTGAACCGGACCTGGTAGGAGCGGATGCGGTCCTGGGGAACCCAGGAGGTCAGAAGGCGGCCCAGGTAGGCCATGGAAAGCATTCCCTGGGCGAACACATCGTCGTTCCCGGCGGCGCGAGCGGCGTCGATGTCGATGTGGATCGGGTTGTGATCTCCGGAGGCTCCCGCGTACAGCGCCAGCGCGGTCCGGTCGATCCGGGGCAGGGGCAACGGTGGCAACTCGAAGCCGACGTGCAGGTCGGTGGAGAGGGTCACGTTCCGGCCTCCGGCTGACGTACGACGATGACGTTGCTGAGGTCGGCGATCGGTTCGTCCGCCCGGGTGACCCGTGTTCGGCGGGTCAGGAACCGCAGCGTCCGGCCCTTGCGTTCACGGTCGTCGGAGATGTGGGACTCGAAGGTCAGCTCATCGCCGGCGAAGGACATGGCGTGATAGGTGAAGCTCTGTTCGCCGTGGAGCACGTTGTTCAGGTCGATGCCGACCTCCTTCAGGAAGGCGAAGGGGTCGGGCCGGTCCATCTCCAGGCAGAACAGGAAGGTCGGGGGAACGAGCAGGTCGCGGTGACCGGCTTGGTGGGCTGCTTCCACGTCGGTGTAGACGGGACCGGACTCGCCGATCGCCTTGGCGAACAGGCGTAGGCGTCCCCGTTCCACCAGGACCGTTGAGGGAGGAGTGTGCAGCCCCACGGCGTTTGGACTGGCGGTCATCTCAGGCCGTCCGCTCGTAGAGGGTGACGACGCATGCGCCACCGAGCCCGAGATTGTGTTGGAGGGCCAGCCGTGCGCCCTCGACCTGGCGGCCGTCGGCCTGGCCGCGAAGTTGCCACACCAACTCGGCGCATTGCGCCAGCCCGGTGGCTCCTAGGGGGTGCCCCTTGGACAGCAGGCCGCCCGAAGGGTTGGTCACGACCTTCCCGCCGTAGGTGTTGTCGCCGTCCAGGATGAACTTCTCGGCGGTGCCCTCTGGGGTGAGGCCCAGTGCTTCGTAGCTGATGAGCTCGTTGGTGGTGAAGCAGTCGTGCAGCTCCACGACATCGATGTCCTCGGGATCCACGCCACTGTCGGCGTAGACGCGGTTCGCGGCGGCCTTGCTCATGTCGTAGCCGACGAGCTTCATCATGTCGCCGTCGTCGAAGGAGCTCGACGTGTCGGTGGTGAGCGCTTGGGCCCGGATGGCGACGGTGGCGCGCAGGCCGTTCCGCTGGGCGAACGCGGGGCTGCAGACGACGGCGGCTGCGGCCCCGCATGTGGGTGGGCAGCACTGTAGGCGGGTCAGCGGCCCGTAGATGTGCGGTGAGGCGAGGACCTCTTCCTCGCTGAGCGCCGTACGGAACACCGCGTTGGGATTGTGAGCGGCATGGCGGCGCGCCTTGACGGAGATCTTGGCGAAGGTCTCGGGGGCGGTGCCGTAGGCGTCGGCGTAGGCCTTGCCGGCTCCGCCGAAGTACTGCGCCGCGACCGGAGCCAGGTCGTCCGGCCCTTGGATCCGCGCCATCGTCGCCGACGCGCGTTCCAGCGGGCCAGGCCGATCGTTCCACGCGTTGGCGAGCGCTCCAGGCCGCATCTGCTCGAACCCCACGGCCAGCGCGCAGTCGATCGCCCCGCTCGCGACCGCTTGGCGGGCCAGCCACAGCGCAGAGGAGCCGGTGGAGCAGTTGTTGTTGACGTTGATGATGGGGATGCCGGTCTGGCCAAGGCGGTACAGCGCGGCCTGCCCGCAGGTCGAGTCGCCGTAGACGTATCCGGCATAGGCCTGCTGGATCTGCTCGTAGTCCAGGCCAGCGTCCGCCAGCGCCGCCCGTACGGCCCGTTCGGCCAGAACGTCGTAGCTGTCGCTGGCACTGGGTTTGGCGAAGGGGGTAATCCCGACGCCCGCGATCCGGACGACTTGGTCCATCAAGAACCTCCGTAGGGCTGAAGCACGGCTTGCTCTTGCCAACGTGAGGTTAATCCATATTTACTTACGCCACCAACACCGCACCACAACCGAATGTTTCAACTGCCAGATGCAACACTGGAACTTCACCTCGGGAGGGGCCGTGGCCCTGTCCTCACCGCTTGACCGGGTGGCGCTGCCACTTGTGGCGGCGCCGATGACGGATGTGTCGGGACCGGATCTGGTGACCGCGGCCTGCAGCGCCGGTGTGATCGGATCGTTCCCGACACACAATGCCCGCTCGGTCACCGAACTCGACCTCTGGCTCACCCAGATCACCGCCGGAATCCAGGACGAGGGGCCGGAGGCGGCTCCGTTCGCCGCCAACCTCGTCGTGCACCGATCGAACGAACGCCTTCAAGAGGACGTCGCCTGCCTCATCCGGCATGGAACACCGCTGGTCATCACGAGCGTGGGCTCCCCGGTTCCCGTGCTCGGACCACTGCATGAGGCCGGATGTCAGGTCTTCGCCGATGTCGCGAGCCTGCGCCATGTCGAGCGGGCGATCGAGGCGGGCGTCGATGGCCTGGTCCTGCTCACGGCCGGAGCAGGCGGACAGACGGGCTGGGCCAACCCGCTGTCGTTCGTACGAGCCGTCCGCGAATGCTTCGACGGACCACTCGTGCTCGCCGGGGGAGTGTCCGATGGCGCGGCACTGTGGGCAGCCCAGGTCCTGGGCGCCGACCTTGCCTACATGGGGACCAAGTTCATCGCGACCGCCGAGAGCCTCGCCGACGACGCCTTCCGCGCCGCCCTGGTCGAGTCCACGTTGGACGACGTCACGCTCTCGACGGCGCTGAGCGGACTGCCCGCGAACTTCCTCAACGGGTGGCTCGAATCCGCGCTCGAAGACGCCGCTGCCTCCGCCCCGGCCGGGTTCGCGCAGAGCCGTCTCCTCAGCCGGCGGAACGTGTGGAGCGCCGGCCACAGCGTCTCGGGGATCACGGAGGTCGTCACCGTCGACGAGCTCGTACACCGGACCCGCCGGGAGTACGAGCAGGCACGACAGGCGACCGCCACCGCACTGAAGGAATCGGCCATCTTCGCCGAACCAGGGAGGTAGACCCATGTGGGGAACGCTGCCAAGAATCTTTGACCGGGCCTGTTCGTACTACGCCGACAGGACCGCGCTGGTCGACGGCGAACGACGCCTGACCTACACCGAGATGCACGACTGGGCGAACCGGGTCGGCAACGCGCTCGTACGCCTCGAGGTCGGCAAAGGCGACCGTGTCGGGCTGCTGATGCCGAACTGCCTGGAGTTCATCCCCACGATGTGCGGGATCTGGAAGGCGGGCGCGGCGATCACCCAGATGCCCACCCGGGCCTCGGCCGAGGACTTCCACTACTACCTGGACGATGTCCAAGCCTCGACGCTCATCTACCACGAAGCCTTCGATGAGGCGGTCGCGCAGATCCGGGACCGGCTACCGGGACTCCAGCACGTCATCCGGCTCTCAGCCGGTGACCCCCTTCCCGGCGCGCTGGACTATGACGCAACGCTCCAGCGGGAGTCGGCGAGCACTCCGGCCATCGAACCGCACGTGGACGACCTGGCCTTCGTCGGATTCACCTCCGGTACGACAGGGGTGCCGAAGGGCGTACTGCAAACTCATGCGACCTGGTCGCACTATGCCGTGACGGCGGGACTGGAGATCGGCGACATCCGGCCGGGCGAGGTCTTCGCCCACGCCGCGCCCCTCACCCACTTCAGCCAGACCTTCGTGATGCCCACCTTCATGCGAGGAGGCACCAACGTCATCCTTCCGGGCTTCGACCTGGACCTGCTGCTGGACACCATCGAAGGCGAAGGCGTGACCGCCACCGCCGTCGTCCCCACGATCGTGTACATGCTGCTGGACCACCCACGCCGCGACAAGGTCGACCTGTCGACCCTCCGGACGGTCGTCTACGCCGGCTCTCCCATGGCTCCTGACGGCCTGCGCCGCGCGCTGGAGACCTTCGGGCCTATCTTCGTACAGACCTACGCCGGGACCGAGCCGGGCTACATGACCTGCCTGCGCAAAGAGGACCATCGCCTCGACTCACCCGAGTGGATCGAGCGCCTGGCCTCGGCCGGCCGGCCGATGTACCACGTCGACCTCACCATCCGCGATGCGGCGGGCCACGTCCTGCCGCCGGGGGAGCCGGGGGAGATCTGTGCCGCGCAGCCAGGGCAGATGGTCGGCTACGTCGACGCAAGCCGGGACGCCGAGACGATGCAGGACGGCTGGGTGCGCTCAGGCGACATCGGATATGTCGACGCAGCGGGATTCGTCTTCATCATCGACCGCCAGAAGGACATGATCGTCACCGGTGGCTTCAATGTCTTCCCGCGGCAGATCGAGGACCTGCTCATCACCCATCCGGCGGTCGCCCAGTGCGCGGTCATCGGTGTCCCCGACCCGCGATGGGGCGAAGCCGTCAAGGCGGTCGTCGTGACCAAGCCCGGGTCCGACGTTTCCGCAGAGGCGCTCATCGACGTGGTCAAGCAGCACAAGGGCAGCGTCTGGGCACCCAAGAGCATCGACTTCACGGACGTACTCCCCACCAACCCGTCCGGAAAGATCGACAAGAAGTCGCTCCGCGCACCGTACTGGGCCGGCCAGCGCCGCCAGGTCAACTAGACAGGCGCCGAGTCGCCCCGCGAGCCTGACGGCCACGCGGGGCGGGCACCGCTGCCATCGTCCTCACCAGAGTTCCGAGCACAGCGGAGCCCCATCCGCTGCCCCCCGCCGGAAGGACGACACGCGATGAAACCAACAGACCACCTAGTACGTAGGCGAGCTGTCCTCTTCTTGTACGGCGTTCTGGTCCTGTCCCTGGTCGCAGGAGCCGCACAGACGCTCTCCGGTGAGACACCGGCCAGAGCCAGCACCCAGGCCGAAGCCGCCCCAGCCGTCACCTGCCAGCAACTCGGCAAGCTCGATCTCAGCGGACTGCGGGACGCGCCCACCCAGATATTGAGCGTCACACCGGTGGCCGCGACCGCCCAGAAGCCCGCCTACTGCCAGGTCAAGGGCTACGTCTCTCCGCAGGTCCAGTTCGAGTTGCGGCTGCCGGCTCAGGGCTGGACCGGCCGCTATGTGCAACTCGGCTGCGGCGGCTTCTGCGGATTCGCCGCCCCCGACGACCCGAACCACTTCCTGCCCGGTGGATGCGCACCCCCCGACGATGGGCGCGTCGTCATCGGAGCCAGCAACGGCGGCCACATCGGCACCGATTCCCGAGACGGGTTGTGGGCCCATTCCGGACCGCAACTACGGATCGACATGGGCTACCGCTCCGAACACGTCACCGCGCTGGCGGCCAAGGCCGTCATCAAGGCGTACTACGGGCAACCCGCGCAGCACTCCTACTTCGCCGGATGCTCCAACGGCGGCCGGCAGGCCCTGATGGAGGCGCAGCGCTACCCCGACGACTTCGACGGCATCATCGCAGGCGCCCCCGGCAACAACCTCACCGCGCTGGCCGGCGAGTTCTTCCCCTGGATCGCCACCGTCAACACCGACCGCAGCGGCAAGCAGATCCTCGGCCCCGGCAAGCTCCCGCTCCTGCAGGAGAAGGTGATGGCCGCCTGCGACACCACCGACGGGCTCAAGGACGGGCTGATCGGCGATCCGCGCGACTGTTCTTTTGACCCCGGAGAACTGCGCTGCGCCGCTTCTGAGCAGCCGAACTGCTTCACCGCCGCGCAGGTAGACGTGGTCAGGAAGATCTACCAGGGACCGGTCGACGACAAGGGTCGGCGACTCTTCCCATCAGGCCTGCCCAAGGGAACCGAACCGGCATGGCTGGGCTATGTGATCGCACCTCCCGGCCAGACGGGTGGCCTCGAAGCCCTCGGACTGAACTACCTCAAGTACTTCGCATCCTGGAACAACCCACCGGCCTCGTTCACTCTCCAGGACCACCGCTTCGACCGGCGAACCTTCAACGAACTCCGACGCATGAGCGGAATCTACGACTCCACCGATCCCGACCTGACCCGCTTCCGCGACCGCGGTGGCAAGCTGAT
The DNA here is from genome assembly GCF_044326315.1 of Actinomadura sp. 9N407. NCBI lineage: Bacteria > Bacillati > Actinomycetota > Actinomycetes > Streptosporangiales > Thermomonosporaceae > Actinomadura > Actinomadura sp. 9N407. The sequence continues at coordinate 304,715 of NZ_JBIRAW010000006.1, read as the reverse complement.
CATCTGGCACGGCTGGTCCGACCCCGCCATTCCGGCCCAGAGCAGCCTGGCCTACTACAACGCGGTCACCAAGCGGATGGGCGGAGAACAGGCCACCCAGCGCTTCGCGCGGATGTTCATGTTCCCGGGCGTCTACCACTGCCTCGGAGGCCACGGCCCCAACACCTTCGACCTCTTCACTCCGATGTACGACTGGGTTGAGAAGGACTCCGCGCCACAGAAGGTCATCGCCAGCAAGAAGAACGGCGACCAGACCGTCCGCACCCGTCCGTCCTACCCGTATCCGTTGCGCGCCAAGTACACCGGTAGCGGAAGCATTGATGACGCCGCGAACTTCACCGCTTCCATGCCCAGCAAGCGTCCAGACGACCGCTACCCCTGGGTCGGCGCACCGTTCCGCTCCGGCTACCAGCAGACCTGCCGCTGGGAAGGCACAACCCTCAAATGCACTCCGTCCCGTTCATCCTGAACCGATGAGCGTCATCCTGGGGAACTAGCAGATCATGTGCCGTGAGGGCGGCGGAACTCCCAGGTTCCGCCGCCCCCGCTGGACTAGCAGCCTGTCCTCCCTCGAAGAGGGGAGCTTGTAACTCGTGAGCGAATACCCCCGCCATCGAGGCCGCCGCCAGCCTCATCGCCGCCCTGCTCCTGACTCGTCTCCGCACACCGATCTGGCGGGCGGAGGCTTCTGGAGTGCTGAAGGAACTGTGCGCGGGATGGCGTGAGTTCACCGCACATCGGTGGGTGTGGGTGCTCACCCTTCAGTTCACCGCGGTCCTGGTCGCGGTCGCCTCGTTCAACGCCGTCATCGGCCCGCTCTACACCGAACACGGCCACGGCGGCTCCAAAGCCTGGGGCATCATCACCGCCACCGAAGCCGCCGGTGCCCTGCTCGGCGCCGTCATCGCCGCCCGCTGGCGCCCTGCACGTCCGGTCCTGGCCTGCGCGCTGCTGCCCGCCACCGCAGCGGTCCCGATGCTGCTGATGGGCGCAGGAACGCCCTGGCCGGTCCTGGCGGCGGCGATGCTGCTGCCCGGCATCTGCCAGACCATCTACGCCGTCCTGTGGTGGACCACCATCCAGCACACCTTCCCACCCCAGGTCCTGGCCCGCGTCAACAGCTGGACCGTCCTCGGAGCCTTCGCCCTCACCCCCGCCGCCGTCCTTACCGCGGGCCCTCTCGCCGGCATGCTGGGCCCCAAGCAAGCCGCAAGCATCGGCGGGTTGCTGGTCCTGATCGTGACGGTCGGGGTGCTGGCGGTTCGCAGCACACGGGCTGTGTCCGCGGAGCATTCTGTCCTTCGCGGACGTTCCTCTCAGGAGGACCGCGCGGCCCGTGCCAACCCATCCGTCTCGTTGGAGAAGCTGGAGAACAGCGCCCCCTGAACGGCTGGGGTGGTCACGGAGCGGCCGGTGTGCGGCGGTGGAGCGACGGCGCCGGGGTCAGGTGTAGAGGGCGCCGAGCAGTGCGCCTTGTCCCGACTGGAGTACGTGTCCGGCTTCCAGCGGAATCCAGAAGCACTCGAAGTCCGTGGGGTCTTGTTCTCCGTCGTGGAGTTCCTGGCTGGTCCAGCGTTCGGGGGTCGGTTGGGTGGTCTTCAGGTGGAAGACGTGGCGCCGCTGGATCTCGAAGCGGTAGGGGCTGATGTCGTAGGTGGTCTCGCCCAGCTTCTGAACGATCTCGAACTGGGGGAGGCCGGTCTCCTCGCGAGCTTCGCGGAGGGCGGCCTCTTCGGGCGTCTCGTTCTGCTTGATGCTGCCGGCCGGTATCTGGATGCCGACCTCTTCGTAGCTGCGGTCGATGTGCCGCAGGACCAGGAGCCGCCCGTCGCGGACGATGTAGCAAAGCACCTTGTCCTTGATGATCTTGTTGGTCATTCATCCCCTTTGCCGGCGACCGGCTTCCTGGAGTGCCCTCGCCGAGAAGCGCCGTAGCGCGCAAGCAGGCTCGGTTCGCCCTCTCGGGTGGTCATAGTGCCAGTCGGCGCATGGAGTTGCGTCGCGCTGACAATCAACCGGAGAAGGACCGGCGTCGCGGGAGAAACAGTGTTGGCCAGGTCACTGCGCCGACGATCGGGCGCCGTTCCGGGACGCCTATCGGGCGCGTCGTGTCTGGGTTGGGACCCGCGAGCGAACATGGAGCAACACGGGGGGACGAATGCCCCTATAAAGACTGCTGGGCATTCGCTGTGTTGCTGCGAATGCCCAGGTCAGACGGGGTGCGCCGTCAGGGACTTGAACCCCGAACCCGCGGATTAAGAGTCCGCTGCTCTGCCAATTGAGCTAACGGCGCCTGTCGGTGCGGGAGGGGGTGGTGGCCCCTCCTGGCGACATGAAGAAGGTTAGCAGGACCTGCGGACCTAGTGCGAATCGGTTAATCCCTGGCCGGGAGGACGCTCATGAGGCCGCGCCAGAGGGCGATGGCGGTGGCGCGGGAGGTGACGCCGAGCTTGGCGTAGATGCGGTTGACGTGGTTCTTGACGGTCTTCTCGCTGAGGAAGAGCTGGCGGGCGATCTCGCCGTTGGAGCGGCCGGTGGCGATGAGGTCCATGACCTCGGCCTCGCGGGCGGAGAGGCCGTGGGAGACGCGGCTGGCGTCGCGGACGTGGCGGAGGAGGTCGCAGGTGGTGAAGTCCGGGGGGAGGGGGCCGCAGGCGGTGTCGGGGACGGTGGTGGGATCGGAGGTGAGGACGAAGACGCGGGACGTGCGACTCAGGGGGGCGGAGTGGTGGGCGGTGGTGGTGCAGAGGAGGACGATGTCGGGACGCAGGCGTTCGGCGAGGAGGGGGGCGCCGGGGCCGTCGGATTCGGCGACGATGTCCAGTTGGGGGTCGGCAGCGAGGCGTGCGATGACGTCGGCGCGCGCGTGGGGGTCGGTGACCGCCACGAGGACGCGCAGGGGGGCCGTTTCGTCGACACTCATCCCGTCTCCGGTGGGGTGTCATTGTTCGTTGGGTTCGGAGCATAACCGGCCGATCATCAGGAGCCAATGAGGCGGCCGGCCAGTTCGGTCGCGTAGAAGTCGAAGAAGGCGTCGACGTCGGGTCCGGCGTTCATCAGGGCGAGGTGGTCGAAGCCCGCTTCGGTGAACGGGCGGGTGGACTCGGCGTGCTGGTCGGGGTCGGGGCCGCAGGAGATGTTCCGGCGGATGTCGTCCTGGGTGGCGGAGGCGGTGGCGGCCTCGAAGTTGATCGGGTTGGGGAGTTCGGCCATGACCTTCCAGCCCGGCAGGGAGAAGCGCATGAGGTTGTGGGCCGACTCGGCGGCGGTCTTCTCGTCTTTGGCGTACGCCAAGGGGACCTCGCAGTAGCGGGGGCCGGTGCCGCCGGTCTCTCCGTACTTCTGTACGACCGATGCGTCGGGGTCGGTGGCGAAGAGGCCGTCGCCGTGTTCGGCGGCGATGCGGGCGGAACGGTCGCCGGAGGCGGCCACGATGATGGGCGGGGGAGCGTCGGGGAGGTCGAAGACGCGGGCGTCGTCCAGGTCCAGGTGCTTGCCCTCGTACGAGTGGTAGCCGCCGGTCCACAGCAGGCGGATGATCTCCAGGGACTCGCGCAGCATCTCGTGCCGGACGGTGACCGAGGGCCAGCCGCCGCCGACGACGTGTTCGTTGAGGCGCTCGCCGGAGCCGATGCCGAGGATGAAGCGGCCGTCGGACAGGATCGCGGTGGTGGCGGCGGCCTGGGCGATGATCGCCGGGTGGTAGCGGACGAACGGGCAGGTCACGCCGGTGGCGAGTTCGATCTTCGAGGTCTGGGCGGCGATGGCGGCGAGCATCGACCAGGCGAAACCGCTGTGCCCGTGGCTGTAGAGCCAGGGGTGGTAGTGGTCGCTGATCTCGACGAAGTCGAAGCCGGCCGCCTCGGCACGCTGGGCCTGGCGGACGATCTCCTTGGGGTCGTACGCCTCGGCGAAGAGCTTGTAGCCGATCTTCATCGGGTTCCCCTCTGGTGACGGTGCGTGAGGGTCTGCCCGGGAGAGATCGTTCCATGCGAAAGGGCCCGGACGATCGTCCGGGCCCTGACATTCGGGGTGAGTGACGGGACTTGAACCCGCGGCATCCAGGACCACAACCTGGTGCTCTACCAACTGAGCTACACCCACCGTGGCCGGGATGTGATCCCGGCTTCAAGAAGTGTAGCGGTTCCCCGGGGGTGGTTGGTTACCGGTTTTCGGCCACCTTGGCGGCCACGGCGCGGGCCGTCTCGGAGTCGGGGCCGGGCTGGGGGACGAAGAGGGCGGCGCGGTAGTAGCGCAGTTCCTGGATGCTCTCGGTGATGTCGGCCAGGGCGCGGTGGCCGCCCTTCTTCTCCGGGCTGGCGAAGTAGACCCGCGGGTACCAGCGGCGGGCCAGTTCCTTGATGCTGGAGACGTCCACCATGCGGTAGTGCAGGTGGGAGTCCAGTGCGGGCATGTCGCGGGCCAGGAACGAGCGGTCCGTGGCGATCGAGTTGCCGCACAGGGGGGCCTTCTTGGCGTCCTTGACGTGTGTGCGGATGTACTTGAGGACGGTCTCCTCGGCCTCGGCGAGGGTGATGCCGCCGGCGAGGACGTCCAGGAGGCCGGAGGTGGTGTGCATGTCCCGGACGATGCCGGTCATCTGGGTCAGCGACTCCTCCGGCGGCTTGATCACCAGATCGATGCCCGCGTCGAGGATGTTGAGCTCGCTGTCGGTCACCAGCGCCGCTATCTCGATCAGCGCGTCGTTGCGCAGGTCGAGTCCCGTCATTTCGCAGTCGATCCAGACCAGCCGCTCGTTCATGGGTCAACCCTACGACCATGTGCGTGCGGGCGGGTCATCCAGCTTCCAGGTGCGGCGGGACGGGGATGCCCGGGCGCAGGCGCGGGTCCGGTACGGGGGTTCCGAAGGTCTGCTGTACGGGGAGGACGCCGGCCCATACGTCCAGGGCGTAGTCCTCGTCGTCGTCGTTCGGGGGGCCCTGCCTGACCTTCACGGAGGCTTCCTCTAGGGACAGGCCCAGTACGGTCGTGGCCGCCAGTTCCTTCTGGGTGGGGAGACGGGCGGTGCTCCATTGGCCGGGGGCGAGCCGTTCGGTGATGGCCTCGAGTCCTGCCAGCTTCTCTTCGCCGGCGAGAGGCTGCGGGATTCCGTAGATGACGGCGCTCCGGTAGTTGACCGAGTGGTGGAACACCGAACGGGCGATCACGATGCCGTCGAAGTGCGTGACGGTGACGCAGATCTCCTGGCCGGAGCCCGCGAGGAGGCTACTGGCCCCGCTGGAGCCGTGCAGGTAGAGGGTGTCGCCGGAACGCCCGTACCCGGTGGGGATGACCATCGGCGAGCCGTCGACGACGACGCCGAGGTGGCAGATCCGGCCGGCGTCCAGGACCTCGTAGAGCGCGGAACGGTCCGTTCGGGCGCGGTCCTTGGAACGGCCGAGGCGGGTCCGGGGGGTCGAGGATAGGGGCGTGCTGTTCATGGGTTCTACGCTAGGGAGCAAGTGGCCTGGTCTGTAGAGCCACTCGGCGTCAATAAGCGGAGACCACTTGCGCGCGTCCTTCGATTTCCCGTTCACGGTCGTCCGGCATGGCGAGCCGATGTCCGAGCAGCTCGCCGGGCAGTTGCGTGCCGCGATGCGGGAGGGACGGCTCGTGGCGGGGGAGCGGCTGCCCTCCAGCCGGACGCTGGCCGTGTCCCTCGGGGTCAGCCGTACGGTCGTGACGGAGGCGTTCGAGCAGCTGTACGCGGAGGGCTGGCTGGAGGGCCGGCACGGTTCGGGGACCTACGTCACGGACATCGTTCCCTCGCCGGACACGGGTGGCGCCGGCGGCACCGTCAAGCCGCACACGGACGTCGAGCCAGGGGTGATCGACCTGCGGCCTGGCGTTCCGTTCATCGGGCGCCTGGACACGCCCGCGTGGCGCCGTGCGTGGCGGCTGGCCGCGACGGTGCCTCCGGCCATGCGTCCCGACCCTCGCGGGCTTCCCGGGCTGCGTGAGCAACTGTCGGACTATGTACGGCGTAGCCGCGGTGTGGTCTGCCCTACGGAAAGGCTCCTCGTCACAAGAGGAGCGACGAACGGGCTCGATCTGCTGGCCGCGACCGTCCTGCGCCATGGGGATCGGGTGGGCGTTGAAGAACCGGGCTACGGCAAGGCACGGTCGGTTCTGGAGGCGCGTGGTCTGGAACTGGTGCCGTGCCCAGTGGACGAGCACGGGCTCATCGTGGACGGGCTCCCCGACGACCTACGGCTCGTCTATACGACGCCGTCCCACCAGTACCCGCTCGGAGGCGTACTGCCCGTACCGCGCCGGCAGGCTCTGCTCTCTTGGGCGAGGCGTGCCGGTGCGCTGATCGCCGAGGACGACTACGACGGGGAGTTCCGGTACGACGTCGCGCCGTTGCCCGCTCTGTACGGTCTCGATCCGGACGTCGTGGTCTATCTCGGCACCACCTCGAAGATCCTGACCGCGGACGTGGGCGTCGGCTGGCTGGTGGCCCGTCCGGACCTGGTGGAGGCCATCGCGGCACGCAGAGAGACGCTCAACGACCGTACGGCCGTCGTCCCACAGGAGGCCCTACGCATCATGCTCGAGCGCGGGGATCTGGACCGGTACATACGGCGCATGCGCGGTGAGTATGCCCGGCGCCGCGCGACGGTGGCCCAGGCTCTCGACGGGCTCCCTTTGCTAGGGGACACGGCCGGGCTGCACCTTGTGGTCGAGGTGCCGGGCCCGGTGACCGAACGCGCCGTACGGGTGGCCGCGCAGCGCGGAGTGCTGCTGGACACCCTCGAACGGCATCACACCGGTACGCCGCGCGTCTCGGGGCTGGTGATCGGTTACGGCGCGGCGGAGAGCTTGGGGGCACTCAGGAGCGCATGCGAGCTGGTTCGGGAAACGGTTGGGCGGGCTGGGGCGGCGTAGGCGGGGCGGACGTCGCCAAGGGAGACGGTCGCTTGGTGCCGTTGCTGAGGGAGTCGGCTGTCGCCGCCCCCACAGGCTCGGCCGTACGGGGTAGCGGAACGGGGACGGGGATCCTGGTGCCGCCGTTGGGGTTGGCTCCCACGACGACCGCGGCGGCCGGTTCCTCGGCGGGCAGCGGGAGCGGGTCCGGGGGTACGGAATGAGGCGTGTCCCGCGGAGAGTCCGGGCCGGAGGGGTCCTGAGCCGCGATCGGGCGAGGCTTCTCCTCCACTGGGGCGGGACCCTGTGCCGGTACGGGATCGGGGCCCGGCGCAGGATTCCGTGCGGCGGGGTTCTGCGCGGGGACGGTGCCCTGGGCGGGGATCGGACGCTGCCTCGGGATCGCGGTGACCGGGGTGGCGGGACCGGTGATCCGCCGGATGTCGATGCCGCCGGGATCGAGCCGGTACGGGCCGGGGACCTGCGAGGCGCCGAAGTGGCCGCCGCGCGCCCAGTCGCGGCGGGTGCGGCCGGAGTTGTACGACTGCGGAGGGGGCAGCGGCGGGCCGGCGGGCCAGCGCCGGCCGATGCCCCAGGCGTCCAGCCACGCCATGATCACCTCCAGCCCGGCCAGCAGCGTGCCGGTGAACGGATCGCGGGCATGGCCCACCACCATCACCTGGACGCACGCGCGGCCCTCGTGCCGGACGGGCTCGCCGAGCACCCCGCCCGCGCGGGTGATCGGGATCAGCTGGACGATCTCGCCGGAGCACGGGTTCCAAACCAGGTGTGCCGGGGTCTCCTCCCGGACGAGATCGGCGGCCACGGAGCGGGCCGAGAAGACGCGGGGGTCGGATTCGCTGCTGAACCAGACGACACGGGGAGCACCTCCCCGCAACGCTCCACCGTCCCGTCTTACCGGCATGCGGCCGACTCCCGGCAGCCATGCGTCTGCCACGGTGTGTCCCCCCCAATCGGGCGGTCTGGCCCCGAATGGCGTCAGTTCCTCGTTCGTAGCCCAGCCGAACCGATAAGTCCAGCCTGCCGTCGTGGGCTGTGGCGACGGCTCCCTGGGGTCTCGTCCAGGTGGGACTCATTCTGATCTACGGTCGCCGCTGATGCGTACCCTCCGGGCATGCTGAATCACCCTGAGGACACCCGTTTACCCCCGAGCCGCCCGAGTCTCCGATCGGCGCGCGTCCGGTTATGCCAGGTGAGCGGGCATTTCACCCGATAGGGCGGAAAGCGAAATACGGCCAGTTGTGGCCGTTTCGTCACGCTCTGCCAGCGAGAACGGCGCCCTTTCCCGTTCGGGACGGTGGCCGTATCCGCGGATTGCGGCCTACCGGAACGCCCGCCGGGGGCGGTGACGGGCACGGGCGGCGGGCGGTCCCGGACGGTACCCCGGCGGCAAGGAGGGGGTGGGGTTCACACGGCTGACCGAGTCACGTTCTAATAATGGGTCATGACCGTTGACGCTGAACTTCCGGCCGGGGTCCCCGGCATCGACGTCCCCCGCCTGGCGGACTGGCTGGCCCGCGCGCTGCCCGGATCGGGCCGGATCACCGCGATCGACGTGATCTCCGGTGGCCGCTCCAACCTGACGTACGGGCTCACGCTCGACGGCGGGCGCCGCATCGTGCTGCGCCGCCCGCCGCTCGGCCACGTGCTGCCCACCGCCCACGACATGAGCCGCGAGTACCGCGTGCTGTCCGCGCTCGGGAAGGGCAGCGACGTCCCGGTGCCCACCACCCTGGCCTTCTGCGACGACGAGAAGGTCATCGGCGCGCACTTCTACCTGATGGACTTCGTTGACGGCCGCGTGCTGCGGACCAGGGAGGACGCCGCCGAGATCACCCCCGAGCAGGCGCGCGGGCTCAGCGAGCGACTGGCCGAGGCGCTCGCCGCGATCCATCTGGTCGACGTCGAGGCGACAGGGCTGGGCGACTTCGGGCGTCCCAGCGGCTACATGACCCGCCAGCTCAAGCGCTGGGGCAAGCAGTGGGACAGCTCGCAGGAGGCGATCCGCGCCACCGGCACCGAACGGGACCTGCCCGAGTACGACCGCCTCACCGCCCGGCTGGCCGAGCGCCTCCCCGCCGAAGGCCGTACCGGCCTCGTGCACGGCGACTTCCGGCTCGACAACGCCCTCGCCCGGGTGGAGCCGCGACCCGAGATCGCGGCCGTCGTCGACTGGGAGATGTCGACGCTCGGCGACCCGCTGTCCGACCTCGGGCTCACCCTCGTCTACTGGGCCGAGGACACCGACGGCGAGCAGTTGCCGGTCGGCGCCACGATCACCGCCGCCCCCGGCTTCCACACCCGCCGCGAGTTCGCCGAGCGGTACGCGGAGCTGACCGGCTTCGACGTGGCCGACCTCGACTTCTACTTCGCGTTCGCGTGCTTCAAGCTCGCCGTGATCCTGGAGGGCATCCACGCCCGCTACCTGCAGAAGGCCACGGTCGGCGAGGGCTTCGACAACATCGGCGGCGGCGTCCCGATCCTGCTGGACCGGGCCCACCGCACGCTCGACGCCGGCTCCCTCTGGTAACTCCCCGCGACCCCGCCTCGGCCCCGTTCAGGACTGAGGCGGGGAACACGGTCAGCAGGACGCGACGGAGACGCGGTCAGCCGTACGAGACGGAAGCGCGGTCAGCCGTACGCCACGGGAGCGCGGTCAGCAGTAGCCGACGGACGCCGAGCCGCCCGGCGAGAACGAGACCGAGCCCTCCTGGTTGATGAGCCAGCAGCCGCCGTCCCGGCTGGCCCTGACCCGAGTCGATTCGCCCGAGTCCAGGCGGCCTCCGCCCCGCGCACTGATGCCGTCGGACGTTCCGGTGACCCGCCAGCTGACCGGCCCGCCCACCGCGGTGATCCGGATCGTGCAGGACTCGTCCCGTTCCATGTCGCAGCCCTGCACCGAGAGGTTGCCGGGCCGGGGTGGCCGGGGCCGTTCCGGGGCGGGCGCGGTCGTCGGTGGCTTCGTCGTCGGCGTCTTGGACGGCGACGGGGTCTTGGACGGCGACTTGGAAGCCGAGGGCGACGGCGACCGGGTCGGTGAGTCGCTGACCGTGGGCGGCGCCTGCGTGCCGCTGCCGGACGGGTCGCCGGCCGCGTTCGGGCTCTCCGGGCCGACGATCGCGCTGCTCTTGTCGCCCGATCCGCCGCCGCCGATGACGGTCATCGCCACCGCCGCGATGGCCACGGCCGCCACGGCGCCGCCCACGGCGACCAGCACGCCGCCCTTGCGCTGCTTGGGCGCGCCCCGGTCGCGGGTACGCGGGGAGCCCGGCTGGTACGGGACGGGCCAGCCGCGCGCGGTGAACGGCTCGGCGTACGCCGCGATGGCGTGCCGGTTGTCCGCGCGGTCGGCGGCGGTCGCGGCGGTCAGGACGTCCAGCCGCAGATCGTTCGGGATGGCCGCGATGGGCAGGACCGCCAGCAGCCGGTCGGCGGGCAGCGGCGGTGTCTCGCGCTCGCCGCAGGCCGGGCAGCTCGGCACGTGCCGGATCAGGGACCGGGCCGCCTGCGGTGACAGCGGCCAGGACTCGGTCAGCGCGGAGACGCTGGGGCAGTCCTCCCAGTGGTTCTGCGCGATCAGCGCCGCGTGCAGCGAGATGGCGAGATCCTCGTCGGTCTCGGCCAGCAGCTGGACGGCCTCGTCCGGCGGGATGCCGAACAGCCCGGCGAGGTCGACGGCGTCCAGCTCGTGCCGGGCCGACAGGTCGATGGCCTCGCGCTGGCGGCCGCTGAGCGCCGCGAGCGCGCTGACCGTCAGCGCCCGCCGCTCATCGCGCCGGACGAGTTGCTCCTCGCTGAGATCGCCGTCCTCGGCCTCGGGAGCCTCCTGGCCGGTGTGCCGGTTGGGGCTGTCCCGCCGGCGCATGGACTCCTTGCGGGCGAGCGCGTACAGCCACCCGCGAAGCCGCTCGGGCTCGCGCAGGTTGTCGACGTGCTCGCGCGCCATGATGAGCGTGTTGCGCAGCGCCCCCGCCGCCTCCACGCGGTCGCGCAGCAGACCGTGGCAGTAGTCATAGAGGAATGGAGCGTAGGTGTCGTAGACCTCGCTGAGCGCGATGACGTCGCCTGCACGCAACGCATCCGCCAGCCGAGGATCATCGAACTGACCGGGACCGGGCCCAGCGGACACGGAGTCCTCCCCAAATCGTGATCGTGACGATGCCCCCTCAGAGGGCCCGACGCGCGTCAGGCCGCTCCAGTGGCCAGATACTGCCACCAAAAATCGGGGTTCGCTGAGCCTTGTGGGATTCGTGTGACCGGTGCGGTACGGGGCGTGGTCGTATAACGGCACGTCATTACGGGTTTTGGCGGTCGAAACTTAAAGAAGGGGAGGAATGTCACATTGAGGGCGTGGACCGTTCCATGAAGCCGGGACCTGATCAGGCCAAGGAGGTCCTGGACAGGGTTCTGGACGGGTCCTGGACGCGAAGAGCGTCAGTCGTCCGGGCCGGACTCCGGGCACGTCCAGCTCACGGATGCCGTGCCACCCGGAGAGAAGCTGACGCCGCCGCTGCCGCTCGAGCCGCATGCGGGAGCGGTCACGCTCACCCCGGTCGAGGCACCGGAGGCGAGTCGACCGCCACTGGGCGAGACGCTGAGGCCACCGCCGGCACTGGCCGTCCAGGTCACCGGACCGCCCCTGGCGCTGATGGAGATCGTGCAGTCCGAGCCCGCGGCGATGGTGCCGCAAGGGTTGCTGACCGTCAGGGTGCCGCGTGCGGGGCGCAGGGTGGTCTTCGGGGGCTTGGGGGTACGGGACGCGCGGGTGCGGGACGGCGTCGGCGTCGGGGACGTGGTGGAGGGCGTCGGGGTCGGCGTCGTGAGGGTGGGGCTGGGCGTCGGGGAGTCGCTCGGATCGGCGGACTCGCCGACCGGCTCGGACGCATCGGGCGCGGCGGTGGTGTTGCGCGGCCCCTGAGCGCCCGTCTTGTCGCCGGAACCGGGCACCACCATGAACGCGCCCAGGGCGAGCAGGAGCACGGCCGCCGCCGCGGCGACGGCAGGCCACAGGCGGGGCGATCGCGGACGGCGGCGTTCGCCCTCGTCGTCGGCGACGCCACCGGCGGCTGCTCCGTGGCGTTCGGCGGGCATGGGCCAGCCCCAGGTGTCGAACGGCTCCGCGCCCTGGGCGATCGCCTGCATGTCGCCCATGTACGCCGGGTCGGTGGCGGTGGCGAGGATGTGGCCGCGCAGGTCGGCGGGCATCAGCGCGACCGGGAGCGCCTGCAGGAGCCCGGCCGTGGAGACGGTGCGGTGGCGGCGCTCGGTGCAGATCGCGCAGGTCTCGATGTGCCGGAGCAGCCGGCGGGTGACGGCCGGGGGAAGCGGTGCGTCGCCCTCCTCGGCCAGCTCCGCGACGTGCGGGCACTCCTGGCGTCCGGTACGGGCGATGATGACGGCCGCGAGCGTGCCGTCCAGGCGGCGGCGGGCCTCACCGGCCAGGTCGGTGGCCGCCTGGGCGTCGATGCCGAGCACACCGGCGATCTCCGGGGCGTCCAGGCCGTGCCGCAGCAGCAGGTCGAGGGTCTCGCGCTCGCGGCCGCGCAGCCCCGACAGGGCGCTGTGCACCAGCCGCCGGGTCTCCAGCCGCCGCTCCCGCTCGCCGGCGCCCAGGAACATGTCCTCGACCTCGGGCGCCTCGACGCGCTCGGTGGGGCGGCCGGGGTCGCGCAGCCGGCGCAGGCACTCGTTGCGGACCAGGGCGTACAGCCAGCCGCGGAACCGGTCCTGCTCGCGCAGCCGTCCCGCGTGGATGTAGGCGGCCAGTACGGCGTCGTGCAGGGCACCGGCCGCCTGCTCCTGGTCGCGCAGCAGAGCGTGACAGTAGTCGTACAGGCGTGCTGCGTAACGGTCGAGGAGCTGGATGAGGGCTTCGGTGTCGTCGCCCGCGGTCAGGGACCGGGCCAGGCGCTCGTCGTCCGCACGGTCGGGACTGGGCCAACCAGAACTGGACCAACCGGACACAAGGTCCTCCTGCGGGGCTGAGACAGCGGCCGTTCACCGGCCGATGTGAGCGAGAATCCCGGACGGTTCCGAGGGATCCGCTGGTTCGTCGTGCCCTGCCCCTGATCGGGGACTGCCCCGGCATGGATCACCGGAGGTGAGATCGGAGGCCCGACGGCCCCGCTCCCCGTCGGGCCTCCACAAGAAAAGACGATCGACCCCCGCGTCCGGTTGACACGGGATGACCAAGAATTCTCCGAGATTTCCCGGCCGCCGGCCCTGGCCGGATACGACCAGGTCAGGGCCGGTGCCATCGGCCGGGAAATCGTCGGACCCGGCTACTCGGCGATCCGTCGGGACAGCATCTGCAGGAAGATCTTGGAGATCTCCTGCGGGGTCATCGCGACCGCCGTGCCGCCGCCGGTCACCTTGGCGATCTGCTCCAGCTCGTTGCGGTCGACGCCGTTGCCGAAGCCGATCATGTTGATCTGGATCGGCTTGTTCGGGTCCTTCATCGACTTGAGCTGGGTCAGCGTCTGCTTGAGCGTCCGCCCGTTGGCGTCGTCGTTCTTGCCGTCGGTGAGCAGCAGGATCGAGTTGACGAACTCGGGCTTGTAGGTCTCGTTCATCATCTTGTACGCGGCCAGGACGCTGTCGTAGAGCCCGGTGTCGCCGTCCATCTTGGGCTTCATCCGCTGCAGGGTCGACAGCACCAGGTTGCGGCGCGTGATCGAGCCGACCCGCTCGCCGAGCGGACCGATCGACACGGCCTCCTTCCAGTCCCGCTTGCCCTGCATGTTCGTGGAGAACTGCCACTGGCCGAGTTCGGTGTCGTTCGACATCATGCTCAGCCCGCCCTGCGACACCTGGGCGATCGCCTGCAGCCGGTTGGTGTTCGGCCCCACCGATTCGGCCATCGAACCCGACACGTCGATCAGCGTCAGGATGCGCAGGCCGAGCGACAGCTTGGCCCAGGACTGCATGACCTGCTCGACCTGGGCGGCCTTCGGCGCGGGCAGCTGCCGCGGCCGCGAGGCGCTCACGCCGAGCTTCGCGCCGAACCCGTCCGGGGCCTTGCCGTCGGCGGAACGGAAGCCCTGGGACCGCACGTCGCTGCGCGTGGCCTCGGTGCTCATCGCCTTCTCGAACAGCGTGGCGGCCTGCTGCTTGGTGTCGTCGGTGGTGGTGATGTTCACCGGGTAGTCCATCGAGAGCGTGCCCTCGATCGGGTACAGCGCCACCGCCGGCTCGGCCGGTCCGGTCTTGTTGTAGGCCCACACGGCCTGCTCGGACGACAGCGAGATCGGCTGCTTGCCGGTACGGCCCTTGCGGAACAGTTCGAACTGGGCCTCGACCGTCGGGACCGTGCTCTCCCGTACGGTACGGACGATCCCGGTGAAGATCGACTCGCGGTTGGGGTCGTTGGTAAGCAGCGTGCTGGTGACCATCAGCGCGCCCATCCCGGAGCCGTTGCGGGCCGGGTCGGGCACCAGCAGCCGTACCGTTCCCGGCGAGATCATCTGGTTCTTGGTCACGCCGCCGCCCGCGGTGCCGCCGGCGGCCTTGAGCAGGTTGTCCCAGGACGGCGTCGCGGTGACCCCCGCGCCCTTGAGCTGACCGGCCAGGGTCTGCGGCAGGCCGACGACGACGGGGCTGCTGGCGACCGAGGTCCGGGTGGCCTGGACGGCCTCCTTGCCCTTCTCCGAACTGGTCACCAGGGACGTCCACATGGAGGTGTCCGGGATCCACACGTCCGGGCGCTGGTTGCCGCCCGTGGCCACACCCTGGCCGGACAGCAGCGTCGCCACCGACGCGGGCTCGGTCTTGGTGATGGTGGCCTTGACGCACTTGCCGTCGGCCTCGGTCTTGGCGTCGTTGAAGCGCGTCGCCGCCTTGACGACCGCGGGGTGGATGTCGGGGGCGACCGCGACGTTCAGGCTGACCGAGTCGTCGCCGCTGCAGCCGCCGCCCGTTCCGGCGAACGCGTACACGCCGACGCCCAGCAGCAGCGCCAGGCCAACGGCGCCGGCCATCGGGCCGATGAGGGCGCTCGCGCTGCGCCGCTTCTTGCGCCGGGTGTTGTATCCGCCGGTTCCGTAGTCGCCCGAACCGCCGCCGCCACCGTAGGGGCCGGATCCGCCCGGCCCGCCAGGTCCGCCCGGTCCACCGGGGCCGCCCGGTCCGCCGGGCCCGCCGCCGTAAGCGCCCGAGCCACCTGCTCCATAAGAACCGGACCCGCCACTGTAGGGACCGACAGGACCGCCGTCGGAACTACGGATCGAGTCGTACTTTCCGTACCCGGAGCCTGGGCTCGAAGCGGCGCCGTACCTGCCGGGTGGTGTGGAGCCTGGGGTCTCCGATGGCGTAGGCGCGCCCAAGGGAGTGGAACCCGTGCCATAGCCGCCCGTAGAACGTCCCAAACCGTAGCCGCCCGCGTCAGAGGCGCCGGTGAACCCACCCGCGCCGTAGGCCGCCTCTTCGGGCGGTGGCGGCGACGCCGATCCCTGCGGTCGCGGGACGAGCCATTCGGGCGCGCCCGAAGCGCCGCCCGCCGCCGGGCCGCCGCCCGGCTCGTTCAGTTGGCCCGGTTCGCCCTGGGGAGGCATCTGGCCGGGCGCATGCTGCGCGCCCGTGCCGCCAGGACCTCCCGGCATGCCGGATGGGGACGGTGGACCCTCGCCCTGCCGCGCGCCGAACCAGTCGGAGGAGCCGTCGTTGGCCGGCCCGAACACGGGCCGCGAAGGGTCGTGCCCATCGTCACCCGGCGACCCCTCCGGGATGTCATTGCGATGACGACCGCTCACGACTGCCCTCGTTTCACCAGAAACCCACGATGTTCCCCGGCACTGTAGTAGTACGAACGGAAGGTTACAAAGAGCTCATTTCGGATAATGCTGCAGGTCATCCGCTTGCGACTGTAGGATCCGCCAGCCGTGGCGTGCCTTGTCACTGTCCGCGATCGGGGCGATACGGGACGGCGCGGCAACTCGCCACCCCTGCCGATCGTCTGTAGGGCAGGGGGATCGGGGGCGACGAGGGGATGCCGTGAGCGACGCCAATACACCCGCAGAGGGGCCGTTGACTAGGCCGGAGACGGGGCCGTACCGTCCGGACGCCGAGTTGAGGCGGACCGGCGGATGGAGATCGTTTCTGGCCTGGACGGGCGTCGCGAGTTGGGGTATCTGGGCCGTCATGCGGCTCGCCGGCGGCGATCGGATCCCCGGTTTCGGGGCGCTCGGGGCACCGCTGCTCGCGATGACCCCGTTCGTCGTCGCGACCGTACCGGTCCCGGTGGTCGCCGCACTGCTGCTGCGCCGCTGGACGGCCGCCGCCGCGGCGGGGGTGGTCGCGGTGACGTCGCTGGTCACCGTGGTTCCGCGGACGATCGGCGAAGATCAGCCGGCGGCGCGGGGCCCGGCCGTACGGGTCCTGTCGGCCAATCTCTACTTCGGCGAGGCCGATGCCGCCGCGCTGGCCGATCTGGTGCAGCGCTCCCGCGCGGACGTGCTCAGCCTGCAGGAACTTCCGCAAGAAGCTGTACAGAGGTACGAACGGGCCGGTTTGTCCCGACTTCTACCCCACAAAGTCGTCGATGCACGGCCCGGCGCGGCCGGATCCGGCCTTTACTCGCGCTACCCGCTGCGTGAGTTGCCGTCTCCAGGGGGTATGCGGATGGCCACCCCGCAGGCCGAGCTCACCCTCCCCGGGGGCCGGCGCGTACAGGTGACGGCCGTCCACCCCGTACCGCCGATCTCGTCCGCCGCGTACGCCGCCTGGCAGCACGACATCGCCGCGCTGCCCGCCGCCCGAGCCGCCGAAGGCACGGGCGCCGGGGGCACGGCCGCCGGGGGTGCGGCCCCCGGGCAGGGCGGCGGGGCGGGTGCGCGGCCGATCCGGATCCTGGCCGGCGACTTCAACGCCACCCTCGACCACGCCACCCTCCGGCACCTGATCGGCCGCGGCTACGCCGACGCCGCCGACCGTACCGGCGCCGGACTCACCCCGACCTGGGGAACCAGCGGCTCGGGCCCGCCCCTGACCCTCGACCACGTCCTGGTCGACCGGCGCTGCGCCGTCGGGGAGTTCGAGGTCCACGACCTCCAGGGCACCGACCACCGGGCCGTGTTCGCCGAGGTCCGCCTGCCCTGATCGCGCTCCGCCCCGGCCTCGCCGCCGACCGGGGCACTCCGCCCGGTGGGCAGAATTGGGGGATGGCCACCCTGGTTCCCGTCTCCGACCCCGGCGATCCGCGCCTCGCCGACTACGTGCGGCTGCGCGAGATGAACCTGCGCAAGAGCCTGGAGGCCGAGCACGGGCTGTTCATCGCCGAGGGCGAGAAGGTGATCCGGCGCGCGGTCGCGACCGGCTACCCCGCGCGCTCCTTCCTGATGGCCCGGCGCTGGGTGGAACCGCTGTCCGACCTGCTCGACACCGTCGACGCGCCGCTGTACGTCGCCGACGACGCCACCGTGGAGGCGGTCGCCGGATTCCAGGTCCACCGCGGCGCCCTGGCCTCCATGAGAAGGCTCCCCGTCCCGTCCGTACGCGAGACCGTCGCCGGAACGCGCCGCATCCTCGTGCTGGAAGACCTCGTCGACCATGCGAACGTCGGCTCCATCTTCCGCTGCGCCGCCGCGCTGGGAATCGACGCGGTGATCCTGTCGCCGCGCTGCGCCGACCCGCTCTACCGGCGGTCGATCAAGGTGTCCATGGGCGCGGTCTTCGCGATCCCGTACGCCCGGATGACCGACTGGCGCGCCGGCCTCGGCTCGCTCCGTACCGACGACGGCTTCACCCTGCTGGCCCTGACCCCGGACCAGTCGGCCGTACCGCTGGACAAGGCCCCGCTCGGCGAACGCGTCGCGCTCATGCTCGGCGCCGAAGGCGACGGGCTCTCCTCCCGCTGGCTCGGCGAGGCCGACGAGGCGGTCTGCATCCCGATGAGCGGCCGCGCCATGGCCAACGGCGTCGACTCCCTGAACGTCGTCGCCGCCGCTGCCATCGCCTGCCACGGCCTGATGCGCGGGTTTTAAAGACCCGGCCCACGGTGCTCGCCTGGCGGCTCGCACCGTGACCGGTTCTTGTGCGAGCGCGGCATCGCTTCGCGATCTGCCCGCGTGAGGCTCGCCTCCGGCATCGCCTCTCGCGGCCAGGTAACGCGCTCGCGCGGTGGCTGAGGCCACTTTGAGACAGGCCCTAGCCGCCGGTTCTCACGGGCCCGGTTCTACTTGCCGAACACGCCGCGGCGCGGGCGGCGGTGCTCGCCCTTGGGACGGCCCGTACGCGCGATCGCCCGCGCCGTCCCCGGCACCGGACGGCGGCGCCCCAGCTTGAGTTGGGTGATCAGCAGCGAGAACGCGACCAGCAGCGCCGCCAGCCAGGCGATCTGCGTGCTGGCCATCCGCTCGAAGGTCAGATCCTGCGCGACCGGAGCCTTGTTGTTACGCAGCCTGCTCTCCGGACTCGGCGACATCTGCGGGGCGACCGAGGGAGCGGGCGGAGCGATCGGCGGCAGCGCCACCTGCGGACTCTGCACGGTGTTCGGGGTGTTGAACGCCCCGTTCGGCGCCGGCGGCGTGTAGGTGCTCCCGGACGACCCGCTCCCCGAAGACCCCGAACCGGACCCCGAGTTGTCGTCCTTGCCGTCGTCCTTCTCCTTGTCCGGCGCCTTGGTCTTCGTCGGCGTAGGAGTCGGTGAGGGCTTCGGCGGCTTGGTGGGCGTCGGGGACGGGCTCGGCGTGACCTTCAGCGGCGCGTAGGTGATCTCAACCTGCTGAGGAAGGGATTCGAGTTTGTCGCCGTTCGCGTCTGTGCCTGTAGCGGAGATGTCCAATACGACGACGGTCGACTTTTTGATGGTCTTGGGGACCGTGACCTTCGCTTCGCTCGACTTGCTCTCATTCGCGGAGATGCTTTCGAGGCCGCATCCCGGCACGCAACCTTCGGGCGTCGCTTCGATGCCCTCGCTCGAATGGGTGGTCACCTTGATGGACACCTGCACGCCCGAAGCCGCCTTGTCCACGGCCTTGACGGTCGCCGGAATGGTCACCGTCTCTCCGGCGTCGGGAGCCTTGTCATCCACGGTGACGGTGAGTTCCAGGGCAGGCTTGATGTCCTCTGCTTGGACGTGGACGGTGCCTGCGGCGAGGATGGCCGCCGTACTCAGAGCGAGGAAGACCGGTTTGCCTGCCGATCGGGAGAGCACAGCCCCAGCACCTCCGTTGCGCCGTTCGCGTCATCGTTGAGCGCCGGGGCACGCCTTACCCCGGGGTCGTCGCAGAAATCATGCGAACACGGATCTGTGGGGCAAAGCAACCCCCGTCCCCGGATCCTATGTGATCACATGAATTCTTCGCGCATGTCTTCGATCTCCGCGTTCGGGGCCCAGGTCTGCCATACGCCCTGGTCGATCCGGTCGAGACCGAGCCGTTCGGCGACCGGGGAGCGGCCGCCGGTGTACTCGACCCGCAGCCAGCCTTCGTGCTCGCCCACGATCACGAACGGTTCGCCCTGCCAGGAGCACGTCGTGCGGATGTAGCTGAGGTTCTCGACCTCGGAGGCGGGGACGATGCGCCGGAACCGGCCGGGACGGAGTTCCTCGAACCCGTCGGTCGGCTCCGGCGTGTAGAGCCGGATCTCCCCGTCGGCGCCGGGGGACGCCTCGAAGTCGCGGCCGAGCCAGCGGGCCACGTAGCCGTCCCGGATCACTGCGGCACCTCCTGGCCGTCCCAGTCGTCCTGCGGTCCGGAACCGGTCTCGGGACGCAGCCAGGCGAGCCGGTCCGGGTCGTACATCGCCACGAAGCGCTCGGTGCCGTCCAGGCTGAGGAAGTACATCTCGGCGCCGTACGGCAGCCGGACGCTGTCGACCTTGTACTCGCGGATGGAGCCCGCGCTGCCGGGCGCGAAGCCGCTGCCGTGGAACGGTGCGCGCTCGATCACCCAGCCGGCGTCGCCCCAGGCCACCAGCTCCTCTTCGGTCTGGCCGCCGAACGGGATGCGGTAGAGGGCGGGGCAGTACGCGGGCCAGCGGATGACGTGCACGCCCTCGTCGCCCGGCTGGAACGGCGCGTCCTGGTAGAGCAGGCCCAGCGCCTCGTACAGCTGGATCGGGGTCTGCAGTTCGGCGACGTCGACGGTCGGGTGCACGAATCCGCCGACGCGGTCGTACCCCTGCTCCAGGTACCAGGCGACGTGGTGGTGGGCGACCACCTTCTGCATGATCGCGGGCTGTGCGGTCCGGTCGCCGTCGGGCTCGGGCTCGGGCAGCGGCGCGAGGGGCTCGGGGCGGGCGGGCGCGCGTAGGTCCTGGGACGGTACGGGCTCGGCCTCGCCGACGAGGGACGGTTCGCCGGGGCGCGGTCCGGGCAGGGGCGCGATCGGTTCCGCGTCGGGCTCGCGCAGGTTCTGCGGCGGCAACGGCGGTACCGGCGGGAGGTCGGTGACCGTGGCGTCGGCCGGGGCCGGAGCGGGCGGCGCGGCGGGAGCCGGAGGCGGCTGCTGGGACGGGGGCGGGTTGGGTACCTCGGGACGGGCCTGCACCAGTCCCACCCGGACGGCCCACTCGCTGAGCGCGAGCACCTGGTCGCCGCGGAGCGACGCGCCGATCCGGGTCCCGGGGTTGAGCAGCATCGCCCATTCGGAACGCGGCCAGGAGCCGATGAGCTCGCGGAAGTCCGCGTACACGAACCGGGACTCCGGCAGCACCTCGCGAAGCCGTACGAGCGAGGTGAAGACCTGGACGGCGCTCTCGCCGCGCAGCGACGCCTCCCACCGGAACTCCCGCTGGACGGGCGTGACCTCCAGCGGCGCGTCCTCCGGGATGGGCACCAGGACGTTGGCCGCGAGCAGGATGCGCAGGAAGGCGTCGGAGTCGCCGGCGAGCGCGGCCTCGTACAGCTCCTGGTCGATCCGGTTGCCCGGCTCGAACTCCGGCTCCGGAGGCCGTTCCGCCGGAGGTTCCTCGGCACGGATCGGCTCGGTGGGCGTCGGCTGGGCGGGGAGGGGATGCGGCGCGGGCGGCTCAGGGACGTCGTCCGGCGCGGCTTCCGGCGCCGGAGCGGGCGCAGGCGCGGGCGCCTGGGCCGGCGCCGGGGGTGCTTCCTGGACGGCTTCGGGAGCCGGGGCCGGAGCGGGCACGGACGGGGGCGGCGCCGCGTCGGTACGGGGCGTACCGCGGAGCGCGCGGACCTGGTCGCCGGGCATCGTGGCGTCGATGGGCGTGCCGGGGTTGAGGACGAGCGTCCATTCGCTGTCCGGCCACGCGGTCACCATCTCCTGCAGGCTGGGCATCACGAACCGCGACGACCCGATCGCCTCGTTCATCCACTTGAGCGAGGTGAACAGCTGGATCGAGACCTTGCCGTGCACCTCGACCGGTCCCCACGGGAACTCGGGGTCGTCCGGCGCGATGCCCCACGGCGTCTCCTGCTCGGCCGGGACGAGGACCTGGGCGCTGAGCAGGATCGTGAAGAACGCGTCGGTGTCGCGGCGCAGGGCGGCGTCCAGGAGGCGCTGCTCCACGTCGTTCTGCGGCTCGATGCCGTCGGCCATCCGCCGGGCGGCCCGCTGGTCGGCCCAGGTGGCCAGGCCGGGAAGCTGCTCGGCCAGGATCGTGCCGCCGGCCGGGGAGCCGGAGTTGATCGCCAGTGCCTCGCCGCGGCCCGGCCAGTAGCGCAGCACCACGGTGAACGGCAGCTTGATGAACTCGCTGCCGGTACCGGTGGCTGCCGCGGCCTCGACCAGGCGCTCCGGCGACGTGAACACCGGGATGACGGTCGTTCCGTCCACGTCGCTGGTCTGCCACGGGAAGCCGGGGCGGCCGGGACGCAGCGTGTAGTCCATGTCCTCGGGGACCGGCAGCAGGACCTCGGCGTCGGCCAGCGACTGCAGGAAGAGGTCGTGGTCGTTGCCGGCGGCGGCGCGCAGCAGCGCCCGTTCCACCTCGTTGGCCGGCTGGAACTCGGGCCGGCGCTCCTTATGAGGCAGCTCCTTGTGCTGCTCCTGGAGCTCCTCCCACGGCGCCGCGTCCGTTCCCGTGCCTTCCGGTACGGCCGGGTTGTCGAGACGCGTCACGTCGGCCTTGGGCGGCGTGGAGGTGTCGGCGTCGAGGGCCGCGGCGACCCCACCCTCGGGCAGTTGCGACTCGTCGTCGGCCTGCGCGGGCGCGGGCGGAGGAGCGGGCGCGGGCGCCTCGTTCGCCGCCGGTACGTCGGCGGGGCGCGGGGCCACCGGCATGTCGGTCGCGGGCTGGTCCTGAGGCGGTGCGGCGTGCTTGCCCGGTCCCTTGCTCGCCGAGTGCGCCGCATTGCGCGACGCGGGCGGCGGAGGCGTTCCGGGCAGCGTCGGCATGGCGCGCGTGGCGTCCGCCGGGCCGGCGTCGTGCACCTGGCCGTCGGGGTTCCCCCGTATGGCGGGGAGGTCGTTCATGGTGGGGGAGGGGTCGTCGGGTACGGCGGACGGCCCGGCCACGACCTCATCGGCGTTCGTGGACGGCTCCTTGGGGCCGCTGAACGCGTCCTGCGGATGAGCGGCCATTCCCTGGGCCGCCGGAGCCGGAGCCTGGACCGGGGGCGAGTGCGGGTGCTGCGGCGAGGCGGCCCCGTCCCGCACGTCCGCGGGAAGGGAGTGGGCACCCGTACCGTGAGCGGCCTGTGGCGGCGCTGGAACGGTCTCGGCGCCGTACGCGCGGAGGCCGCGGCCCGCCTGGGGCGGCCTGCTGTCGCCGTCCACGACCTGCCTGATGAACCAGGACGGAAGGCGCGCCTCGATGGGCAGCCCGGGACCGTCCCCGCCGTTGGCCGGCAGGTCGACCGCCAGCCACCAGCGGGCGTCCGGCCACGACTCGGCGAGGTCGGTGAACCTGAGCCTCAGGTAGTGCCGGTACGCCGGTCCGAGGCATTCGCGCATCGCGTCCGCCGAGGTGTAGGCCAGCACGTGGGTGCGGCCGTCCTCCTCCTGGACCGGCCAGCTGGGCTGCGCCTGCCCGCCGACCACCTCATCGGCGAGGTCGGGTGGGACGGGGATCACCAGTTCGCTCCCGGCGAGGAGGCGGAAGTACGCCTCCTGGTCCCCGTTCCGCACCGCCTCCTGCAGCCGGCGCTCGAGCTCCGACGTGGGTCGCCACGCGTCGGCCACGGTCGCCACCCCCTGTTTCATCCCGTGCCGCCTTCATCCCCGGTCGCGCCGGGAAACCCGGCGAGGCCCATCCTGCCCGTCCCGGGCCCCGTGACCGGGCTCTTGACGCGTAAGTTACGGACGCGCCTACGCTACATGGACGAACCAGGCCAAAGTGTCCGTTCAATGGCCTGGCCGGCGGGCGGACGGGACCGTGCCCGCTACGCGCGGGCCTCGCGCGACAGCCGTCCGAGCGCGTCCAGCAGCCGGTCGACGTGCTCGTCCGTCGTCCCGATGCCGAAGCTCGCCCGTACCGCCGTCGCCCCCGCCTCCACCGGCCCCCGCACGGCGCCGAGCAGGTGCCGAACGAAGGGGTGGGCACAGAACTTCCCGTCCCGGACACCGATGCCATAGGTCCCCGACAGGGTAAGCGCAGTGTCCCGCGCGTTCCAGCCGTCCACGATGAACGACACGATTCCCACCCGCGGGTTACGGCCGTCCCAGAGTGTGAGTTCATGCACGCCGGGAAGAGCCGCGATGCCCCGGCGCAACCTGGCCAGCAGGCGCTCCTCCTCCCGGATCAGCGCGTCCCAGCCGGTCGCCGCCAGGGCGTCGCAGGCGGCGGCGAGGGCCAGGGCGCCCAGGACGTTCGGCGTCCCCGCCTCGTGCCGCTGCTGCGCGTCGGCGGACCAGCGGGTGGTGTCGCCATGGCCGGTGACCGAGGCGCTGGCGCCACCGCCCTTGAGGTACGGGGCGGCCGCGCGCAGCCAGTCGGACCGGCCCGCCAGCACGCCCGCCCCGAACGGCGCGTACAGCTTGTGCCCGGAGAACGCGACGTAGTCCAGGCCGAGCGCGGTCATGTCGAGCGGCCGGTGCGGGACGAGCTGGGCCGCGTCGACGGCGATGCGGGCGCCGTTCCGCCGGGCCGTCTCCGCCAGCTCGGCGATCGGCCAGATCTCGCCGGTGACGTTGGACGCGGCGGTCACGACCAGCAGCCGCGGCCCGGCCGGAGCGTCCCGCAGCGCGCGGTCGGCGGCGGCGACGGCCTCGCCCGGAGTCGCCGGGGCGGGCAGCCGTACGGCGCGCTTCCAGGGCAGCAGGGACGCGTGGTGCTCGGTCTCGAACACCACGACGGTCGTGCCGGGCGGCGTGGCGTGGGCGAGGAGGTTCATGGCGTCGGTCGTGTTCCGCGTGAAGACGACCGCGTCGCGCTGCCACACGCCCAGGAAGCCGCGTACGGTCTCCCGCGCGTCCTCGTACGCCTGTGTGGTGACCTGCGACGCGTACCCGGCCCCGCGGTGCACGCTGCTGTAGAGGGGCAGCGCACGGGTGACGGCCTCGTGCACCGCCTCCAGACACGGCGCGCTGGCGGCGTAGTCGAAGTTCGCGTACGCGACACCGCCCCCGCCGTCCAGCGGGACGATCGCGTCGGTGCCGATGACGCGCGGCGCGATCTCCGGAGCGGTAGCGTCGGCGTTCCGCGCGAGCGACGGTGCCGGGTCCGGTACGGGGACGGGACGGGTGGTGAGCGTTGCGGTACCGGCAGGAGACATGCGGACGGCCCTCCTCAGGGTCCAGGGACCCCGTGAGGCGTACGGCCACAGAGCGGGATCCGCGCTTGCCGGAACGCGGTGTACGTCCGGCCAGGTCCTCACCCGGGGCACCCCATCGCGGACGAAGGGTTGCCGGCCAGCAAGCCGGGGCTTGACGCTGGCACTCATGACCTAGTGCGGAATCATATGACACATGCCGACGGGGATGAAATGGGAGGGTGCGATGCGACGCGAGGTGGTTCGGGCGTTCACCGGGGGAGCGCTGATGCTCGGGGCCTCGGGTCTGCTGGGCGGCTGCGGCCTGCTGGGCGGTAACACCGACCAGATCTGTGCCGACACGAAGAAGGCGTTCCAGCAGTACGTCACCCAGGTGAGGAGCGTTTCCGCGGCCGATCCCGCGCAGTGGAAGCAGCCCACCGAGCAGTTGGCCGGCCGCATCGACGGGCTGGCCGCCAAGGCCGAGGACGCGGAGCTGAAGAAGGCGCTCAAGACCGAGGCCGGCAGCCTGCGCCAGGCCGCCACCACGATCGGCACGGGCGACGCGGCCCAGCTCAACAGCGTGATCTCCAAGACCCCCCAGCGAATCGGCAAGGCCTGCGCGTGACCGTTCCTTAGCAGGCGCGACTCTTCAGCAGGCACGACCCGCGTTGCCAGACGAGCAGGGGCCCGGCGCTGTCGCGCCGGGCCCCTGCTCGTCTGTTTCCGTGTTCGCCTACGGCTCGCGGGTCAGGCCGCGTTGGGGGTCGCCGCCTCCGCCTCCCCCTCCGCCGCCTCCGTTACCGGGGTCGCCCGGATCGCCGGGGTCGGGGTCTCCGGGGTCGCCCGGGTCAGGCGGCAGCGGGAGCTCCGGACCGGGATCGCCGCCGCCCGGAGGCGGCGTCGTCGGGTCGGGCTCTTCCGGACCCGGCGGCCGGGTCGGCCCCGGACGGGTCGGGGACGGATCGTCGGACCGGTTGGACGGCCGCCCGGTGTAGCCGCCGGGCCTCGACGACGGCGACCCGAACGACTTGGGCGAGTAGTTCTCGGCGTTGACGGCGTCGGACATGAAGGTCCGCCACATCTGCGCAGGCAGCTGCCCGCCGTACGCCCCGTACCCGGGGATGTTCAGCGGCTTGCGGTCGCTGCGGAACATCGACACCGACGTGGACATCTGCGGGATGAACCCGTTGAACCAGATGGCGCGGCCCTCGTCGGTGGTACCGGTCTTGCCCGCCACGTCCCGGCCGTCGGCCAGCTGCGCGCCGGTCCCCGTACCGGCGCGGACCACCTGGGTCATCGCGTACGTGGCGTCCCGCGCGACCTGCTCGCTGAAGACGCGCTTGCCCTTCTCGCTGAACTTGCGGGTGTGCTGGTCGCCGTCGGTGACCGACTTCACCACGTAGGGGGTGTGGTAAACGCCTTCGTTGGCGAACGTCGCGTACACCGCGGCCTGCTGGACGGGATGGACCGAGATGACGCCCAGCGGGAAGGTGGGGGCGGTGTTGGCGCCGTTGGCCGTGAGCTGGTCCTTGCCGATGCCCAGTTTCACGGCCATCTCGGTCACCTTGTCGAGGCCGATCTTCTGCCCGATGTTGACGTAGGCGGTGTTGACCGAGTTCTGCGTCGCGCCGACCAGGTTGACCTGGCCGAAGCTGCGGCCGTCGTTGTTCTTCACCGGGGTGCCGCCGTAGTACTGCGGCGACGAGCCGTCGACGGAGTCGTACAGCTTCATGCCGTCGTCGAGCGCGGCCGCCAGCACGATGGGCTTGAACCCGGACCCGGCCTGGGCCCAGTCGCCGAACGTACTGCTCAGCGCCTCCTTGAGGTAGTCGCGACCGCCGTAGAAGGCGGCCACCTGCCCGGTCTCCGGATCGACCGACACCATCCCGGTGCGGATCTTCTTGCTCATCCCGTCCGGGGCGTTGCTCGTCACCGCGCGCTTGGCGGCGTCCATCAACGGCTTGTCGAAGGTGGTGGTGATCTTCAGCCCGCTGCGGTTGATCTCGTCCTCGGTATAGCCGCGGCGGTCGATCAGCTCCTTCTTGGCCACATTGACCATGTAGCCCTTCTGGCCCTTGAAGATATTGGTGATCTTCTGCTTGGTCGGCATCGGGAACGTCATCCGGGCGGCCTCGGCCTCGGAGACCGCGCCGTTCTCGACCATGTTGCCGACCACGGACCGCCAGCGCTGCTCGACATAGGCCTGGTTGTCGGTGCGCGGCTCGGCGAAGTTGCTCGGCTGCTGGATCGCCGCCGCCAGATAGGCGCCCTGCGCGGGGGTGAGCTCGCTCACGTCCTGGTCGTAGTACGCCTTGGCGGCGGCCTGGACGCCGTACGCGTCGCGGCCGAAGTAGATCGTGTTGAGATACTGCTCGAGGATCCAGTCCTTCGGCTTCTCCCGGCCGACCTTCAGCGCGACCATGATCTCCTTGAGCTTGCGGGAGACCGAGCGTTCCTTGCCGATTCCGCCGTAGTAATTGCGGACCATCTGCTGCGTGATGGTGGAGCCGCCCTGCAGCTGCTCACCGGTGGCCGTGGACCAGAACGCCCGGACGGTGCCCCGTACCGAGACCCCGGGATCCTCGTAGAAGCTCTGGTTCTCGGCCGCGATCACCGCGTTCCGGACGCCCTCGGGGATCTTGTCGATCGGTACGGCGTCCCGGTTGACGCCGGTCTTCGCGATCACCGTCTTGCCGTCGGCGTAGTAGTAGGTCGGCCCCTGCGCGACGGCCTCCTGCTGCGGCGAGGGGACCGGGGTGAAGATGTAGGCCACCCCGAACGCGACCACGCCGAACCCGATCAGCGCGAGCATGGTGAACAGCGCGCGCCGCCCGTACCGTGCCGCGCGGGTCCGCTCCTTCTTGGGTCGCTTGCCGCCATCGCCCTTGCCCGTGGTGTTCTTCACGCCGGCGTCCTCGCTGGGAGTGGACGGGACGGGGGGAACGGGGGGAACCGCGGCCGCCACGGTGGCGTCGGCGGCGTCGGTCTCGGTCTCGGGGGCGGTCTCGGCCTCGTCGGTGACCAGGGCTTCTTCGACCGTGGGCGCGGGATCGGCGGGGGCGTCGCCCTCGGGCGCGTCGTTCGTTTCCGCGGCCTCGACGCCGAACTCGGCGTCGGTGTCGGTGTCGGGCTCGTCCGCGGCCCCGATCGCCTCGACCTCGGCCTCGACCTCGGCCTCAGGCTCGACCTCGACCTCGGCCTCGGCCTCGGGCACGGTCGCGGGTTCGACCTCGGCTTCGGCCTCGGTCGCGGGTTCGGAATCGGAATCGGAGGCGGTCTCGGGCTCGGTCTCGGCGGGCGTTCCGGTATCGGTCTCGCTGGCGCTGGGGACGCCGTTCTCGTTCATGTTCGCGGCGCTGCCGTCATTCTCGGATTGATGGGATTTGTCGGTTTCGGGGGCGGAGCCATTCGCCGGGGGCGGCGGATCGCCGGACGTGGCCGCGGATCCGGCCGCCGGTGTCCCGTCGGGCGCGCGGCCTTCCGGGCTCTCATCGCTACTGCTCACAAGCCCCCCGTGATTTCTTCGTGACCGACGATACCCGAGGGGTTCGATGGTTCCGGCGGGTCAATGGACACTCCCATGGCTCCCATTAGAAAGACGAACTGGACGCCCGAACGGTTGTCCCGTCGAAATCGCGAATGCGCGGGTTCGCTCTGGAATGCCGAACGGCGGGCCATCCGGATGGGATGCCCCGCCGTTCGCGCATCATGCCGTGGCGCTAGACGCCGGTCACTTGGGCATGACGCCGAGGATGTCGGCCACGAACACCACGTGGTCATCGCCCTTGATCCCGGCCTCGGGCTGGCCGGCCTTGCCGTACCCGTCCTTGGGCGGCAGGACGAGCAGCACCCGGCTGCCGATCTTCTTGCCCTGCAGGCCCTTGAAGAAGCCGGTCATGCCCTGGGTGGAGGCCAGCGGGAACGGGGCGGGGACGCCGTCGTCCCAGCTGGAGTCGAACTCCTTGCCGTTCCGCCAGACCAGGCCCTTGTACTTGACGATCGCCGTGTCGTCCTTGGTGGTCTCCCGGCCGCCGCCCTCGATGAGGGTCTCGACCTTCATCTTCTCCGGCGGGTCCGCCTTCGGGATGGTGACCTTCGGGCCCTTGCCGGCCTCGACGGGCCCGATCGCGGGTAGGTCCTTGTCGTCCTGCTCCTTCGGGGTGCCCTTGGCCTCGGCGTTCTTGGGGTAGGCCTCCAGCAGGTCGGCGACGAAGACCACCGAGTCGTTCGCGGTCAGGCCGAGCTGCTCGCCCTGCTTGCCGAAGCCGTCCTTCGGCGGGATCTCAATGATCACCCGACTGCCGGCGGTCTGCCCCACCAGGCCCTTGTCCAGGCCCTTGAGCGGGGTCTTGCCGAGCGTCATCATCATGGTCTGCTGGCCGGCCGGCTGCTCCCAGGAGGACTCCAGCTTCTTGTTGGAGCTCTCGTCCGCCTTCTCGTCGGTGCCCTTGGACCACTGGAAGAAGGTGTACTTGGCGATCGCGGTGTCGCCGGTGGCGAGCTTGTGCCCCTTGCCCTTGATCGCAGTGTCGACGTCCAGCTTGCCGCTCGGGACGAGGTCCTTGGGAATGCGGACCTTGGGTGCCTGGCCGAGCGCGCCGGTGGCCGTGATCACGGGGCCGGGCCGGGTCACGTACCACGTGGTGCCGCCCGCGATGGCCAGGACCGCGACCACCGCCACGGCGATCCCGATGCGGCGCTGCTTCTTGGCCTGCGCGGCGGTCTTGCCCGACGGGCGGGGACCGCGGCTGCGGTTGGCTCCGCTGATCCCGTGCGGCTTGAACTCCGGGCTGCGGATGTTCTTGGCGGCCGGCAGCTTGGCTGTGGCCTTGACCGCGCGCTCACCCCGGGGCTTGTCTTCGTCGGACATTTTTCCTCACTCGCTCCGGGTTCGACGACACCAAGGTCACACCCTGCCACTGCGGACCTAAGGAGGCTGTGAAAACAGGGCAAAGAAGACCGGCCCCTGAAATCTACCGGTCCTGTGGAGCCCACCGGCAAGCAAGTGTGGTCGAGACGGGCCGGTCTGTCATCTCGGCTCGCCCGCCCGTCCCGGCGGCCCGGCCGCTCCGATCATGGTCCGCGCCCTCCGTCGGCTCGGGCCGGGCGGTCAGCTCGGGCCGTTCCAGGGCAGGACGTCGTCGATCCCGCTGGCGCCGCGAAGGCGGCGGGGGAGGGTGTGGGACGGCGGTTCCGGAACGAGGGCCATGCCCTGGCCCGGTTCCTGGTCACCGAAGCGCACCAGGCCGTCCTCCGCCAGCGTGGCCAGGTCGTTCATCACGGAGTAGAGGCCGCGGCCCAGGGCGAAGGCGATGTCCCGCGCGGTGCGGCGGCCGTTGACCTTGGTGAGGACGTCGCCGCGCGGTGTGCCGGTGTCCTGGTCCACGGCCGGGGGAGCCGGGAGCGGGCGGGCGGTGATCTCCACGCCGGACTCGCGCCACCGGGTGGCCGCGGCCAGCCTGCGGGTGGTCTCGCGGACGACCCGTTCGGCCTCCAGGCCGGGTTCGGCGGGCAGCAGCGGCCCGATGTCGCCGTCGCCGTCCGGCTGGGCGGTGCAGGTACGGACGCCGAACAGGGCCATGGCGAAGAGGGCGTCCATGACCGCGACCTGGGTCAGGACCTGCAGGCCCGCGGTGCCCAGCAGGCCGCGTTCGACCAGTTCGGCGGGCATCCGCCCGTGGGGCGCGGCGGCGGCGAACGCCTCCGTCCAGTCGGCCTCGGAGATCCGGCCGGAACGCAGCAGCAGCGACTCCGGCCCGGGTGAGGCGGGGGTGGCGGCCGCGATGACCAGGCCGTCCCGCAAGGTCACGGTCCCGTCCTGCGCGCCCTCGATCCGGAGCGTTCCGGAGAAGCGCTCCTGGCCGCGCCGGTGCAGGGCCGAGTCGAGGATGCCCGCCCGCCCGGCAGGGAAGAAAGGTGCGGTCACGTCACGATCATGCCAGGTGGCATCCTGACCCGCCGGTACGGAGGACGGGCGGAAAGCACCCGTTCCGGGTCGTCGCGTATTTCGGTCTGTCCTAAGTCGGACCGATATGTTGGCCCTGATCAACTAGACCGTACCGGGTCCATCGGGGAGACCACGGGCGGTTCCGCCGTGGGTGAGAGGGACCGAGTGAACATCGAAGCCGCGCTCAGGGAAGCCATGACCGTCGAGGGCGCGCTGGGGGTGGCGCTGGTCGACTACGAGAGCGGGATGTCGCTCGGGTCGGTCGGCGGGAGCGGTGAACTCGATCTGGAGGTCGCGGCGGCCGCCAACGCGGAGGTGATCCGGGCCAAGAAGCGGGCCCTGGAGGCCCTGAAGATCGATGACGCCATCGAGGACATCCTGATCACGCTGGACCGGCAGTACCACCTGATCCGGCTGCTCAGCCGGGGTGGCAGCCAGCTGTTCCTGTACCTGGCGCTGGATCGCTCGCGCGCCAATCTCGCGCTCGCGCGCCACACGCTGCGCGGCGTCGACCACGACCTGAGCCTCTAGGACGACCTGAGCCGCCAGGACGGCACGGCCAGGCTCGCGGGCCCGGAACGAGCAGAGAGAAGTGCGACGGGGATGAGCAAGGAAGCCGTACTCGCGGAACTCCAGGCGCTGCGCGAGAACGTGACAGGGGTGACCGACAGCGCGGTCGCGACGGTCGACGGGATGCTGATCGCCTCCGACACCGACGACGTCCGTCCCGACGTCCTGGCCGCGCTCGCCGCCGCGGCCCTGGGCCTCGGCAAGAGCACCGGCAACGAGGTCGGCATGGGAGAGCTGCGCGAGGTGGTGACCCGCTGCCAGCGCGGTCACATCGTCGTCTACGCGGTCTCCTCCGGGAAGCTGCTCGTCGTGCTGGGGGACGAGGGCCTGGACGTCGCCCGCCTGCATGTCGAGTCGCGTCCGGCCGTCACCCGGCTCGGCGATCTCTGACGGCGAGAGCCGCGCCACGATCGCAGCAATCACCCCCATTTAGGGGCAATCTCTCCTAAGGTTCACCCGGGAGCCGAGCCGTGCCGCCGCCACCCGCCCCCGGCGTCCGCCGCCCGCCCTGACCAGCGAGGAGTGATGACCATGCGCCTGGCCGGCGCCGGATCGACCGAGCCGTCCCTGGAGTCCCTGGCGCCCGAGCCGATGCTGACCAGGGAGTACGAGTCGCGCCCCGCCGACGTCTTCCGGCGCCTGCGCGAGGAGCACGGCCCGGTCGCGCCGGTCGAGATCCTGGGGGTGCCCGTCTGGATGGTGCTCGGCTACCCGCAGTCGCTGGAGATCCTGCGCGACCGGCAGGGGCAGTGGAGCAAGAGCACCAGCACCTGGCGGGCCTGGGCCGAGGACGAGATCCCGCCCGAGTGGCCGCTGCGCGCCGCGTTCGCCAACGACTGCGTCATCGTGCAGGACGGCTGGAAGGCCGACCGGCTGCGCAACGTCTGGGCGGCGGGCCTCAGGCCGTACCAGAACCGCTCGTCCCAGCAGGCGCGGGACCTGGACGCCCAGGTCGGCCGCTACGCCGACGACCTGATCACGGTGCTGTCGGAGGGCACGGCCGGCACCGGGTACGCCGACCTGTCCGCGCAGTACGCCAGGCCGCTGCCGCTGATGGTGCTCAACCGGCTGGTCGGCTTCGAGGAGGGCCGCGGCGACGAGCTGCTGATGGACGTCTGGCGGATCGTCGACGCCGGGCCCGACTCGGCGGAGGCGATGCAGCGGATCCATGCGGCGCTGGTGGAGACGATCCAGGCCAGGCAGGCGGCTCCCGCCGACGACCTCACCTCGTACATGATCGCCGCCGATCCCGCGCTGAGCGTCGAGGACCTGTGCAAGGAGCTCACCCTCGCGGTGTCCATGCTCAGCGACATGACCGGCACGCTGATCGCCAACACCATCGCCGAGGTGATCACCGGCGACCGCGCGGCCCGGGCGAGCCTGTCGGCCGGGATGCTGCAGGAGACCATCAACCGGGTGGCGATGGCCAACCCGCCGATGGCCAACCTCTCCTACCGCTTCGCGCGGTCCGACGTCCGGATGGGCCGCTACACCATCGCCGCCGGCGACCCGGTGTGCGTCTCGGTCGCGGCCGCGCACGCCGATCCGGTGTTCACCGACCATCTGAACGCCGACTCCATCACCAGCTCCCGCGCGCATCTGGCCTGGAGCACGGGCCTGCACGGATGCATGGGCCGCGATCTGGCCACGTCGATCACCACGGTCGCCATCGGCCGGCTGTTCGAGCGGTTCGCCGGCCTCCAGCTGGCGCTGCCCGCCGACCAGCTGCCCTGGCGCTCCTCGCCGTTCATGCGCAGCCTGCGGTCGCTCCCGGTCGAGTACGAGGTCGCCGCCGGAGCCACCGTACCGAGGCGGCCGGCCTCCGAGGCGCCCGCCGACCGCGAGCCCGCCGCCGAACCCGCCCAGGCCACGCGCTCCCGGCTGTGGCGCTTCCTGCGAGGCCTGCGCAAGGAACAGCCCTAGCGGGGCAGGCCGTCGCGCGCGTGCACCCAGGTGGCGAAGGACTCGATCCCGTCGACGACCGTCTCGAAACGGACGGAACGGAACAGGTCGAACGAATGCTGGGCGCCGGGTAGTTCGGCGTAGACCACCGGCTGGGACGACGCGTTCCGCAGCTTCTCGGCGAAGAGCCGGGCGCCTTCCACCGGGACCATGTTGTCCCGGTCGCCGTGGGCGATGAAGAACGGCGGCGCCTCCGTGGCGTCGTGGTCCATCTGGGACGTGCCGTCGCCGAGGCCGTAGTAGCGGCCGTAGTAGCCGTACAGGCTGATCGCGGCCGTGACGGAGGTGTCCGCGTCCTCGAAGCCGGGCTGGAACGCGGGGTCGTTGGGCGTGAGGGCGGCCAGCGAGGCCAGATGCCCGCCCGCCGAACTGCCCGCCACGACCAGCACCGACGGGTCGCCGCCGTACTCGTGGACGTGCTCGCGTGCCCAGGCGATCGCCTTCTTGGCGTCGATCATGTGGTCGGCGAAGGTCGCGGCCGGGCGCAGGCGGTAGTTCGCGCTGACGCACACCCATCCCTGGCTCGCGAGGCGGTGCAGGAGGAGCCGTGCCTCGCGGTTCTTCCGGCCGCTGTAGTACCCGCCGCCATGCCAGTAGACCAGGACGGGACCGCCGGCCGTACCGGCGTGGTCGCGGTAGACGTCGAGCCGGTTCCTCTTTCCCGCCGGGCCGTAGCGGACGTTCGCGATCCGCTCGACATTGCGGGGCCGTCCGGGGAACGGCGTGAGCAGGACGCGGGCGTACGAGCGGCGGCGCGGCCGGAGGTCCGTGCCGAGGCCTTCGTGCAGGGCGCGTTCGACGACCGGTCCCGCCCGGAGCGCTCGGCGCGCGGTGAGCGCGAGCCCGGCCGAGGTCGGGACGATCAGGCCGGCCGCCAGCAGGCCGACCGGCGTGCCGGCGTCGCCCTCGGCGACGGCCAGCGCGGTCGAGGCGAGCAGCCAGAGGAACACGATGGCCGGCAGTTCGTTCACCACCAGGCCGAGGCGCATGCTCACTTCGCGGAGCGGCCGCGGCCGGGACGGCGGGGCCAGGGCGAGCAGCGTGCCGCAGGCGGCGAGCGTGACGGTCATCAGATATCCGAGGGGCATGAGGCTCCAATCCGGGGTGGACGTCCATCACCATTGCCGTCGTGAAGCCCCCGCCACATCGGGCGGGCGGCGGTATCGCCCCCGTCCGGCGGAGGTGCCACCACCGACTTTCGTAGGTGTCGGCGGTACGCCACGCACAGTTACGCTGCGCCGGTGAAGAACCGTGCAGCCGCCCTCGTCCTGGCGGCGATGGGCATCCTGATCACGCTGACGATCTGGGCCCTCCCGGTGGACCGCCGGCTGGGCCTGGACATCGCGGTCGGCGTCGCGGGCTGGCTGCTGTCGCCCGTACTGCTGTGGCGGCCGGTCACCGGCGCGGTCGCGCTCACCCTGCTCGCGGCCCTGTCGCCCGCGGCCACCCCGCCGGCCACGATGGGCGCGCTCCAGGTCGCCGAGCGCCGGGGGTTCCCGGTCGCGGCGGCGGTGGCCGTCGCGGGGATCGCGGCGCACGCGGTCCAGGGCCTGTGGCGGCCGAGCGGCGGGATCTCGTTCGGCTGGTGGATGCTGCTGGTCACCGTCGCCTACGGCGCGCTGATCGGCTGGGGCGCGATGGTCCGGGCGCGCCGCGCGCTCCTCATCTCGCTGCGCGAGCGCGCCCGCCGCGCCGAGGCCGAGCAGGGCCGCCGGGTGGCCGAGGCCCGGATGCTCGAACGCGCCCGGATCGCCCGCGAGATGCACGACGTGCTCGCCCATCGCCTCTCGCTCGTGGCCACGTACGCGGGCGCGCTGGAGTACCGGCCCGACGCCCCGCCCGAGAAGCTCGCCCAGGCGGCGGGCGTCGTCCGCGCCGGGGTGCACCAGGCACTGGACGAGCTCCGGGAAGTGATCATCGTGCTGCGTGAGGAGGAGGACGACGAGGGGCGGCCGCAGCCCGGGCCGGCCGATCTCCCGCGCCTGGTCGAGGAATCGCGCGACGCCGGTACGGAGGTACGGCTGCGCGACGAGGTGACCGAACCGGACGCGCTGCCCGCCACCATCGGACGGACCGCCTACCGGGTCGTCCAGGAAGGGCTCACCAACGCCCGCAAGCACGCGTCGGGCACGCCCGTTCACGTCCTGCTGGAGGGGCGTCCCGGGGACCATCTCAGCATCGAGATCCGCAACGCGCTGACGGGTGCCGCGCCGCTCGCGCCCGGCAGCGGCACCGGGCTCGTCGGGCTGACCGAACGGGTCCGGCTGGCCGGCGGGCACCTCGACCACGAGTACATCGACAAGGGGATGGCCGCCGGGGAGTTCCGGCTGCACGCCTGGCTACCATGGCCGGCGTGACCCGTCCGCTGCGCGTGCTGATCGTGGACGACGACGCCCTCGTCCGCGCCGGGCTGTCCATGATGCTCGACGGGATCCACGGCATCTCCGTGGCCGGCGAGGCCGCCGACGGCGACGAGGTCCCCGCCGCCGCCGACGCGCACGCCCCCGACGTCGTGCTGATGGACCTGCGGATGCCGCGGGTGGACGGCATCACCGCGACCCGCAGGCTCCGCCGCCGGCCGAGCCCGCCCGAGGTCATCGTGCTGACCACGTTCGACGCCGACGAGAACATCCTGCACGCCCTGCGCGCCGGGGCCAGCGGCTTCCTGCTCAAGGACACCCCGCCCGCGCGGATCGTCCAGGCGGTCCGCCAGGTCGCGGAGGGCGAGCCGATCCTGTCTCCCCGGATCACCCGCCGGCTGATGGACCGCGCCGCCGTCCAGGCCGGCGCGTTCGAGCGGGCCCGCACCGCGCTGGCGACCCTCAGCCCGCGCGAGAACGACGTCGTCCTCGCCGTCGCCCAGGGCCACAGCAACGCCGAGATCGCCACGGAGCTGTTCATGAGCGTGGCCACGGTCAAGGCCCACGTCTCCAGCATCCTCACCAAGCTCGACCTCGACAACCGCACCCAGATCGCCCTGCTGGCCCACGACGCCGACCTGACCTGACCGTTCACCGCCCGGGTGCCCGCACCGGTTCCTCGTCGGGCGCGGGGTCGCCGGTACGGTCCTCGGCCCGCGTGCCGCGCCACAGCAGGACGGCGGCGGCCGCGGCGACGGCGGCGGCGACGGCGGCCGCGAGCGTTCCGAGCAGCCACCCGTCCGGGACGGCGGCGCCGAGCCGGGAGATCCGCTCCTCGATGGCGAACTCGGTGTCCGGATCCAGCAGGGCGGGCAGCGCCGAGGTCCCGTCGAAGATCAGGAAGACCGCGCCGAGGACGATGAAGAACACCCCGCCGATCAGCGACGTCGAGTGCACCCGGAGCCGTCCGAGCGTGAGCGGACGGCCGCGCAGCCAGCGGCGGTGGCCGAGATCGAACCGGTCCCACAACAGCGCCAGGACGAACAATGGGACCGCCATGCCCAGCGCGTACACCGCCAGCAGCGACGCCCCGTACACGGGACTACCGCCGACCGCCGAGACGGTGAGGATCCCGCCGAGCAGCGGCCCGGCGCAGAAACCGGACAGCCCGTACACCGCCCCGAGCAGCCCCACGGACAGCACGGATCCGGCCTTGCCGCGCCGCCCGGCCAGCCGCCGCAGGCGCGACGAGCCGAAGCCGATCCCCACGATCTGGGCCGCGCCGAGCGCGATGATCGTCCAGCCGCCGATGCCGATCAGCAGCTCGCGGTGGCCGTAGAACAGCCGTCCGGCGAACGCTCCCGCCGCGCCGAGTGGGACCAGGGTCACGCAGAGGCCGGCGTAGAACACCGCCGTACGGCCGACGAGCCGGGACCGTTCGCTGAACGAGTACGCGAAGAAGGCCGGGAGCAGCAGGGCGCTGCACGGGCTGAGCAGGGTGAGGATCCCGCCCAGGAACGCCGCGAGGTAGCCGATGCCGTTCATCGTCCGCTCGCCTCCTCGATCGCCTTGGCGAACACCTCGATCGGCTGCGCGCCGAGGATCGGCCGGCCGTTGACCAGGAACGCCGGCGTGCTGGCGGCACCGAGCTCGTAGCCCTCGACCTGGTCGTTCACGACCGCGTCCTCGGCCTCCGCGCTCGCCATGTCGGTACGGAACCGGTCCAGATCCGGGACCCCGGCCTCGCGGGCCCAGGCGATCAGGTGCTTGTCGGCGAAGTCCCCGGAGTTGCGCTTGCGGGGCTCGGCGTAGAGCCGGTCGTGGAAGGGCCAGAACCGGTTCTGCTTGGCGGCGGCGTACCCGGCCACGGCGGCGGACTTCGACTCGTCGCCGAAGATGGGCATGTTCCGCCATTCGATCCGCAGCACGCCGGTGTCCACGTACTCGCGGATCAGTTCGGGCTTGGTCTCGCGGGCGAACCGGCCGCAGAACGGGCACTGGAAGTCGCTGTACTCGATCATGACGACGGGCGCGTCCGTCCGGCCCAGGGCGAACGGATCGCCGTCCTTGCGCCGCGCCAGGTCGGGACCGGGGGCCTGGGACGGGGACGGCGCCGCGGATCCGGTGCCCGCCGCGCTCGGCGTACTGCCGCCGCCCCCGCCCTGGGCGAGGGCGGCCAGGGTGAGCAGCAGGGCGACGACCAGGAGGATGGCGCCGGTGATGATGGGACGGCGCGAGGCCGCCTTCTTACGGGTTGCAGGCATGGTGCGAGGACCTCTCGGCAGAGGGAAGTGAAGGGCGCGCGGCGGCGAGGGCCGCGTGCGGGATGCTCAGAACGGCGCGCGGACCGAACGGGCCGTCAAGGCGTACGCGCTGGTCCACGCCAGAGAAGGCGGGCGCGAAGAGGCCGACGGAAGGACGCCGTCCGGTCGGATCGGCAGGGCCGGGTGGAGCGGGTTTCTAGATCCGCAGAACGCAGAGGCCGGAGAGGTCCGGTTGGGGCGGCGGTGGGCCGGATCGCGCCACCCAGGCGATCGGGTCGGCCGCCGTGACCCGTTCGGTGAGGGTCACCGGGATCACGGCCAGTGGTGCCTGCGCGGGCTCGGCGGCGGGGGAGAACGAGGGCTGCTCCGCCACCGCCTTCTTCCTGACGCAGTGCCCTCGCTCCGCGCCCTCGCCGGAATCGTCCGGCTGATCGGGCGATGCCTGGGCGCTCACGGCCGCGCTGGCCGGAAGAACCCGTTCGGCCGACGCCGTGCCCGTGCCGAGCGAGCCCGTGCCGAGCGAGCCCGTGCCGAGCGCGCTCGCACTCTGGCCGAGATGCGTGAGGCAGCCGGCGGCCAGGACCGTCACCAGGGCCACGAGTGCCAGCCGCAGCAGAGGCCACGTGGGCCTTGCGCGTACCGGAGACTGCATGACGGGCGACCTTTCCTGCTCACGGCCCTGATTCGCCGCCCACTATAGGGCGCGCCCGACGAGGCTCAGGCCAGGGCCGTACCGCGATTCAGGACAGCGTCATGAACAGCTTCTCCAGATGCTCCTCGTCGAGCGGGGGCTGCTCGCCGCGCTCGCGCGCCAGCTGGCACTGTCGCATCCCGGTTGAGATGATCTTGAAGCCGGCCCGGTCCAGTGCCCGCGACGCCGCCGCCAGCTGGGTCACCACGCGCTCGCAGTCCTCGCCCTTCTCGATCATCGCGATCACCCCGCCGAGCTGCCCCTGAGCCCGCTTCAGCCGGGTCACCGCGTCCTTGAGAACGGTCGCGTCCATCTCCATGATGCCTACCTCCATGGTTCAGTATACCCCCGGGGGTACCCTGGCGTCCGACGGCACGATCCGGCCTCCGAAATACCCCCCGGGGTATGCAGGTTGCACGTGGGTAGGAGCGCCTCAGGCGCTGATGCGGAAGGTGGAATGAGGATGACGAACGTTCAGGTCGAAGTTGTGGAGACGTCCTCGCTGGGGGATCGGAGCTACCTCGCCCACGACGGGCGGGTGGCGCTGGTGGTGGATCCGCAGCGCGATATCGACCGGGTGCTCGCCTTGGCCGGACGGCTGGGCGTACGCATCACGCACGTCGCCGAGACCCACCTGCACAACGACTACGTG
The DNA here is from genome assembly GCF_044326315.1 of Actinomadura sp. 9N407. Classification (NCBI taxonomy): domain Bacteria; kingdom Bacillati; phylum Actinomycetota; class Actinomycetes; order Streptosporangiales; family Thermomonosporaceae; genus Actinomadura; species Actinomadura sp. 9N407. The sequence goes on along the minus strand of NZ_JBIRAW010000006.1, from coordinate 265,791 downwards.
TCCGGTGGCCTGGCCCTGGCTAAGGTGACCGGGGCCGCCTACTTGATGGCCGGGGCCGATGACGTCGCGTTCGACCGTACGCCGTTGTCCGACGGGGACGAGATCGCCTTGTCGGAGCGGATGCGGCTCTCGGCGGTGGCCACCCCGGGGCACACGTTCCACCACCTCTCGTACGTGCTGGCCGGTCCCGACGGGCCCGAAGGGGTCTTCACCGGCGGCTCGCTGCTGTTCGGCACGACCGGCCGTACGGACCTGCTGGGCGGCGACCACGCGCACGACCTGGCCCGTCACCAGCACGCCTCGGCCCACCGGCTGGCCGACCTCCTGCCCGACGGCGCGCAGATCTGGCCCACGCACGGGTTCGGCAGCTTCTGCTCGGCGACCCAGTCCGACGCGTCCGCCTCCACCATCGGGCGCGAGAAGAGCGTCAACGCGGTGCTGAGGCTGGAGACCGACGACTTCGTCACCGAGATCCTGGCAGGCCTGGACGCCTATCCCGCGTACTACGCCCACATGGGCACCCGTAACACTGTCGGCGCGGACCTGATCGACCTCACTCCCGCACGCGGCGCCGGCGCCGCCGAACTGCGCGCCCGGATCGACGCCGGGGAATGGGTGATCGACCTGCGCTCGCGCAAGGCCTTCACCCACCGGCACCTGGCCGGAACGCTCAGCTTCGGCCTGGACGGGCCGATGGCGACCTGGCTGGGCTGGATGATGCCGTGGGGCGACCCGATCACCCTGCTGGGCGAGTCGGCCGAGCAGCTCGCCGGGGCCCAGCGCGAACTGGCCCGCATCGGCATCGACCGCCCCGCCGCCGCCGCGACCGGCGAGCCCGGCGCCTGGGCGGGCGGCGACCAGGACCGGCTCGCCGAGATGACCACCGCCACGTTCGCCGACCTGGCCACCGCCCGTGCCGACGTCGTCCTGGACGTACGGATGGGCAACGAATGGCGCGCCGGCCACATCGAGGGCGCCACCCACATCCCCCTGCCCGAACTCCCGCACCGCCTCGCCGACGTACCGGACGGAACGGTCTGGGTGCACTGCGGCTCGGGCTACCGGGCCGCCGCGGCGGCCAGCCTGCTCGCCCGGAACGGCCGGGACGTGGTCCACATCGACGACGCCTACGGCAACGCCACCGACGCCGGCCTGACCATCACCACCCCGCAGGAGAACGCATGACCGCCCTCGACGCTGCCGCGCTCCGCGAACTCACCGACTCCGGAACCGGACCCCGGCTGGTCGATGTCCGTACGCCGGGCGAGTTCGAGGCCGTCCACATCCCCGGCTCGTACAACGTCCCCCTGGACCTGCTGCGCGAGCACCGCCGGGAGTTGAGCACGCACCTGGACGAGCCGGTGGTGCTGATCTGCCGCTCCGGGCAGCGCGCCGCACAGGCCGAGCAGGCACTCGCCTCCACAGGCCTGCCCGGCCTGCGCGTCCTGGAGGGAGGGATCAACGCCTGGCAGGCCGCCGGCATCCCGGTCCGTACGGGCCGCGCCCGCTGGGACCTGGAACGGCAGGTACGCCTCGTCGCGGGCGGCATCGTGCTGGTCTCGATCCTGGTCAGCGTGGTGTTCCCGCCGGCCAAGTGGGTCGCCGGGTTCATCGGCGCCGGGCTGACGTTCGCCGCGCTGTCGGGTACCTGTGCCATGGGCATGATGCTGGCCCGGCTCCCGTACAACCGCGGGCCACGTACCGACCTCAAGACCGTGGTCGGAGCCCTCGGCGGCGCCCCGCGATGGTGACCGTGCTGGTCCTGGGCGCCGTGATCGGCGTCCTGCTCGGCCTGCTCGGCGGCGGCGGATCGATCCTGGCGCTGCCCGCCCTGGTGTACGGGGCGGGCCTGCCGACGGCCTCGGCCATTCCCGCGTCGCTGCTGGTGGTCGGCCTGTCGTCGGCCTTCGCCGTCCTCCCGCGCCGCCGCGCCGGCCAGGTGCGCTGGGGGATCGCCGGAGTGTTCGGCGGCGCGGGCGCGGTGGCCGCGTTCGGCGGCGCCGCGATCAACCGGTTGCTCCCGCCGCAGGCCGTGCTGCTCGGCTTCGCGCTCCTGATGGTGATCGCCGGGTGGCGGATGCTCGCGGGCGACGCCCCGTCCGGCGGCTCCTGCGCGCTGCCCGGCGGCGGCGTGAACTGGCGCGGCTGCCTGCCCAAGGCGATCACCGCCGGCCTGCTGGTGGGCCTGCTGACCGGCCTGTTCGGCGTCGGGGGCGGCTTCCTGATCATCCCCGCCCTGGTCCTCGGCCTGGGCCTGCCGATGCGGACCGCGGTCGGCACGTCGCTGGTCATCGTGGCCGTCAACTCGGCCGCCGGATTCGCCGCCCACGCCGGCGGCGCCGACCTGGACCCGATGATCATCGCGTCCTTCACCCTGGCGGCCGTGGCGGGCTCGCTGGCCGCCGCCCGCCTGGCCCCCCGCGTGGACGCCGTACGCCTCGGCCGCTGGTTCGCCTACTTCGTCTTCGCCGTCGCGGCCTTCGTCGCGGCCCAGGCCCTTCTCGATCCAGCGGCTGTCAGCGGCTGACGCGGGCCCTTCGCACAAGATCGTCCACTGTCGGCCGAATTCATTGAGGGGATTTTGATCCGCGCGGGGCGTTCCGGCCGTTCAATGAAGTATGGGGATTCTCCTTCGTGTACTCGTGGCCGCCGGGCTCGTGGCCGATGCGATCGTGCACTGGCGGTTCGCGCCCGACATGGCTCCCGGCGGCGGCGGTACGCCCGGCACCATCGCGGGCGACGACCTGTTCAGGGCCCAGGCGATCGTGGCCCTGCTCGCGGGCCTTCTGGTGCTGTTCTGGGCGCGCCGCTGGACGTACGCGCTGGCGTTCGTGGTGGCGGCGAGCGCGGTCGGCGCGCTGCTGCTCTACTACTACGTCGACGTCGGGCGGCTGGGCCCGATCCCGGCCATGCACGACCCGGCCTGGTACCAGGAGAAGACGATCAGCCTCGTGGGCGAGGGCGTCGCCGCGGTGGCGGCCGTGATCGGGTTCTTCACCGTACGCAGGCCGGACCGGGAGCGGGCGGAACCTCAGGCTCCCGCACAGGTCTGACTAGAAAGACATTCTAGAATCTGCTTCCATAGTGGTCGGTGACTCGACCCATGGGAGCTGGTGGCATGTCCGCGGACAATGATCGGCGCAGCGTTCTCGGTGCCGTCGGCATCGGTGTCAGCGACCTCGCGCGGTCGCGGGACTTCTACACCCGTGTCGTCGGCATGAAGGAGCTGACGACCTTCACGCTGCCGCACATGGACGAGGTCGTCGTGGGCTTCCCCGGCCGGTCGCGTTCGGCGCTGGTGCTGATGCACTGGACCGACGGCTCGGAACGGAGCTATGCCGACCTGCCCATCAAGATCGTTTGCTATGTCCCGGATCCGGCGGAGCTGGCGGCGCGGATCCGGGCCGACGGGCTGGAGATCGTTCGCGAGCCCGCCCCGGTGGCGGCGCTCGACGGTGCCGTGGTGGGATTCGGCAAGGACCCGGACGGCTACCTGCTGGAGATCCTGCACGCGCCCGCCTGAGCCCGCCGCTCGCCTGACCTTTCAGGTGCGAAGGAAGTCGATGAGGGCGGGCGCGAGCTTCTTGGGCGCCATGACCACGGCGCCGTGGTTGAGGCCCGGCAGCGTACGGTGATCGGCCTCCGGCAGGACGTCCGTCAGTGCGACGGCGGCACTGTGGAAGCCGGCCGGGCTCTTGCCGCCGGTGAGGACCAGGGCCGGCGCGGCGGCGGATGACCACTGGGCGGCGTCCAGCGGCCTGCCCCGCTGGGTGTCGCCCATCACCGCGATGTCGTACGGCAGCGTGTGCGCCATCTTCTTGAGCTTGGACCACATGCCCGGCATCAGCCGCATCATGGTGACCATGAACGCCGGCATGCCCTGCGCTTGGACCATGAAGTCCTTGACGGCGTCGCCGCGGCGGCCCTGGGCGAGCAGCGTGCCGATGTGCCCGGCGAAGCCCTCCGGCGGGCCGAAGTCGCCGCCGCCGACCGCGAACGGCGGCTCGTACAGTGCCAGGCGTTCGACGGCCAGGCCGGCGGCCGCGGCGCGCAGGGCGAGGACGGCGCCGGAGGAACTGCCGAAGAGCGACGCCGATCCGCCGGCGTGCTCGATCAGTGCCGCGATGTCGTCGATCTCGCGTTCCACGGCGTAGCCCGCCGCGTCGCCGCTGGCGCCGCGGCCCCGGCGGTCGTAGTTGAGCACGGTGAAGTGGTCCGCCAGCAGGCCGGCGAGCTTGCGGGTGTCGGTCCGGTCGGCCAGGGCCGAGGGCACCAGGATCACCGCCGGCCCGGCGCCGAGCCGCTCGAAGGCGATCTCGGTTCCGTCGCGGGAGAGGGCCGTCGCGTTCACCGGGGCTCGGTCCTTGGTCTTGGGCATCGCTGTCGCTCCGTTCGGGCGTCCTGCCGTTCTTGTCGGCCGTGTGACGGCGCCGGGCCGGAAAAGGAATCGGTCCCAACGTAAAAAACTCGCTTTACGGGTTGACCGATAGGGAAGAGCGCTGTGTAGTCTCGGCTCAGAAATTGCAACGCTGTTGCGATTATCGCAACGTTAGGGGTGGGTTTCGTGGGCGAGCGGGAGCCGGGACGCGGCATGGCGAAGACCCTCGACCGCGGCCTGCTCGTGCTGCTCGCCTTCCAGCGGCGGTCGGAGTGGGGGGTCAGCGAGCTGGCCAGGGAGCTGGGGCTCGACAAGGCCGTCGCGCACCGGCTGCTGTCCACGCTGGCGCACCGCGGGTTCGTCCTGGCCGATCCGCAGACCCGCCGCTACCGGCTCGGCGTGACCATCGGCGTGCTCGCCAGGTCCGCCGAACGGGGCGGCGCGCTGGAGGCGGCGGCGCGGCCGCTGCTCACCACGCTGGCCCACGACCTGGGCGAGAGCGCCATCCTCAACGTGCCGCACGGCGCCGGTTACCGGACGGCGCTCGCGGTCGACGCCGCGGGCCCGATGCGGTACTCGGCCACCGTGGGCGAGACGATCCCCGCCCACGGCGGCGCCGCCGGGCACGCGATCTTCGCCTTCCAGCCGGAGGCGGACGTGCGGCGGCTGCTGGGCGCGGGGCCGCTGGAGCGCTTCGGCGACGAGACGATCGTCGATCCCGAGGAGCTGTTCGCGCTGTACGCCGGTGTCCGGGCCGAGGGCGTCGCGATCTCGCACGGCGAGTTCGACCTGAACGTCACCTCCGTCGCGGCGCCCGTCTTCGCCACCGGGCAGGTGATCGGATCGCTGGTCGTGATCGGCCCGCATCAGAGCGTCACGAAAAAGATCGATACCGCCGTCGCGCGGGTACGTGGGACAGCGGAGACGCTGAGCCGCCTGCTCGATGGCGGCGGGGCCGAAGAGTAGCGAGGAACACCTTGTCAACCACGCCATCCCTGAAGGGCGCCGGGCTGCGCGGGCCGGAGTCGCATCCGCGCGCGTTCGAGCCGGTCGTCCTGATCCTCACCGTCGTGCTCTCGGTGCTCGGCGCCTTCATCGGCCTGCATCTGGTGACGACGCTCGGCATCTCGGCCAACACCTCGGTCATCGGGGCGCTGATCGCGATGCTGGTCGCGCGGGCCCCGCTGCGCAAGCTGCGCGACATGCGGTCGGTGCACCGGCAGAACCTGGTGCAGAGCGCCATCTCCGGCGCGACGTTCGCCGCCGCGAACTCGCTGCTCGTCCCGATCGCGGTGCCGTTCGCGCTCGGCCGGCCCGATCTGGTCTGGCCGATGCTGCTGGGCGCCGGGATCGGGCTGTTCGTCGACTCCTGGGTGCTGTACCGGATCTTCGACTCGAAGCTGTTCCCGGCCCGTTCCACCTGGCCGCCGGGGGTCGCCGCCGCCGAGACGATCGTCGCGGGCGACGAGGGCGGCCGCAAGGCCGTGGTGCTGGGCATCGGCGGCCTGGTCGGCTTCATTGGATCGTTCCTCAAGATCTCCGGCCATGCGCTGCCGTTCTCCGCCGCGGGCGTGGCGCTGATCGGCAACATCTGGGCGCTGGCCATGTTCGGGGTCGGCCTGGGCGTGCGGCAGTACGGCCAGGAGTGGTTCGACGTCGATCTGAACGAGCTCTACATCCCGCACGGCTTCATGGTCGGCGCCGGCCTGGTCGCGCTGATCCAGGCCGTCATCCTGCTGGCCCGCCGCTCCCCTGAGAGCACCGAGCACGCGACGGCCGTGGGCGTGGAAGCGCCCGAGGCGATGCAGAACACCGTCAACGAGCGCGGGCTGCGCCGGGCGCTGTCCGAGGGGTACGTCCTGTTCACGCTGGGCGCGCTGGTCGTCGGGCTGCTGGGCGGCGTCCTGGGCGACCTGTCCGGGATCCAGCTGGTGGGCTGGTGCCTGCTGGCCGGCTTCGCCGCGCTGGTGCACCAGCTGATCGTCGGCCTGGCCGCGATGCACTCCGGCTGGTTCCCCGCGTTCGCGGTCACGCTGATCTTCCTGGTGCTGGGCCTGGTGGTCGGGATCCCGACCGTGCCGCTGGCACTGTTCGTCGCGTACGTCGCCTCCACCGGTCCCGCGTTCGCCGACATGGGGTACGACCTCAAGGCCGGCTGGATCCTGCGCCAGGGCGGGACCCCGTACAAGCTGATCGAGCGGGCCGGGCGCAAGCAGCAGTACATCGCGCAGCTGGTCGGGTTCGCCGTCGCGCTGGCCGTGGTCGCGCTGACCTGGAAGTCCTACTTCGAGGGCAACCAGATCCCGCCGGTGTCGAAGGTGTACGCCGACACCGTGGCCGCCGGGCTCACCGACACCTCGACGCTCCGCAACATCCTGATCTGGGCCATTCCCGGGGCCCTGATCCAGTTCGCCGGCGGCCCGGAACGCCAGATGGGCGTGCTGCTGGCCACCGGACTGCTGATCCTGACCCCGTACGCCACCTGGTTCGTGCTCGGCGCGCTGGCCTTCCGGCTCATCTGGAACCGGGTCCGGGGCCCCGAGGCGAGCGGCGAGCTCAACCTGATCGGCTCCGGGCTGATCGCCGGCAGCTCGCTCACCGATGTCAGCCGAGTAGTGAAGGGATAACGAATCATGGAAGTGACCAGCCGGATCGAGGCCAGGCCCGAGTACCTGTCGTACGAGGCCGCCCTCGGCGCCCGCAAGCTCGTCGAGGAGATCATGCTCGTCAAGCCGGGCGAGGACGTGGTGATCACCGGGGACACCTCCACCGACGCGCGCGTCGTGGAGCTGACCGCGCAGGCGGTCGCGGCGGCCGGGGCCACCCCGACGGTCGTGTGGTACCCGACCCGCCCGTCCTCGGCGATGGAGCCGCCCGGCCCGGTCGCGGGCGCGGTGGCCAGGTCGCAGGTGTGGATCGAGTACGCGCTCGCCTACATCATGCATTCGGAGGCGTTCCGCGAGGCCATGGCGGGCGGTACCCGCTACGCCAACCTCACCGGCATGGACGTCCAGATGCTCGTCGACACCGTCGCCCGGGTCGACTTCCAGGGCACGATCGACCTCGGCCGCGCGCTGGTCGCGCTGCTGGAGAAGGCCGACGAGGTGCGCATCACCACCCCGGCGGGCACCGACCTGCGGGCCCGCAACGGCGGCCGGCCGATCAACCTGCGCGGCAAGCCGGCCGAGCGGCCCGGCGAGACGGTGATGCTGGCCGGCCAGATCTCCTGGAACCCGCTGGAGGAGACCCAGGAGGGCGTGCTGGTCTTCGACGGCGCCGTGTGGCCGCCCGGCGAGCTGGGCCTGCTGCGCTCGCCGATCCGGATGAACGTCTCCGAGGGCACCGTCACCTCCATCGAGGGCGACGGGACCGAGGCGATGGTCTTCCGCCGCTGGATGCAGGAGCAGGCCGACTCGGCCGCCGACGTGGAGCAGGGCCGCAACATGTACCGGATCGCGCACTGGTCGCTCGGGTTCAACCCCGGCGTCACCAAGCCGACCGGGCGGATCGTCGAGGACGAGCGCATCTTCGGCTGCGTCGAGCTCGGCCTCGGTACCAAGGGCGCCTGGATCGGCGGCGCCCCGTTCATCGCGCCCGCGCACACCGACGGCAGCATGCTCAACCCGAGCATCTACCTCGACGGTGAGCCGATCGAGCTGGAGGGCCGGTACGTGCATCCGGACCTGGTCGCGATCTGCCACCGGCTCGGGATCCCGGGCTACTGATGATCGTTGGAACGTTCCGGCAGCACGGGCTCGCCTACACCGACCATGTCATCGAGGTGCCGCTCGACCACGATCGTCCGGACGGCCCGCGCATCGAGGTGTTCGCCCGGGAGATCGTGACGGCGGCCAAGGCCGGGGCCGACCTGCCGCGCCTGCTGTTCCTGCAGGGCGGCCCGGGAGGCAAGGCCGTACGGCCGGCGTCCAAGAGCGGCTTCGTCGGACGGGCCCTGGACGACCACCGCGTCGTGCTGCTCGACCAGCGCGGCACGGGCCGTTCCACGCCCGCGAACCGGCAGTCCCTCGCCCGCCTCGGCGGGCCCGCCGAGCAGGCCGCCTACCTCGCGCACTTCCGCGCGGACTCCATCGTGCGGGACGCCGAGCTGCTCCGCCACGAGATCAACGGCGGCCGGCCCTGGACGACGCTCGGGCAGAGCTACGGCGGCTTCATCACGATGACGTACCTGTCGCTGGCCCCCGAGGGGCTGGAGCGGTCGTTCGTGACCGGCGGGCTGCCGACGCTCACCGGTACGGCCGACGACGTCTATCCCCTCACCTACGACCGGACGCTGGAGAAGAACGAGGCGTACTTCGCCCGCCATCCCGGCGACCGCGATCTCTGCGCGCGGATCGTCGAGCACCTGCGGGCCCGCGACGTACGGCTGCCCACGGGCGAACGGCTCAGCCCGCGCCGCTTCCAGGGCGCGGGCCTCGGGCTCGGCACCCGGTCCGGCTTCGACACGATGCACTTCCTCCTGGAAGAGGCGTTCGTGACGGGACCGGACGGCCCGGAGCTGTCGGACACGTTCCTGGCCGGCGTGAGCGGTGCCGTGAGCCTCGCGGCCCGTCCGCTGTACGCGCTGTTCCAGGAGCTCATCTACTGCCAGGGCGGGGCGTCCCGCTGGGCCGCCGAGCGCGTTCACCAGCGGCGGCCGGAGTTCGGGCTCGACGGGGACGTGCCGTTCTCGTTCACGGGCGAGACGTACTTCCCGTTCCACTTCGACGAGGACCCGGCGCTCGTCCCCCTGCGCGAGACCGCGCACCTGCTGGCCGACAAGGACGACTGGCCCCGCCTGTACGACCTCGAACGCCTCGCGCGCAACGAGGTGCCCACGTACGCGGCGGTCTACTACGACGACATGTTCGTCCCGCGCGAGTACTCGCTGGCGACGGCCGACGCCGTCCGGGGGCTGCGGCCGTGGATCACCAACGAGTACGAGCACGACGGGCTGAAGGAGGGCACGGCCGTACTCGACCACCTCTTCGCCATGGCCGAGGAGGATCGGTGCTAGGGCTCGTCACGATCGGCCAGTCGCCCCGGGACGACATGGTCCCGGAGATGCTGCCCCACCTGGGCGCGGGCCCGGCCTCGGTGATCGAACGCGGCGCCCTGGACGGCCTGTCCCGCGAGCGGATCGCGGAGCTGGCGCCGGCCGCCGGCGGGCACGTCCTGACCACCCGGCTCGCCGACGGCTCCTCGGTCGTCCTCGACCATGACCGGACGCTCGGGCTCGTCCAGGACGCCGTCGAGTGGCTCGAGGGCCAGGGCGTGGACGCGACCGTGATCGTGTGCACGGGCGAGTTCCCGCCGCTGCGCCACACCCGCCCGCTGCTGTTCGCCGAACGGCTGCTGACCAGCGGCGTCGCGGGCCTGTGCGATCCGGACGACCTGGTCGGGATCGTGTGCCCGCTCCCGGAGCAGGACGCGATGAGCCGTACCAAGTGGTCGAGGGTCGTGGGCGACACCGTCGTCGCCCCGGCCACCCCGTACGCAGTCGGAGCGGCCGAATCCGTGGCGCGGGCCGCGGCCTCGCTCGCCGACGGGGGCGCGCGGTGGATCGTCCTCGACTGCATGGGCTACACGGAAGCGATGCGCGAGGCGGCGGCGCGGGCGGCGGGCGTTCCCGTCCTGCTCGCCCGCTCGATCGTCGCCCGCCTCGCGGGGGAGATGCACCGATGACCTCCGGAACGAGCCCGTACCGACTACAGAAGGGGACATAGAGATGAGCTGGCCGCATGTGCTGGAGGCTTTCGACCTGCTGGACGATCCGGCGGTGAACGGTGCGGCGGTCGCCGATTTCCTGCGCCGCCATGGCGCCGAGGAGCCGGTCGTCACGCCCGTCACAGGCAACAAGGGGAGCACCGACTTCGTACGCGTCGTGATCCCCGGCTCCCGGGGCCGTTCGGCGGGCGGTGACGCGCCGACGCTGAGCGTGGTCGGGCGGCTCGGCGGCCTGGGCGCGCGGCCGGAGCAGATCGGGTTCGTGTCCGACGGGGACGGCGCGCTGACCGCCGTGACCGTCGCGGCCAAGCTCGCGCAGATGCGCCGGCGCGGCGACGTGCTGGACGGCGATGTCGTGATCGGCACGCACATCTGCCCGGACGCCCCGACCCAGCCGCACGACCCCGTCCCGTTCATGGACTCGCCCGTCGAGATCGAGGACATGAACGTGCACGAGGTCGACGCCACGGCCGACGCGATCCTGGCGGTCGACACGACCAAGGGCAACCGGGTCGTCAACCATGTCGGCTTCGCGATCTCGCCGACCGTCAAGGAGGGCTGGATCCTGCGGATCAGCGAGGACCTGCTGGCCGTCCAGCAGCGGGTCACCGGCCGCGCGCCGGTCGTGCTGCCGCTGGCGACGCAGGACATCACCCCGTACGGGAACGGCGTCCACCACGTGAACTCGATCCTGCAGCCGGCCACCGCGACGCGGGCCCCGGTCGTCGGCGTCGCGATCACGACCGAGGCGCCGGTGGCGGGCTCGGCCACCGGCGCGACGGACCTGCACAGCGTGGACGCCGCCGCCCGGTTCTGCGTCGAGGTCGCCAAGGACTTCGGCCGCGGCGCCCTGCGGTTCCACGACGCGGCCGAGTTCGAGCGGCTGGTCGCCCTCTACGGGCCGATGACGGCCCTGCAGACCCCCGGCAAGCGGGACTGACTCAGGGCGCGGCGTCGAACTCCGGCGCCGCGTCCAGCAGGTACGACAGGTCGGCGTCCGGCCCGATCTCGCGCGGATCCGTTCCGCGCGTGAAGAGCCGGGCGCCGGTCGTCCCGCCGAGCCGGGCCGCGCGCGCGCTCACCCGCAGCCACGCGCCCTCGCGCATGCCGAGGACCGGGACGTCGTTCTCCTCCAGGAACTCGGTGATGCGCTGCTCCCGGGTCTCGCCCATGTGCGTGCTGCCCGGCTGGACGTCCAGGAAGTGCGGGTTGATCTGGAACGGGACCAGCCCGAGCGCCTCGAACGAGTCCGGCTGCACGATCGGCATGTCGTTGGTCGTACGGATCGTCGGGCAGGCCATGTTCGTGCCCGCGCTCGACCCCATGTAGCGCAGCGTTCCGCCGTGTACCCGTTCCCGGATCACCTCGCGCAGGCCCGTACGCTCCAGCGCCGACAGCAGCCGGAACGAATTGCCGCCGCCGACGAAGACGGCCGCGGCGTCCCGTACGAGCTCCAGCGGATCGGCCGCCGTGTGCGCGCCGACCACCTCGATCCCCAGCGGCCGGAGCGCCTCGGCCACGGTCGCGGTGTAGCCGCCATGGTCCTGCAGCGCGTACGGGACGAAGACCAGCGGCTTCCCGCCGGGCAGGAACGCCCGGACCTCCTCCGCCGCGTGCTCCAGGAACGGCCGTCCATGGGTACGCGAATTCGACAACAGCAAAAGCTCCATACGGCAATTCAACCCTGCCGCCGGAGACCGTCCGCTGGCGGCCTCAGCTGCGAAGCTTCGGCATGACCTCGGCGGCGAACAGCTCCATCGTCCGGGCCACCTCGGCGTCCGGCAGGCCGCCGATGTCGAAGACCGAGAGGTGGACGTCGGGCCGCAGCAGCTCGCCGATGGCCAGCAGCCGCTCGGACACCTCGGCGGGGCTGCCGCAGATCGCCGGCCCGTCGACCAGCCGGTCGAAGTCGATCTTCATCTCGACGCCCCGGATCCGGTTCGCCCAGTCCGCGTACGACACCAGGTGGGGCCGCCAGTCCGACGTGGCGCCCTGGCTCGTCGGCTTGACGTGCAGGTGGCTGCAGCAGCCCACGAGGGCCTGGTCGGCCTTTCCGGACGAGGCCATGATCTCCCGGTAGAGCGTGACGAGGCCGGCGTAGTCCTCGGGGCGGCGGAAGATGCTGGGCAGCATCAGCGGCATGCCCTTCTCGGCCACGCGCCGTACCGACTCCTCGCTCATGCCGCTGCCCATCCACATCCGCGGCGGCGTACGGGTCGGGCGGGGCTGCACGGTGACCGCGTCCAGCGGGCCGCGGAACCGGCCCGACCAGGTGACCGGCTGGTCGCCGGACCACAGAGCGGTCAGCAGGGCGAGCTTCTCGTCGAGGGTGGCGTGCGCCTCGCCGGGATCCTGGCCGAACGCCGCGTAGTGGTCGGGCGAGATGCCGCGCCCGATCACCATCTCCATCCGGCCCCCCGACAGCAGGTCCAGCGTGGCGAAGTCCTCGGCGACCCGTACCGGGTCGAGCATCGGCAGCAGCGTCACCGCCGAGGACAGCCGGATCCGGCTGGTGCGCTCGGCGATCGCCGCCAGCACGACCGGCGGCGCCGAGACGATGTAGTCGTTGAAGTGGTGCTCGCCGATCGCGGCCATGCCGAATCCGAGCTCCTCGGCTCGGACCCCGCTCTCCACGATCGCGCGGAGGCGGTCGGCCTGCGACACCCTCCGCCCGTCCCGGGGGTCGGGGAGGTGATCTCCCAGGCTGAGGATTCCCAGTTCCACGCTGTCTCCGATCGCAGGGGTATGGTGCCGAACTAGAACTGATGTTAGTTTCAGTTTTATTCCCGGTCAAGCGCTAGCGAAGGAACGCCGATGACGAATCCCACGGGCACGCGACAGGGGCGGTCCGCCCCGCCGGCCGAGGGCGGTGTCGACCCCCGGGCGTTCCGCGACGTCCTCGCCGGCTTCGCCTCCGGGGTGGTCCTGGTCAGCGGCATGGCGGACGAGGGGCCGGTGGGCTTCACCTGCCAGGCGTTCACCTCGCTGTCGGTCGACCCGCCGCTGGTCGCCTTCTGCCCGTCCAGTACCTCCGTGAGCTGGGGACGGATCCGCCCGGCCGGTGCGTTCTGCGTCAACGTCCTGGCCGACCATCAGCAGGAGTTGAGCGCCGTCTTCGCGCAGCGCAGGGACGACAAGTTCGACCACGTAACCTGGCGCCACGGTGCGACCGGCGCCCCGGTGATCGACGGCGCCGTGGCGCACATCGACTGCGAGATCGAGGAGATCCATGCCGGTGGCGACCACGAGATCGTCGTCGGCCGGGTGGTGGACCTGGCGCGCGACCGCGACCGTACGCCGCTGCTGTACTTCGGCGGCCGCTACGGAACGCTGATCGGCGGCCGCTGAGGTCTTGCCAGGTTACTGAAACTGAACTTAGCATCAGGAACCTCGGAGGGCCGCGGCGGCCGCGGGCGCGACCACGCACCGCACCGCCTCTGTGAAGCAGGGATGGATGGAATGACCATGCAGGAGAACGACGGTGTGCCCGGCCGATCCATCGACGACGCCGTCCGCGAGCACGCGGCCACCCGGCCGGACGCCCTCGCGGTGTCCGGCCCGGCGCTCACCCTGACCTGGCGCGAGCTGGACGAGGCCGCCGACCGGGCCGCGGGCCACCTGGCCCGGAACGGCGTCGGCCCGGGGGACAGGGTCGGCTGGCTGGGCCACAACGACATCGGCTTCCCGGTGATCCTGCTCGGTGCCTGGCGCCGCAGGGCCGCGCTGGTCGGGCTCAACTGGCGCCAGCCCGTCGCGGACCTGCGGGCCGCCGCCGAGACGATCGGCCTGAAGCACCTCGTGGCCGGTCCCGAGCTCGCCGACACCGCGCGCGGGATCGTGGCACCGGACGCGGTCTCCGTGATCGACCAGACGGCGGTCCCCTGGCCGGACGTCCCGGCCGCGGAGCCGCTCGTCCCGAGCCCCGGCGACGAGGGGATCATCTACTTCACGTCGGGGACGACCGGTGCGCCCAAGTCGGTACCGCTGACCCGCCGGGCGGTGGACGCCACCATCCCGTACGCGGACGTGCACCACTTCAGCACCGAGTCCCGGATGCTGATCGTCCCGCCCACGTTCCACGCGGCGGGGGCGACCTGGACGCAGTACGGGCTGGCGGCCGGCGCGACGATGGTCTACAGCACCGCAGCCGCCCCGCCCGCCCTGGTCCGGGCGTTCGCCGAGCACGAGATCACCCATGCCGTCCTGGTCCCGACGCTGATCCGCGCCATGGTCGACCAGCTCAGGGCCGAGCCGGTGGCGCTGCCCCGGCTCGAGCACATCGGCTACGGTGCCTCGTCGATCACGCAGACGCTGCTGGCCGAGGCGCTGGAGACGCTCGGCTGCGAGTTCTGCCAGGTCTACGGCATGACCGAGGCCGGCGGCGGGGTCTGCTTCCTGACCTCCGACGACCACCAACTAAACGGTGAGCACACCGGCAGGCTCGCCTCCGCCGGACGGCCCGGCGCGGGCGTCGACCTCAGCGTCCGGGACGTGGCGACCGGTGCCGAGGTGCCGCAGGGCACTCCGGGCGAGCTGTGGTTCCGGGCGCCCAGCATGACCGAGGGCTACCTGAACGGTGGTGACGCCGCCCGGCCCGCGCTGGTCGGCGGCTGGCTCAACACCCACGACGTCGGGTACGTCGACCCCGACGGCTACGTGTTCGTCCAGGGCCGGTCGGACGACATGATCGTGACCGGGGGCGAGAACGTCCATCCGGCCGAGGTGGAGAACGTGATCGCCCGGTTGCCGGAGGTCCTGGAGTGCGCGGTCTACGCCGTCCCGGACGAGCGGTGGGGGCAGCGGGTGTGCGCCTCGGTGGTGCTGCGGGATCCGGACGGCCTCACCGTCGACGCCATGACGGAGCACTGCCGGGCGCATCTGGCCGGGTACAAGGTGCCGAAGCTGATCAGGATCGTCGCCGGCCTGCCGCGTACCGCCACCGGGAAGATCCTCCGGCCGCAGCTCGTCAAGGAGGCCGCCGAGGCCGCTGAGACGACTGCCGCCGGGACGGGCGCTGACGCCTGAGCTCGGCTCGTGCGGGCTCCGGCTCAGGCCGGGGCCCGCGGCCGGTCAGTTCTGGGGCGCGCGGTCGTGGTAGACGGTGCGGTACCAGAGTGTGCTGAGCGTCTCGATCGCCGTCTCGTCGTCGGGGGCCGCGACGTCCGTGTCGCCGCCCGCCGCCAGCCACACCCAGCAGAACGACTCCAGCATCGCCACTATCGCCGAGGCGAGCACCTCCTGGTCGAGGCCGATGCGGTAGCCCGAGCGCTCCGCGTTCTTGATCCCCGACAGCACGGAGCGGATCCCGGCGGCGCGGACCGCCCGCCATCGCTCGGCGAACGCCTCGTCCGTCATGGACATCTGGAAGAGGCCGACCATCTCCGCGAGGTACTTGCGGTAGCCGAACCAGTACGCCCGGACGGCGCCGCGGATGCTCTCCATCAGGTCGTCGCTCTGGCTGCTGAACGAGGCCTCCAGGACCTCGCCCGAGAACCGCTCGAGCAGCGCCTCCAGGAGCTGCTCCTTGTTCTCGTAGTAGTTGTAGAGCGACCCGGGGGACTTGCCCGCGGCCTTCGCGATGTCGGAGATCTTGGCGTTGAAGTAGCCCTTCTCCGCGAAGACCTGCCGCGCGGCGTCCAGGAACGCCGCCTCCGTGCGGTGGCCCTTCGGCGTCGATGGCATCGGAGGCGTCCCCCGTCTCTTCTCAGGATGGATCCGGCCGCGCGTGCGTGGCGGGCGGGTCACAGCTTAGAGGCTCGGCCGCCGGCTTGACCGCGCCCGCGCCCGTTGACTAAAACTGAATTTAGCATCAGAATTGTGTTCGGTTCCAGTGTTCGGTTCCAGTGCACGGCGTGACGGCCGTCCGATCGGAGGGATGCACGATGGCGATGATGACCAGGGCGGGCTACCTGGCCTCGCTCAGCGACGGCAGGCGGGTCTTCGCCGACGGCGAGGAGATCAAGGACCTCGCGGACCATCCGCAGTTCGCCACCGCGCTCGAGCTGGTGGGCGAGGGGTACGAGCGGCACTACCGGCCGGGGGACGACGCCTGCGGGCCGTACTTCGCGATCCCGCACAGCAGCGCGGACATGAAGGGGCTCCTGGAGACGCTGCTCGGCTGGGACATGGTCACGGTGACGACGTCCCAGGGCCTGCTCGCGCTGCTCACGGCGGCGACCCGGATGCGGTCCGCCAGCGCGGTGTACGCCGATCGCATCGAGGCGTACTTCGCGTACTGCAGGGACAACGACCTGCGCTGCGTGCAGGCGATCACCGATGCCAAGGGGAACCGGACGCTCCCGCCGACCGGGCAGGACGACCCCGACCTGTACACCCGGATCGTCGAGCGCCGGCCGGACGGCATCGTCATCCGGGGCGCCAAGCTGCACATCTCCTCGGCCGCGGTCAGCCACGAGCTGGTCGTGATGCCGACCAAGAAGATGAAGCCGGGCGAGGAGGACTGGGCGGTCGCCTGCGCCATCCCGGTGAACGCCCCGGGCGTACGGATCGTCAACACCAACTACGCACCGCGCGACCGCGTCCAGGACTTCCCGGTCAGCTCCCTGCACAACATGCCCGAGGGCTTCATCATCCTCGATGACGTGTTCGTTCCGAACGAGCGCGTGTTCCTGGCGGGCGAGACCGAGCACTCGGCGACGTTCGCCCACGCCCTCGGGCTGTGGGAGCGCCTGGGCGGCACCGCGCACCTGGCCGAGTACGGCGACACGCTCGTGGGCCTGGCGCAGCTCATCGCCGAGGCGAACGGGACCCAGCGGGTCTCGCACATCCGCGAGAAGATCGCCGAGATGGTGATCTACGCCACCCTCGTCCGGGCCGGGCTGGAGGCGGCGATCGCCAACGCCGAGCCGAGCCCGGAGGGCTGGTACTTCCCCAGCGAGCTGTACACCAACGCCGCCAAGCACTACGGCGCGGCCGAGTTCAGCCTGATGATCCGGCACCTGCACGACATCGGCGGCGGCTCCATCGTCACCGCGCCGTCGATCGCCGACCTGGAGAACGAGGAGATCGGTCCCGACATCCGCAAGTACATGCGGACCATGGACGGCATCGACGGCGAGTACCGCACCCGGCTGTTCCACGCGATCCGCGACTTCACCGCCGACGCGTACGGCGGCTGGCAGCTCGTCACCATGCTGCAGTCCGGCGGCGGGCTCTTCGCCCAGCGCCTCGTCGCCCGCAAGCACTATCCGATGGACCAGGCCAAGGAGCTCGCGCTCAAGCTGGCCGGGCTCTCGAAGGGCTGACGGCCGATGCCGAGCAACGAGAACGTTCCGTCCCTCTCGCCGGACGCCTTCCGCGACGAGGCCGAGCGGTTCCTGCGGTCGATCGCCGGCGAGTTCGCCGGTGCGGCAGGCGGCGCCGGTCAGGACCCGCCGTCCGACCGCATCGCCGCCGTCGAGGAGTTGGGGGAGGGGTACGACCAGCAGTTCAAGCGGGCCAGGGAGCTGCAGGCCCGGCTGTTCGACGCCGGGCTGGCCTGGCCGAGCGGCCCGTCCGACCTCGGCGGGCGCGGGCTGAGCCGCGAGCACGACCAGGTCCTGGACGATCTGCTCGCCGAGCTGGACCTGCCCTCCCGGGAGGTGCTGTTCGTCGGGCTGCGGATCGTCGCGCCCGCCGTCGACGCGCACGGCGGCCCCGAACTCCGCAAGCGGACGCTGCCCGCGCTGCACCGCGCGGACCTCATCGGCTGCCAGCTGTTCTCGGAGCCGGGCGCCGGTTCCGACCTCGCGGGCGTCACCACCCGGGCCGTCCGGGACGGCGACGACTGGATCCTCACCGGCCAGAAGGTGTGGACCTCGATCGCCCACCTGGCCGATGTGGGGGAGGCGCTCGTACGCACCGATCCCGGGACGTCCCGGCACGGCGGCCTGACGATGTTCCTGGTCGACATGCACGCGCCGGGCGTGACCGTACGGCCCATCCGGCAGATGACCGGCGGGGTCGCGTTCAACGAGGTCTTCCTCGACGGCGTCCGCGTCCCCGACGCCCACCGCATCGGCGCGGTCGGCGACGGCTGGCGGGTCGCGGGCACCAGCCTGGGCAGCGAGCGCAACTTCATGATCGGCGACGACGGCCCGGTCAGCCCGTACGTGCTGGAACGGCTGACCGCCATGGTCGGCCGGCTGGACACGGCCGCCGACCCGGTGCTCCGGCAGGAGATCGCCCGGGCCGTGGCCGCGATCGTCGCGATGCGGGCCTCGGCCGACCTGCCGGACGGCTCGTGGGGGCACCGGCTGGAGCCGGTGTCGGGCTCGGTGCTCAAGATGCTGATGACCAGGGCCGTGGACGGGATCGCGGCGCTGGCGGGCGAGGCGCTCGGCGAGCGCGCGTTCACCGACCGCGGCGAGCGCGACACGTTCGCCTGGTCGGAGTTCGTGCTGGGCGCTCCGGCGCTGCACATCGCGGGCGGTACCGACGAGATCCAGCTCAACATCATCGCCCAGCGCGGCCTCGGCCTGCCCCGCCCGCCCAAGCCCGCGACGCAGCCGGCCGCGACGTAACCGCCCGCGACGTCATCCGAACGAAGGACGAGCAGTGGAATCTTTCATCCAGCTGCGCAGGGGGAACACACCTCGGCAGGTTCATCGCGATCTCGACGGACTCAAGGACGACGAGATGGGGCGGGCCGGGTTCACCGGACGTACCGCCCACTTCTACCGCCGCAACGACCCGACCGCGTACCGCGTCGAGGGCTCCCTGCGCACCCTGGACGTCCCGACCGGTGCCCTGGAGCCCACCGATCTGCACGACCCGTCCGGCGGGCCGCTGCTGATGTTCAGCAACGAGGACTGCCGCATCTCGCTCAGCCGGCGGCGGGCGGCGGCGCCGTTCTACGAGCGCAACATCGACGGCGACGAGCTCTACTTCGTGCATCGCGGGCAGGGCCACTTCGAGACCGAGTTCGGCCGGATGCCCTACCGCCCCGGCGACTACGTCTACCTGCCCAAGTCGACGACGTACCGGCAGGTCCCCGAGGAGGACGGGCACCTGCTCGTCATCGAGGCGCGGGAGGAGTTCCGCGTCCCCGAGGCGGGCCCGCTCGGCCGGTTCTTCCCGTTCGACTCCTCGCTCGTCGTCGTCCCGGAGGCCGAGGCGTTCGAGGAGCCCCGGCAGGAGGAGTACGAGGTCCGGCTCCGGCACGAGGGCGGCCGGACGTCGATCTTCTACCCGCACCATCCGCTGGACGCCGAGGGCTGGAAGGGCGACAACGTCCCGTTCACCTTCAACATCGACGACTACGACGTGATCACGTCCAACGACGTCCACCTGCCGCCGACGGTGCACCTGTTCATGCAGGCCACCGGCGTGTACGTGCTGAACTTCCTGCCGCGTCCGGTCGAAGGCCGCGCGGGCGCCGAGCGGATGCCCTGGTACCACCGCAACGTCGACTACGACGAGATCGCGTTCTACCACGGCGGCAGCGTGTTCGGCATCGACATGCCCGAGGGCCTGATCTCGCACGCCCCGCAGGGCCTGCACCACGGCATCCCCGAGCGCGCCCGCGAGCGGTCCCGGCGCCGGCACGACGTCGACACCCGAGTCGAATGGAAGATCATCGCGATCGATCTGCGGCGGCGCCTGACGCCCAGCGACGCGCTGCTGTCCCTGACCCAGAACGAGGCGAACCCCGAGGTGCAGAAATGACCGCCGCCGACCGCCACGAGTACGAGCGCATCCCCTACCTGATCGTGTTCGACGACCGCGCCGCCTTCCGCGACACCTACGGCGGCGTCGGCGAGAGCGTCGTCCTGGAGAGCTACCTGCTCAAGCCCCAGGGCGTGCCGTCCGACACGGTCACCATCTTCATGCACCCCATCGGCGGCGGCGCGTACCTGCCGATGACCAACGCCCTGCCCAGGGCCGGGCACCACGTCATCTACTGCAACAGCCGGTACCGCGGTGTCGACAACGCGCTCATCATGGAGAAGGTCGTCCAGGACCTCGGTGCCTGCGTACGGGACGCGCGCGAGCGGCTCGGGTACAAGAACGTGATTCTGGCGGGCTGGAGCGGCGGCGGCTCGCTGTCGCTGTACTACCAGCAGCAGGCGCAGGCGCCGACCGTCACCTGCAGCCCGGCGGGCGAGCCGCCGGACCTGACCGCGCTGGACCTGCAGCCCGCCGACGGCGTCATGCTGCTGGCCGCGCACATCAGCCGGCACGGCACGTTCACCGAATGGCTGGACGCCTCCATCCTGGACGAGAACGACCCGGAGCGGCGCGACCCCGAGCTGGACCTGTACGACCCGGAGAACCCCAACCAGCCGCCGTACACCGAGGAGTTCCTGCAGCGGTACCGGGCGGCGCAGATCGCCCGCAACCGGAAGATCACGGCCCGGGTCAAGGAGACCCTGGAGGGCCTGCGGTCCTCCGGCCGGACGCTGGAGGAGCGGGCGTTCGTCACCCACGGCACGATGGCGGACCCGCGCTGGCTCGACCCCGCCGTGGACCCCAACGACCGGGCCCCGGGCACCTGCTACCTCGGCGACCCCAAGGTGGTGAACATGAGCCCGGTCGGCCTCGCCCGCTTCTCCACCCTGCGCAGCTGGCTGTCGCAGTGGAGTTACGACGACGCGCACGGCGACGGCCTGCGCTGCGCCGCCGACCTGAAGGTCCCCACGCTGGTCATCGGCAACTCCGCCGACGACGCCTGCACCCCGAGCCACACCAACCGCCTGTACGAGGCGGTCGGGCACGAGGACCGGACGATGCACACCGTCCAGGGCGCCAACCACTACTACGTGGGCCGGAGCCAGCGCCCGCAGCTCGCCGAGGCCGTCGGCACGATCACCGGCTGGCTGGCCGAACGCGGCTGGGCGGGTTCGCTGTGACCGGAACGGACCTGCTGAGTCCCGACGAGGTCAGGGAGGCGCTGCGCGCGTACTTCGCGGCCAACCCGGGACTGGACGAGGCGCGCCTGCTCCGCGACGCCGACCCCGCGCTCGACGAGGCCGGGTTCGACCGCAAGCGCTGGAACGATCTCGCCGGCGAGGTCGGACTGGTCGCGATGGCCGCGCCCGAGGCGGCCGGCGGCCTGGGGCTCGGCCTCGCGCACGTGATCGCGGCGGCCGAAGAAGCGGGCGCGTGCCTGTATCCGGGGCCGCTGCGCGCCTCGGTGCTCGCCGCCCGGGCGCTGGGCGACGGCGACGCTCACGCGGAGAGCATCCTGGCGGGCGCCGCGATCGTCGGCATGCCGCAGGGGTTCGCCTCGCACGAGCCCCACCTGACCCTGACCTCGGACGGCCGCGTGTCCGGTGTGGTCGAGAGCGTGACCCACGGACTGGTCGCGGACGTCCTGCTCGCTGTGGCCCGTACACCCGACGGTCCCGCCGCCGTGCTCGTCTCGCTCGACGGCGGTACCGGCGGGGTCACCCGGCGGCCGGTCAGGGCCACCGACCTCACAGCCCGGCTGGGCGACCTCCATCTCGACGCGGTCCCCGCGACCGTGGCGGCGCCGCCGGGCGCGGTCGCGGAGATGGGCGACGCCGCCCGGCTGCTGCTGGCGGCCGAGCAGGTCGGCGGTGCCCAGGGCTGCCTCGGCCACGCGGTCGGGTACGCGAACGTCCGCAGCCAGTTCGGCCAGCTCATCGGCACGTACCAGGCGATCCAGCACCGCTGCGCCGAGGTCGCGGTCGCCGTCGCCGCCGCGCGGTCGCTCGTGCTCGCGGCGGCCAAGGCGATCGACTCGGGTGACGCCGAGAACGCGCACCGGCTCGTCCTGCTGGCCAAGGCCGAGGCGTCCGAGGCGTTCGCCGCAGCCGCCGAGGCCCTCGTCCAGGTGCACGGCGGCATCGGCTTCACCTGGGAGCACGACGCCCATTTGTATTTCCGGCGGGCGAAGGCGACCGCCGTCCTCGACGGGCGGCCGTCGCAGCTGCGGGACGCCGCCGTGGTCGCCGGATGCCTCGCACTGATCACCCCTGCGGGGGCTTTGATGGAGGTCGGTTCATGAGCGATCGCTTCGCCCTGGACGGCCGGGTGGCCGTCGTCACCGGTGCCTCCAGCGGCATCGGCCGGCACATGTGCGGCGTGCTGGCGGACGCGGGCGCCACGGTCGTCGCCACCGCCCGCCGCGCGTCCCGCCTCGAAGAGCTGGCCAAGGGCAACGACCGGATCGTCGCCGAAGCCTGCGACGTCACCGCCACCGAGGACTGCGAACGCGTCATCGCACGCGCGGTCGCGCTCGGCGGTCCGGACATCCTGGTCAACGCGGCGGGCTTCGGCGATCCGGTGCCCGCGTTCGAGGTACGGATGGAGGACTTCCGGCGCACGCTCGACGTGGACCTGACCGCCACGTTCGAGCTGAGCGTCCTGGCGGCCAAGGCGATGCGCGGCCGGGGCGGCGCCATCGTCAACCTCGCCTCGATCTTCGGGCTGTCCGGCTCGTGGCCGATCGCGCAGGCCGCGTACGTCGCCGCGAAGGGCGGGGTCGTCAACCTCACCCGCCAGCTCGGCGCCGAGTGGGCGGGCGAGGGCATCCGGGTCAACGCCATCGCGCCGGGCTGGTTCCCCAGCGAGCTCACCGAGGAGATGTTCGCCGACGAGCGTTCGGTGCGCTACATCCAGCGCAACACGCCGATGCGCCGTACGGGCAGGCTGGAGGAGCTCGACGGCGTCCTGCTGCTCCTTTCCGGGGACGCGGGGTCGTTCATCACCGGCCAGACGATCGCCGTGGACGGCGGCTGGACGGCCCGCTGAACCGGGCGTTCAGGACGAGACGGCGCACCGGCCCCGGTCGGCGCGGCGCGGGCCCTCGGCCGTGGGACGGATGTCGAAGTCGAAGATGGCGGTGGGCAGGTAGAGGGAGCAGCAGGCGTTGGGGATGTCGACCACGCCGCTGACCCGTCCCTCGATCGGGGCGGCTCCCAGCAGCAGGTACGCCTGCTCACCGCTGTACCCGAACTTCTTCAGGTACTCGATCGCGTTCAGGCAGGCGTTCCGGTACGCCATCGTGGCGTCGTTGTAGTGGTTGGTGTCGCTCTCGTGGTCGACCGAGATGCCGATGAACGACATGAACTCGGTGTAGCGCGGCTCCACGTTCCCCGGCATGAAGACCGGGTTCGTCGTGACGCCGTACTTCTCCATCCCGCCCTTGATGACGTCGACGTGCAGGTCGATGAACCCGCCCATCTCGATGGCGCCGCAGAACGTGATCTCGCCGTCGCCCTGGCTGAAGTGCAGGTCGCCGCCCGACAGCAGCGCACCGGGGACGTGTACGGGATAGAACACGCGGGCGCCCCGGGTGAAGTTCTTGATGTCGTGGTTGCCGCCGTTCTCGCGGGCCGGAACCGTACGGGCCCCGTCGCGCGCGACGGCGTCGAGCGCGGAGCCGGTCAGGGAGCCCGCGAGCACGCCGTCGGGCTCGGGCGGCAGGGCCAGCGGCGGTACGCGATCGGGCTCGGTGGCGATCAGGGCCCGCTCGCGCGCGTTCCAGCGTCCCAGCAGTTCGGCGGACGGGGCCGTACCGAACAGGCCGGGGTGCGTGATGCCGGTGAAGCGGACGCCGGGGATGTGGCGCGACGTGGCGACCTGGCCGTGGAAGTCCCAGATGGCCTTGTACGCGTCGGGATAGCGGTCGGTGAGGAAGCCGCCGCCGTTCTGCTTGGCGAAGACGCCGGTGTAGCCCCAGCCCTGGCCCGCGATCCCGCCGGTCTGCTGCGGTACGGGACCGAGGTCGAGGATGTCGACGATCAGCAGGTCGCCGGGCTCGGCGCCCTCGACCGCGATCGGGCCGCTCAGCATGTGGGTGACGTTGAGGTTCACGTCGCGCACATCGTTGGCCGAGTCGTTGTCGCCGATCTGGCCGTCGGTCCACTCCCGGCACTCGATCCGGATCTCCGAGCCGGGCCGTACGGTGATCGCCGGCGGGATGTCGGGGTGCCACCGGTTGTGCCCGGGGGCCTTCTGGTCGCGCATCGACTGCGCCTGGTCCACGCTGAACACGACATCGGGCATGGCTTCCTCCGGATGGCTCGGCAGAGCGGTCGTCAGGGACGGGGCAGCAGGGCGTGCCTGGGGTCGGCCGGCGGTTTCGGCCGGGCCATGGGCTCGCGGCGGACCACCTCGGGTTCGTGGGCGCTGGCCTCCTGGGCGCGGAGGGCGCGCGAGAGGGGCCGCGACGTACGGGCCAGCAGTGGTGGGGTGAAGACGCGGGCGGCCGGATCACCGCAGTCCGCGCAGGGTTCGGCGGGCTCGGCCGTACCGATCGGCCGTGAGATCTCGAAGGGGCCGCATCCGGCGCAGCGGTACTGGTAGGTCGCCACCAGGACACCTCCATTGCTTCCGTGCGAAACTATTCCGCCAGAAACTAAGAGTCAACCGTCAGGGCAGCCGATCCGACATCCGGGTGAGCAGGACCCGCAGCAGCGCGAGTTCCTCCTTGCCCACCGCGTCCCGTACCCGGCCCCACTCGTCCTCGATGGCGGCGGTCAGCCGGTCCAGTGCCTCGCGGCCGTGCTCGGACAGGAAGACCAGCACCCGGCGCCGGTCGGCGTCGTCCACCCGCCGGTACACCAGGCCCGCCGACACCAGGCGGTCCACGACCTTGGTCAGGGTCGGCGCCGGCAGCAGCGCGAACTCGGCGACCTCGGTCATCGTGTGCCCGGCCCCGTCGGCGAGCAGCGAGGTCACCCGCCACTCCTCGACGGTCGCGCCCGCCGCCTTCAGCGCCGCGCCGAGCCGTGCGGCGATGCCGCGTTCCACCAGGGTCAGGACGCGGGGGAGGTCGAGTTCATCCTGCGGGATACCGGTCGTAGTCATCGCGAGACCCAAGATTACCGCCTTCGGGAAATATTTCCGTAGCAGGTATCGGATAGCGTCCTCACCATGGACGACGTGAACGTCGCCCTGGTGGTGCCACTTCAGGGACCCGCGGGACTCTTCGGGCCCTCCGCCGAGCTGTGCGCCCGGCTCGCGGTGGAAGAGGTCAACGCCGAGGCCGGCGTGCTCGGCCGCGCGCTCCGGCTGACGCTCGTGGACGGTGGCGCGCCGCCCGCGCGAGTGGCCGACCAGGTCGGAGCCCTGGTCGCCTCGGGCACCGTGCAGGCCGTCACCGGCTGGCACATCTCGGCCGTACGGCAGGTCCTGGCCCCCCGCGTCGCGGGCCGCGTCCCGTACGTCTACACCGCGCTGTACGAGGGCGGCGAACGCTCGCCCGGGGTGTTCCTCACCGGCGAGACGCCCGAGCGCCAGCTCCGTCCCGCGCTCCGCTGGCTCGCCTCCGAGCTCGGCGTCCGCCGCTGGACGATCGTGGGCGACGACTACGTCTGGCCGCGCACGTCCGCCCGCGCCGTCCGTACCTTCCTGGACGAGCAGGGCGCGACGCTGTGCGACGAGATCTACGTGCGGCTCGGCACGCAGGACTTCGCCGAGCCGCTGCGCAGGATCGACGCCAGCGGCTGCGACGGCGTCCTCATGCTGCTGGTCGGCGACGACGCGGTCGCGTTCAACCGCGCGTTCGGGGCCGCCGGCCTGGAGCACCTGCGCTTCAGCCCGCTGATGGACGAGAACATGCTGCTGGCCACGGGCGCCGAGGGCACCCGCGGGCTGTTCGCCGCGGCCGGCTACTTCGAGACGCTGCCGACCGAGGACGGACTGGACTTCGGTGCCCGCTACCACCGCCGCTTCGGCCCGCAGGCACCGACGCTGAACAGCATGGGCGAGTCCTGCTACGAAGGACTGCGGCTGCTCACCGAGCTGCTGAGCCGCAGCGGCGGCCTGGACGTCCGCAGGATGAACGCGGTCTCCGAGGGCCTCGGCTACGACGGCCCGCGCGGTCCCGTCGAGGTACGGGACCGGCACCTGCGGCAGAAGGTGTTCCTCGCCGCCGCCGACGGGCTGCAGTTCGACGTGCTGCACCAGCTGGAGCTTGACCATTGATTCCCAGCGAAATACTTTCAGGGGAAAATAACTAGGGGGAGCCACATGGCCATGACCTTCGAGCTGGGCGACTTCGTCCTGCAGGGCGGCGCGACGCTGCGCGGAGCCCAGCTGACGTACGAGACCTACGGCGACCTCGCGCCCGACAAGGGCAACGCGATCGTCTACCCCACCTGGTACTCCGGCCGGCATCCGGACAACGAGTGGCTCATCGGCGAAGGCATGGCGCTGGACCCGGCCCGCTACTTCATCATCGTGCCGAACATGCTCGGCAACGGCCTGTCCAGCTCGCCCAGCAACACCCCGCCGCCGTACGACCGCGGCCGCTTCCCGAACGTCACCATGTACGACAACGTCGAGGCCCAGTACCGGCTCGTCACCGAGCACTTCGGCATCGAGCGGCTGCCGCTGGTGACCGGCTGGTCGATGGGCGCCGGCCAGACCTACCAGTGGGCCGTCAGCCACCCCGAGATGGTCGAACGCATCGCCCCGTTCTGCGGCTCCTCGCACACCAGCGTCCACAACCAGGTCTTCCTGGAGGGCGTGAGAGCGGCCCTCACCGCAGACGCCGCGTACGACAACGGCTGGTACGACACGCCGCCCACCCGCGGCCTACGTGCGGCCGCCCGCGTCTACGCCGGATGGGGCTTCTCCCAGGCGTTCTACTGGGACCGCCTCTACGAACGCCTCGGGTTCAGCTCCCTGGAAGACTTCCTCGTCGGCTTCTGGGAGGGCTTCTTCCTGGACGACCGCGACGCCAACAACCTGCTCACCATGCTGTGGACATGGCAGAACGCCGACGTGGGCCGTACTCCCGGATTCAACGGCGACACCACCGCCGCCCTCGCCTCCATCAAGGCCCGCGCGCTGGTCATGCCCGCCGAGAAGGACCTCTACTTCCCGCCCGAGGACGAGGCGTGGGCCGTCCGGCACGTCCCGGACGCCGAACTCCGCGTGATCCCCGGCGTGTGGGGCCACTTCGCCGGCCATGGCAGCAACCCCGAGGACACCGCGTTCATCGACGCCGCGCTCCGCGAACACCTCGCCCGCTGAGTGCTCGTACTCACCCGGGACGAGTAGCCGGACTCAGGCCACGAGGCTGTGGCGCTTGGACGATGGACGCATCGTCCCCTGACAGGAGCCCGGCCCATGTTCCGAAACCTGCTCGCCATCGGCCTGTTCGCCGCCGCCGTCGGCGCGGTCGTCCTGATATTCGTGGCGGACGTCCCGCTCTCGGACGTCCTCTCCTTCGGCGCCGGCGCGCTCAGCCTCGCCTGGCTGATCCTGCTGCTCACCGTTCCGTGGAACGTCTACTTCCAGGCACGCCAGGTGATCCAGGAGATCGGGATCAGCCGGGACCGGGGCCTGGAGATCCCCACGGAGCGCGAGGCCGAGGCCCGCACGATCGCCGGGCGGATGCGCGCGGCGGCCATCGGCGCGCACCTGGT
Source organism: Actinomadura sp. 9N407 (assembly GCF_044326315.1). Lineage (NCBI taxonomy): Bacteria > Bacillati > Actinomycetota > Actinomycetes > Streptosporangiales > Thermomonosporaceae > Actinomadura > Actinomadura sp. 9N407. The sequence continues at coordinate 238,344 of NZ_JBIRAW010000006.1, read as the reverse complement.
CTCCGCGGCCGTGATGGCCGTGATCACCTACTTCTCCGGTGCGGCGGTCGGGTACTACTTCGTCGGCTTCTACCTGCTCAGCACGTTCTTCCGGCCCGCGCACGCGTGGTTCGTCCATCTGCGCCGGCGGCTCGGCACGATGCTGCGCGAAACCAGGTACCCCCGTGACGACGTCCTCGATCTGGTGGATCGGATGCGCTTCCTGGAGGGGCATGTCGAGGCGATGCGGCTCACCACCGAGCAGCTGCACGGAGCCGATCTGACCCTGGAACGGCGCCTGGAGTCCGTCGACCACGACGCCGACCGGAAGGGCACCGAACTCAACCGCCGGATCGACGCGCTGGCCCGCAAGTCCGACCTGATCGGACGGCGCTTCGAGGACACCATCGCGCGGGTCACCGACAACCAGGAGGTCATCACCGGCATCAAGGCCTTCCTCCGCCTCCTGCGTACTGAGCCCCTCTAACCTCCGTGTCAGCCGATGTAGCGGAAGCCGGTGTTGCCTGACGAGCTGTCCGGGGAATTGCTCGTACGGGCCGCTACGCGGTAGCGGTTGCAGTACGACTTGTGGCACAGGTAGGAGCCGCCGCGCAGGGCTTTGCCCTCGGCCCACGAATCGGCGCACCATTCCCAGACGTTGCCGACCATGTTGTAGAGGCCGTATCCGTTGGGCTCGAACTCGGTGACCGGGGCCGTTCCCTTGTAGCCGTCTTCGGCGGTGTTGCGGGTGGGGAAGGTCCCCTGCCATATGTTGCACATGTGCCGGCCGTCGGGGGTGAGGTCGTCACCCCACGGATAGCTCTTTCCCGCCAGGCCACCGCGCGCGGCGTACTCCCACTCGGTTTCCGTGGGGAGGCGTGCGCCGGCCCAGTGGCAGAACGCCTCGGCGTCGTTCCAGGAGACGTGGACGGCGGGATGGTCGCCGCGATCGTCGAGTGTTGACCCTGGTCCTTCCGGATAGCGCCACCACGCGTCGCGTACGGCGCACCACCAGGGCGTTCCGTCGGGGCGGGGCGACACCCGGCGGAGAGGGCCTGGCAGGAAACCGGCGAAGACGTACGACCAGCCGAACTTCTCCGCGTCGGTACGGTATCCCGTCGCTTCGATGAAGGCCGCGAATTCGTCGTTGGTCACGGCGTACGCCGAAATGGCGAACGGGGCGACGGCGGACTGCCGTACGGGGCCTTCACCGTCGCCTGGGTTGGCGTCGCGGTCCTCGTTGCCCATGAGGAACGAGCCTCCGGGGATCCGCACGAGGGTGTCGTTCACCGACCCGGTGGCAGGGGGCAAAGGATGTGGCGTGCCTGTCGGCGAGGGCTCTCCGGTACGGGACGGGGCGCAGCAGGGCCGTTCCTCGGTCACAGCCGGCCCAGGTCGTCCGCGATGGCGTGCAGGCTCTCGCGGCTGAGGACGCCCACCGCCAGGTCGGCGATCTCCAGGAGGGAGAACGGCATCGCCTCGGGCAGGAGCGGGCTGTCCATGAGCGCTCCGAGATGCTCGCGGAGTACCGCTTCGGCGGCGGGTTCGGCGAGGAGGGCCTGCAGGGGCGTGGTCACGCCGAGGCGGGACGCGGGGAACTCGGCCGCGGTGAGCGGCGGCCGTTCGGCGGCGAGCACCTGGTCCCACTGCTTCCGTACGAGCAGATGCGCGGAGGTCACCGGGCCCTCGGGCGGCAGACCGAGCCGCTCGTACTGCTCGGGCGGCGCGTGGTCGGCGCGCATGAGATCGGTCATGAGGGCGACCATACGCAACTCGAGCGCGTCGTCGATCAGGGGCTTCCGCTGTTCGGGATCGTTCGCGAGGTCGTAGAGCAGCGTGCCGAACGCATAGGGGTCGGTGTACGAGAAACCGGGAATGCGCAAGGGCGCGACGCCCTTGCTGAAGGGGAACGCTGTTGCCGGCGTTGATCAGGGCGAACGGGACGGTGGCGAGGAGGAAGCCGCCCAGTGCCCAGACGCGCCGGCGGCCGAAGCGGGTCCGCGTCCGGTCGCAGGCCATCCCGGCGATCGGCACGCAGACCACCACGACGAGGGCGTTCTGGATCAGCAGGTACGACAGTACGCCGACCTTCTGGTCCGGCTCGATGTGCTTGATGAGGTGCGGCGTCATGAACTGCGGCGGCAGCGGAATGACCAGCCAGTAGCCGAACCAGGCGAGCCCGTACGACAGCAGCCGGCGCCGCCCGACCGGACCGGGCTCGCGGGCGTCGCCGGTCACGTCCGGATCCCCGGCCGTTCCGAGCCGCCCGGTCACGCCGCCGCCTCGGGGCGGCCGGGCGGTACCGGAGCGGAACGGCGAGGGGGACGTCTGGAGGGCGTGGGGGAAGAGATATCACCGATTCCAGCAAAAGTGAACAAGGCTCATGTTGGCCGGGAGGAGCCGCCGCTTGACAGCGGTGGTGAGGAGCGGCGAAGCTCTAACATGTGAACAGATCTTCAGATGAACAGGTGATGGACATCGACGGGTGCGCGGTCCGGGTGGTGGACGCGCCGCGCGTGGCGTCCGTCCGCGAGCGGATGCCCGCCGACCAGGATCTGGCCGATACCGCCGAGGTGTTCGCGCTGCTGTCGGACCCCGGCCGGCTGCGGCTGCTGATGGCGCTGCTGGACGGTGAGCTGTGCGTCTGCGATCTGGCCGCGGTCAGCGGGATGAAGGAGTCGGCGGCCTCGCACGCGCTGCGGCTGCTGCGGGCGCACCGGGTGGTCACGGCGCGCCGCTCCGGCCGGATGGCCTACTACCGGCTGGCCGACGCGCACGTCCGGATGCTGCTGGACCTCGCCCTCGCCCACATCGAGCACACCGAGGCCGTCCACCCCGAACGGGAGCTGTGATGGGCGCCGGGCACGGGCACGGGCACGGCGCGGCCCCGATCGCCGGGCACGCCGGAGGGCGGCACCGGTGGCGGCTGGCCGCGTCGTTCGGCCTGATCGGGTCGTTCTTCGTGGTGGAGCTGGTGTACGGGCTGATCTCGGGCTCGCTGGCGCTGCTGTCGGACGCCGGGCACATGGCCGCCGACGTGGTGACGCTGGCCGCGGCGCTGGTCGCCACCAAGATCGCGGCCCGGCCGGACGGCACCGGCCGCCGGACGTACGGGTCGTACCGGGCCGAGGTGTTCGCCTCCGGGTTCGCGGTCCTGGTGATGCTGGGCACGGCCGTCTACATCATGATCGAGGCCCTGTCCCGGATCGGTACGGACGCCGAGGTCTCCACCGCTCCGATGCTGATCGTCGGCGCGCTGGGCCTGGCCGTCAATCTCGTCGCGCTGGGGCTGCTGCGCGCGGGCGCGGCCGAGAGCCTGAACGTCAAGGGCGCCTATCTGGAGGTGCTTGCCGACACCGCCGGCTCTGTCGGCGTGATCGCGGCCGGGATCCTGGTCGCCGCCACCGGCCAGGTCCTCTTCGACACCCTGGTCGCGCTGGCCATCGCCGTGTTCGTGGTCGTCCGGGCCCTGGCCCTCGGCCGCCAGGTGCTCGCGGTGCTCGGCCAGCACGCGCCCGCCGGGCTCGACGTCGACACCGTCACCGGGGAACTGGCCGCCATCGAGGGCGTCCAGGATGTCCACGACCTGCACCTGTGGGCGCTGACCTCCGGCATGAACGTCGCGACCGCCCATCTGGTGACCGCCGAGGGGGCGGACGCGCACGCGGTCCTGGACCGCGCCCGCGACCTGCTCCGCGACCGCCACGGCATCGCGCACGCCACCCTCCAGGTCGAGCCGTCCGACCATGCCGGCTGCGACGAGGTCGGCTGGTGACCCCCGCTTCTATTACAGTTGTAGCAGGACGATCCGGGCCGCTGCGTGTTTGCACTGCTCAGACGGGGTACGCGGGAACCCTGCGGCCCGGTGTCGTCGTTGTACGGATGATTCGTTCGAGCAGAGAGAGACATGGACTCCGATCTTCACCCCAGGGCGGCCGCCCGTACCGATGACCACCGGCGGGACCGCTGTTGATCACAGCGCTGTCGCTGCTGCTGGGAGTGGCGGTGGTCCTGCTGATCACCGCCGTGACGGGATACTTCGTCGCCCAGGAGTTCGCTTACATGTCGGTGGACCGCTCGCGGCTGAACGTCGCGGCCGGCGGCGGGGACCGGGCGGCCGGTCGCGCCCTCGCGGTGACGCGGCGCACCTCGTTCATGCTGTCCGGGGCCCAGCTGGGCATCACGGTCACGGGCCTGCTCGTCGGGTACGTCGCCGAGCCGCTGATCGGCCGCGCCCTGGGCGACCTCGTCGGGGCGGGCACCTCGGCGGCCACGGGCGTCGCGATCGGTACGGTGCTGGCGCTCGCCTTCTCCACGCTCGTGCAGATGGTGTTCGGCGAGCTGTTCCCCAAGAACCTCGCGATCGCGCGGCCCGAGCCGGTGGCCCGCTGGCTGGCGCGGTCCACGCTGATCTACCTGAAGGCGTTCGGCTGGCTGATCTGGGTGTTCGACCAGTCGTCCAACCTGCTGCTGCGCCTGCTGCGGATCGAGCCGGTGCACGATGTGGAGCATTCGGCGACCGAACGGGACCTGGCGCACATCGTCGCCGACTCGCGCCGCAGCGGTGACCTGCCGCCCGACCTGTCGATCCTGCTGGACCGGATCCTGGACTTCCCCCGGCGGGACGTCGAGCACGCGATGATCCCGCGCTCGCGGGTCGACACGGTGCGCCACGACGAGCCGATCGGCGAGGTCAGGCGGGCGATGAGCACCGGGCACTCCCGCTATCCCGTCCTGGACGGCGAGGAGCGCGTGAGCGGTGTGGTGCATCTGGACGACGTCCTGAGGGCCGCGGACCCGGCCCTGCCGGTGTCGTCGATCATGCGGCCCGCGCCGATGCTGCCGACCCTGATGGCGCTGCCCGACGCCCTCGACGGCCTGGCCTCCGAACGGGACCAGCTGGCCTGCGTCGTCGACGAGTTCGGCGGCTTCGCGGGCGTCCTGACGCTGGAGGACCTCGCCGAGGAACTCGTCGGTGAGATCACCGACGAGCACGACACCGGCGAGAGCGAGCGTACGGCCACCGCGGCCGGCGACGCCTGGATCATCCCGGGCGACTTCCATGTGGACGAGGTGGAGCGCACCATCGACCACCGGCTGCCCGAGGGCGACTACGAGACCATCGCCGGGCTGGTGATCGCCGCGTACGGGGCGCTGCCCGGCGTGGGCACCACGCTCGACATCGAGCTGCCCGCCGACCCGGCCGACCTCGTGCTCAGCGACGATCCACCGGCCCGGTTCGTTCAGGTGGAGGTTCTGGAGGTCGACCAGCACGTGCCCTCGTCGGTCCGGCTGCGGGTCGCGGGCAAGGGTGATCCGGCAGACCGGGGAGAGGAGAGCGGCCGTGGATGACCCTTGGGTCGTACTGGTCGCGACGGTCGCGATCATCGCGCTGAGCGCGTTCTTCGTCGCCGCCGAGTTCGCGCTGATCGCCGCCCGGCGGCACCGGCTGGAGGACGCGGCGCCGGAGAGCCGGTCCGCGCGGGCGGCGCTGCGCAGCGCCTCCGAGCTCACCGTGCTGCTCGCCGGCTCCCAGCTCGGCATCACCGTCTGCACGCTGGCGCTGGGCGCGATCACCAAACCGGCGGTGCACCACTGGCTCACCCCGCTGTTCGAGACCTGGGGACTCGCCCTGTGGCTCGCCGACGTGGCGGGGTTCGTGCTCGCCCTGATCATTGTGACGTTCCTGCACCTGGTGATCGGCGAGATGGCGCCCAAGTCCTGGGCCATCGCCCACCCGGAGCGGTCCGCGACGCTGCTGGCGCTGCCGATGCGCGGCTTCATGTGGCTGACCCGGCCGCTGCTGCGCGCGCTGAACGAGTCCGCGAACTGGTGCCTGCGCAAGGTCGGCGTCGAGGCCACCGACCAGGTCGCCTCGGGGCAGAACCCGGAGGCCCTGCGCCACCTCGTCGAGCACTCCGCCAACGTCGGGGCCCTGGACGCCGGCTACTCGGCCCAGCTCTCCGAGGCCCTGGACCTGCGCAATCTCCGGCTCGGTGACCTGATCGGCCCGGACGCCGAGCTCACGGCGGTGCCGCCCAGCGCCACGGTCGCCGACGTCCAGGCCGCGGGCCAGGCCTCCGGCCACCTGCGCATCCTGGTGACCGGCTCCGAGGACGCCGCGTGGAGTGTGGTGCACGTGCGCGACACCCTGACCGAACCCGACTCCGCCGGCATCGCGCGGCTCACGCGGCCCGCGTACCGGCTCCCCGCCGACACACCGGTCTACGCGGCCCTGACGCGGATGCGCGAGACCGGCAACCAGCTCATCCTCGTCATCGAGGGGGAGGACGTCCGGGGCGTCGTCTCGATCACCGACATCCTTCGCCGGCTCTTCCCCGGGGCGGGGAGCAGGCCGAACGGCGGCACCCTCCTCAGGCTGTGAGGACCGCTGGGAGACGGCCGCCGAGCGCGGGCGTGTAACCTCGAAAGCACTCCGGCAACGGCGGCGGCCCCATTCGGGCCGGCCCGCCACGCCGGTTCAGCCACGGAAGGCGGATGCGATGCCCACGCTGCATCGCACCCAGCGCCCGTCCCGTCCCGTCCCGGCGGTGGTCGTGTGCACCATCTCCCGGCCGGCCCGGCGATCAGCCCTCTCGCCGCCTTAGCTACCGCGGCCACGGTTGCGCCCGGCCGGCAGGCCCGGCGGCGCCTCTCTTCGCGGACGATCCCGGCACGGTTCCGGATCGCCGCTCCACCCCTCTCCGCTTCACCCCATGCAGCTACACCCCATGCAGCTACACCCCAATGAACGGACAACTTCATGAGCACCACGCCCATTGGTATCCCGGCCTGCAGTCAGGAGCCCGCGTGTACCCGCTGACCATCGGAGTCCTCGGACGATCGGGCAAGGAGAACGAGCACCGGCTGCCGATCCACCCGCTGCACATGGGCCGGATCGAGCCCGACCTGGCCGCGAACATCTACCTCGAGAGCGGGTACGGCGAGGGCTTCGGCGTACCGGACGAGCGGCTGGCGCCCCATGTGGCCGGGCTGCTCTCGCGCGAGGCGCTGATCGAGCGCTGCGACGTCATCCTGCTGCTCAAGCCGCAGCCCGAGGACCTCAAGGAGCTGCGCCCCGGCCAGATCCTGTGGGGCTGGCCGCACTGCGTCCAGGACCGGGAGATCACCCAGCTCGCCATCGACCGGCGGCTGACGCTGATCGCCTTCGAGGCGATGAACCACTGGTCGCCCAACGGCGGGTTCGCCCTGCACGTGTTCCACAAGAACAACGAGCTCGCCGGCTACTGCTCGGTGCTGCACGCCCTGGCCCTCACCGGTTCCACCGGCGTCTACGGCCGCCGCCGGCGCGCGGCCGTCATCAGCTTCGGTGCCACCGCGCGCGGTGCGGTCACCGCGCTCGCCGCCCACGGCGTCCATGACGTCAACGTGCTCACCCACCGCGGCGTGAGCGCGGTCGCGTCACCGATCCATTCGGCGCGGATCGTCCACTTCGACCGCGACGACGAGGACCCGACCCGCACCATCACGCTCACCGACGACGGCCCGATGCCCACGGCGGCCTTCCTCGCCGAGCACGACATCATCGTCAACTGCGTGCTGCAGGACACCGACGCCCCGCTGATGTTCGCGTCCGGCGACGACCTGCCGCTGTTCGCGCCGGGGACGCTCATCGTCGACGTGTCCTGCGACGAGGGGATGGGCTTCGGCTGGGCGCGGCCGACGTCGTTCGACGACCCGATGTACACGGTGGGCGACAACGTCCACCACTACGGCGTCGACCACAGCCCGTCGTACCTGTGGGACTCCACCACCTGGGAGATCAGCGAGGCCCTGCTGCCGCACCTGCCGACGGTCCTGGCCGGGCCCACGGCCTGGGACGCCGACCTGACCATCCGGAAGGCCATCGAGATCCGCGACGGCGGGATCCGGAACCCGGCCATCCTCAGCTTCCAGGACCGGTCGCCGGACTACCCGCACGCCGCCATCGAGCGCGCGGAGTAGGGCGGGCGCGGCCCGTCCAGAACCCGAGGGCCAGCGCCGACGGATCAGCGCCGAGGAATCAGAGCCCGAGGAAGCGGCGCGCGTTGCCCCGCAGGATCAGTTCGCGGGACGCATCGCTCAGGAAATCGGCCCGCCGGACGACATCACCGGCGGGCCGCTCGCCCAGCGGGTACGGGTAGTCGCTGCCGACCATGACCTGCGTCGGGCCGAGGACGTCGACGAGCGTCCGCAGCGCCGCCGGGTCGAAGACCACGGAGTCGACGGAGAACCGGCCGGTGTACGCGGCGGGCGGCCGCTCCGAGGTGCCGATGATGTCCTGGCGGGCCCGCCAGGCGTTGTCGAAGCGGCCGAGCCAGAACGCGAACGAGCCGCCGCCGTGCGCGAAGCAGATCCGCAGCGACTCGGGCACCTGGTCGAACACGCCGCCGAGGATCATCGCGATGATCGACAGGTGCGTCTCGGCGGGCATCCCGGTGAGCCAGCGCGCCATCCACCGGTCCAGGCGCGGGCCGGCCGGCATGTCCCAGGGGTGCACGAACACCGGCACGCCGAGGCTCGCCGCGTGCTGGAGGAACGTGACGATGCCCGCGTCGTCCAGGTCCCGGTCGCCGACATGGTTGCCGATCTCCACGCCGCGGTGCCCGGCGGCGACGGCGCGTTCCAGTTCGCGGCAGGCGGCGTCGGTGTCCTGCAGGGGTACCTGGCAGAACGGGATCAGCCGCCCCTCGCCGGGCGCGCAGATCTCCAGGGCGAGATCGTTGAAGATGCGGGAGATCTTCTCGGCCTCGCCGGCCGGCGCGTCGTAGCCGAAGAAGACGGGCGTGGGGGACACGACCTGGAGGTCGATTCCGTCCTCGTCCATGTCGGCCAGGCGCAGCGGGGCGTCCCAGCAGTCGGACCTGATCCGGCGGAACTCCGACGAGCCGACCATGATCATGGCTTCGCGCTCGGAGTCGGGCCGCAGCCAGGGCCGGCCGTCGCCCAGGTCGGGCCAGCCGTTGGGCACGAAATGGGTGTGCACGTCGATGGTCACGGCGGCTCAGCCCTTTCCGGGGTGCAGGGCACCGCAGTTACCGCAGGTAGGGGCCTCTTCGGATGTGTAGAACGGCTCGAAGACCGGCGGCCGCAGCAGGTGCACGTTCTCGGGAAGGGAGGTCATCGGCTTTCTTCCGTGCTGGGAGCCGGTTCGCGGGCGACGGCCTGCATCTCGACACCAGCCGTACGGACCGACACCTCGCCGAGCCCGGCGACCCGGGCGGTCACCGTCGTCGCGGGCGTGAGCGCGGCCGCCGCAGTCGCCGCGCCCGCCAGGATGATCGAGCCTGCGGGCAGCGTCAGGCCGTGCTCGCGCGCCATCCGGACGATGTCGTCCAGCGCGCGGGTGGGATCGCCGAGGATGTCGGCGGTCGAGCCCTGCCCGACCGCGTCCCCGTCGAAGGCGAGCGTCACCGCACGATCGCGGAGATCGTCGGACTTCCGGTACGGACGCCACGGCCCGATCACGAAGGCGGCGGCCGAGGTGTTGTCGGCGATGACGTCGGCGAGGCTGAACGTGAAGTCGCGGTACCGGCTGTCGATGATCTCCAGCGCCGGAGCCACATCCGTGGTGGCGGCGTGCACGTCGCACTCGGGATCGGACGGGTCGATCGCGGTACCGAGCCGGAACGCGACCTCCGGCTCGATCCGGGGATGGACGTACCGGCCCAGCTCGGCCTCGCCGCCGTCCGGGATCGCCATCGAGGACGTGATCACGCCCACGATCACGTCGTGCACGCCCATCTGCTCGGCCTTGGCCTTGCTGGTGAAGCCCAGCTTCAGCCCGACCTGCGTGTCGCCGCGCCCTGCCCGGAGCGCGATGCCGGCGGCCTGGACCGCGTACGCCTCGTCCACCGTCAGCGGGGCGCCGGTGGTGAGCTGCGGTACGGCGGACGCCGCGCGCGTGGCGTCGTCCAGCGTCCCCGCGAGGGTCTCGATGTCGGTCACTTTTGCCTGCATGGCAGCGAGCCTAAGGATCAGGTGCCATGCCTGGCCAATGCTCATTGCCGGAATCGCCATGCTCGTCCGGGCATAGCGACGCTGATATGCCCATTCAGGCATTCCTGCCAGCCAAATGAGTATTGGCCAGGCATGGCAGCAGGTCACAAGATGGACGGCAGTCACCGAACCGCATGCGCAACGGACGCATCCGCCCCACCCGACCGACCGAGAGGAACAACCGTGGCGCCGAACAAGACCGCGGACGTGATCGGAGCAGGCCTCGCCGGCCTCACCGCAGCGACGGCACTGGCCCAGCGCGGCTGGTCGGTACGGCTGCACGAGCGCGAGTCGGAGATCCGCGCGATCGGCGCCGGCATCTACGTGTGGGGCAACGGCCTGGCCACCCTGGAGGCGCTCGGCCTGTACGACCAGGCCGCCGTCGGCGCGCATGTCGGGCAGGTGCTGGAGTCCCGCGACCACCGCGACCGGGTGGTCGAGGAGATCCCGATCAACGGACCCGGGCAGGCGCGGGTGCTGACGATCATGCGCGACCGCCTGATCGACACGCTGATCGGCGGGGCGAAGGAGGCCGGCGTCGAGATCCGTACCGGCTCCGAGGTGGTCGAGGCGGCGCCCGACGGCAGCCTCGTGCTGCGGTCCGGCGAGACCTCCCGCGCCGATGCCGTGCTCGCCGCCGACGGCGTCAACTCCCGCATCCGGCGCCAGTACGACGTCGTCGCCCACCGCGCCTCGATGAAGCAGGGCGCGACCCGGCTCACCGTCCCCCGCTCGGCCGATTTCGTGCCCGCCGAGGACCAGGGCAAGTACATCGAGTACTTCAGCGGCCGGCGCCGCGTGCTCTACACCCCCAGCAGCGAGACCAGCCTGTACGTCGCGCTCGTCGCGGACGAGGACGACCGCCCGGCCAGCCGGATCCCGGTCGACACGGCGTCCTGGATCCGCTCGTTCCCGCACCTGGAGAAGCTGCTGAGCGCCTGCGCCGGCGTTCCCGGGCGCTGGGACACCTTCCAGTTCCACACGCTGACCCGCTGGTCCATGGGCCGGCTGGCGTTCCTCGGCGACTCCGCCCACCCGCAACCGCCGTACCTCGGACAGGGCGGCGGCTGCGCGATGATGAGCGCGCTCGGCCTCGCGGACGCCCTCAGCGGCTCCGACGCGCCCGTCGACCAGCGGCTGCGCGACTGGGAGTACGCCGAGCGGCCGACCGTCGAGCACACCCAGCGCTGGTCGTACCGGCTCGGGCAGCTCAACTACGTCCCGGACGCCGCCCGGACGCCGCTGCTCAAGGGGAGCGGCCTCCTGCCCGCCCTCGGCGCGTCCCGGATGCGCGCGGCCCGCACGATCCCCACCGGCGCCGGCCGGTTCGCCGGCTCCGCCCCCGCCGGTAGCTGAAAGGAAGACATGACCTCCGCGGACCTCAAGACCATCACCGTCGCCGGGAACCCGATCTCCTACCAGGACCAGGGCCCGGTCGGCGCGCCCGCCGTCGTCCTGATGAGCGGCTGGTGCCATGACCACCGGCTGTTCGACCAGCTCGTCCCGCATCTCAGCGACGACCTGCGGGTGCTGTGCGTCGACTGGCGCGGGCACGGCGAGGACCGTACCCCGGTGGCCGACTTCGGCTACGCCGAGCAGGCCTCCGACACGCTCGCCGTGCTCGGCGCGCTCGGCGTGGACCGGTTCCTCCCGGTGTCCCACTCGCACGGCGGCTGGGCGAACCTGGAGATCGCCGAGCGGGCCGGGACGGCGCGCGCGCCCCGGCTGATCGTCATCGACTGGCTGATGACCCCGCCGGCGCCCGAGTTCGCCGAGGGGCTCGCCGCCATCCAGGACCCGGACCGCTGGATCGCGGGCCGGCAGGGACTGTTCGACGTGTGGATCAACGGGCGGCGGCACGAGCGCGTGCAGCGCCACCTCGATGTGGAGATGGCCGGCTTCGACTTCGAGATGTGGGCCCGCTCCTGCCGGGTGATCGCCGACGCGTACGCCGCGTTCGGCTCGCCGCTGGAGCGGATGACCGGGCTGAGCGAGACCCGTCCCGTCAAGCACCTGTTCTCGCAGCCGACCGATCCGGCCTACGAGCGGGCGCAGATCGACTTCCGGGCCGAGCACCCCTGGTTCGACTACCGCACCCTCGGCGGGCCGACCCACTTCCCGACGCTCGACTCGCCCGGCAAGGTCGCGGCCGAGATCCGCGCGTACGCCGGCCGGACCTGACCAGGACCTCCGCCCTCCCCCCAGCTAGGAGTCCCCATGCGCAGTACAGGCCCCGCCGTGGCCGGGAGCGACCCGCCCGCCACCAAGTGGTTCATGCTCGCGATCGTCTCGGCCGGCTTCGTCGCCATGACCGTCAACTGGTTCAACATCTCGACCGGGTTCGGCGCGATCGGCGAGGAGTTCGGGGTGGCGATCCCGGACGTCGCGTTCCTCATCTCGATCTTCGTCGCGGCGTACGGGATCCTGCACATCCCCGGCGGCCTGCTGGCCACCAAATGGGGACTCCGCCGTACCCTGGCCCTCGGGCTCGCCATCGAGGCGGTGGGCTCGCTGCTCTCGGCGACCGCCACGTCGTTCGAGATGCTGGTGGTGTGGCGCGCGCTCGCCGGCGTGGGCGCCTCCATCTTCGCGGCCGTCGGCATCGCCGCCGTCAGCGTCTGGTTCCGCGACCACCAGCACGCCCTCGCGCTCGGCGTCTCCTCGGCCGCGTTCAGCGTCGGTACGGCCCTCGGCCTCTACACCTGGGCCGACATCACCGCCGCCACGAGCTGGCGCACCTCGGTCGTCACCGGCGGCGTGCTCTGCCTGGCCGTCGCCGCGCTCAGCGCGCTCTGCTTCCGGGTCCCGCGCGGCCTCGACTCGCTGACCGGTGTCCACCTCACCCGCGAGGGATTGAAGAAGACCCTGGTCAACAAGGAGATCTGGCTGTTCGGCCTGGCCTTCTTCGGTGCCTACGGCTCCTACCTCGGCGCGTCCCAGCTGATCTCCGGGTACGGCGCGGACCGCGCCTTCCCCGACGGCCAGATCGCCGCCGCCGCCTTCCTGATCGGCATCGCGGGCGTCCCGGGCAGCATCGCGGCCGGCTGGCTCGCCGACCGCTACCTCACCCCGCGCATCCTGTTCATGATCGGGGCCGTGCTGGAGGCGGTGTTCCTCATGTCCGTCCCGTTCGCCGGGCCCGGCACGTTCTGGATCCCGGCCCTCGGCATCGGCTTCATGTTCAACTTCGTCTTCGCGATCTGGCAGACCGTACCGGGCAGCATCCGCAGCATCGCACCCGAGAACATCGGTACCGCGGTCGGGCTGATGCTCACGATCTCGGCCGCCGGCGGGTTCGTGCTGCCGTGGGCGTTCGGGCTGATCGTGGACGGACCCGGCTACACCGCCGCGTGGATCTTCCTGGGCGTCGTGAGCGCCCTCACCGTCGGGTTCTGCCTGTTCAGCCGGACCCGTACCCGGGCCACCCTCCCGCCGCGCGGCGCCCGCGACCTGGACAGGGCGGTCGGCGCCGCCGAGGCCTGACGGCATCCCGCCCTCCGCGCGCTCTCGCGCGGAGGGCGGGGACCAACCCGCTTCACCAGCCGGTATGCCCATTAGGGCCGGATCTCGGTAGGAGCAATGCCCAACGCCGAGTACGGTCGTCGCATGGAGACCCCACGCCTGCTCGACGGTCGCCTCAAGCTCCGCCACCTCGTCCTGGTCGACGCGCTCTCCGAACGCGGCAGCGTCGTCGGGGCCGCCGCCGCGCTGCACGTCACCCAGCCCGTCGTCACCCGCGGCCTGCGCGACCTCGAAGCGATCCTCGGCGTCACCCTCTACGAGCGCGGGCCCCGCGGCATCACCCCGACCGACTTCGGCGTGGCGTTCACCGACCACGCGCGCGCCGTCCTGGCCCAGCTCACCCAGGCCGCGCGGCACGTACAGGAACTCGCCGAGGCGTCCCGCGGCGAGGTCGTCGTCGGGACCCACCTGGCCGGATCGAACCTGCTGCTGCCCCGGGCCATCGCCCGTCTCAAGGCCGGCCGGCCGCTGCTCAACGTCATCGTCCGGGAGGCGACGCCGGAGGCACTCCTGGTCGAGCTCGCCGCCGGCCGCGTCGATCTGATCGTGGGACGGCTGTCCCGCCCGAGCAGCGAGGGGACGGTACGCCGCAGCCTCTACCAGGAGTCCATCCGGCTGGTCGTCGGGAACCATCACCCGCTCGCCGGCCGCGACGGCATCGGCCTCGAGGAACTGCGGGACTACCCCTGGATCCTGCCCGGCGTCGAGACCACGCTCCGCCGCGAGCTGGAGGGCTTCTTCGTCCGCAACGGCGCCGACCTGCCCGAGAACCGCGTCGAGGCGACGTCGTTCCTCACCGTCCGGCAGCTGCTGATGGAGACCGACATGATCGGGACCCTGCCGGGCCTGATCGGTGCCGACGACCCGCGGCTGACCCCGCTGAGCTTCTCGCTGGAGCCGGTCGGGCACAGCGTCGGCCTCACCCTGGACGCCCACCGCCGGCTCAGCCCCGCCGCCCAGGCCCTGATCGACGCCCTGTACGCGGCCGCCGAAGGGCTCAGCCAGGACACCTGACCGGCCGCCCGGCCATCTTAAGTACGACAGATACTTGACGACTCGCCATGTAGATGTGGAGTATTGGGGGTGTCGAGACATCTGGAGGCACTTCGATGACCACCTTGCCGGGCGAGCCGGTCTCGCAGCAGCGGAGTGACCGGGTCGAGTTCCGGACGGAGCCGTCCCGCTACCGGCACTGGCGGCTGACGTTCGACGGCTCCGTCGCCACGCTCGTGATGGACGTCGATGATCAGGGCGGCCTGGTTCCGGGGTACGAGCTGAAGCTGAACTCCTACGACCTGGGCGTGGACATCGAGCTGTACGACGCCGTCCAGCGGCTGCGGTTCGAGCATCCCGGGGTCCGGACGGTGGTGCTGACCAGCGGCAAGGAGAAGATCTTCTGCGCGGGCGCCAACATCCGGATGCTGGCGGCGTCCACGCACGCGTGGAAGGTGAACTTCTGCAAGTTCACCAACGAGACCCGCAACGGGATCGAGGACGCGACGGCGAACTCGGGGCAGACGTATGTCGCTGCGCTGAACGGCACCGCGTCGGGCGGCGGGTACGAGCTGGCACTGGCGTGCGAGCACATCATGCTGGTGGACGATCGCTCGTCGGCGGTGTCGCTGCCGGAGCTGCCGCTGCTGGGCGTGCTGCCGGGCACCGGCGGGCTGACCCGGGTGTCGGACAAGCGGCACGTACGCCGTGACCTGGCCGACTACTTCTCGACCAGGGCCGAGGGGCTGGGCGGCAAGAAGGCCGTGGCGTGGCGGCTGGTGGACGAGGTCGTCCCGCGTACCGCCTGGGACGGGACGGTCAAGGAGCGCGCCGCGACCTTCGCCGAGCGCTCGGCCCGTCCCGCCGGCGCGAGTGGCATCGAGCTGACTCCGCTGGCCAAGACCCGGACCGATGATCACATCGGTTACCGCCACGTCGGCGCGGTCCTGGACCACGAGCGAAGCGCCGTGGAGATCACGGTGCTGGGCCCCGAGGGCGACGCGCCCGCGGACGTGCGCGAGCAGGGGACGGACTTCTGGCCGCTGGCCGTCGCGCGCGAGCTGGACGATCTGATCCTGGATCTGCGCACCAACGAGACCGGCCTGGGCACCTGGGTGCTGCGGACCAAGGGCGACCCCGCGCGGGTGCTGGCCCACGACGCGCTGCTGCTCAAGGATCCCGGCGACTGGCTCGCCAACGAGATCGTGCACTACCTCAAGCGGACCCTCAAGCGCCTGGACGTCACCAGCCGCAGCCTGATCGCGCTGATCGAGCCGGGCGGCTGCTTCGCCGGGTCGCTGCTGGAACTGGCGCTGGCCGCCGATCGCTCGTTCCAGCTGGACGGCGTGTTCGAGGACATCGACCCCGACGCCGATCCCGCCACGATCACGATCGGCGCGATGAACCTGGGGCCGCTGCCGATGGGCAACGGCCTGACCCGTACCGCCACCCGCTTCTTCGGCGACGCCGAGGCGCTGGCGGGCGCGGAGGCCGTCGAGGGCGAGCCGCTGGAGGCGGCCGACGCCGAGCGGCTCGGGCTGGTCACGTTCGCGCCGGACGACATCGACTGGTACGAGGAGGTCCGGATCGCGGTCGAGGAGCGGGCCGGGTTCAGCCCGGACGCGCTGACCGGCCTGGAGGCCAACTACCGCTTCGCCGGGCCGGAGACCCTGGAGACCAAGATCTTCGGACGGCTCACCGCGTGGCAGAACTGGATCTTCAACCGTCCCAACGCCTCCGGTCCCGAGGGCGCGCTGCGCCGGTACGGCACCGGGCGGCGGGCCGAGTTCGACAAGAAGCGAGTGTGACATGACGATCACGGCCGACTACGGCGACAAGATCCCCAACAACGTCGACCTGCACGAGGACCGCAGGCTGCAGCGGGCGCTGGAGTCCTGGCAGCCCAACTTCCTGTCCTGGTGGGAGGAGATGGGCCCCACCCTTCCGACCGAGGACGTCTACCTGCGCACGGCCGTGAACGTGGGCCGCGAGGGCTGGGCCCACTTCGGCCATGTGGCCATGAAGGACTACCGCTGGGGCATCTTCCTGGCCGAGCGCGACCGCGACCGGACGATCGGGTTCGGGCAGCACAAGGGCGAGCCCGCCTGGCAGAAGGTGCCCGGCGAATACCGCGCCGACCTGCAGCGGCTGATCGTGATCCAGGGCGACACCGAGCCGGCCAGCGTGGAACAGCAGCGCAACCTCGGCGCGACCGCCCCGAGCCTGTACGACCTGCGCAACCTGTTCCAGGTGAACGTCGAAGAGGGCCGTCACCTGTGGGCGATGGTCTACCTCCTGCACGCCTACTTCGGGCGGGAAGGCCGCGAGGAGGCCGGGGCCCTGCTGCTGCGCAACTCCGGCAGCGAGGAGTCGCCGCGGATCCTGGGCGCCTTCAACGAGGAGACGCCCGACTGGCTCTCGTTCTTCATGTTCACCTACTTCACCGACCGGGACGGCAAGTACCAGCTCGGCACGCTCAAGGAGTCGGCGTTCGACCCGCTGAGCCGCACCTGCGAGTTCATGCTGAAGGAGGAGGCCCACCACATGATGGTGGGGACCACCGGGATCGACCGGGTGGTGGAACGGACCGTCCAGCTGATGCGCGAGCACGACACCGACGACGTCGTCGCGCACGGCGGGATCCCGCTGGACGTGATCCAGAAGTACATGAACTTCCACTACTCGGTGTCGCTTGACCTGTTCGGTGGCGAGACGTCCACCAACGTCGCCAACTACTACACCGCCGGGCTCAAGGGCCGCTGGGCCGAGGGCCGCCGCAAGGACGACCACCGGCTCGTCGACGACGCGATCATGGTCGACGCGTTGATCGACGGCGGGATCGGGCAGACCGAGGTGGCCGCGCTCGTCGGGCTGAACACCGACCTGCGCCGCGAGTACATCGGCGACTGCCAGAACGGAGTGAACCGCTGGAACCGCATCCTGGAGGAGGCCGGCGTCCCGCAGCGGCTGCGGCTGCCGCACGTGGCGTTCAACCGGCAGGTCGGCGCGTTCGCCGGTCTCCAGGCCGCACCGGACGGCCAGGTCCTCTCCCGGGCGGAATGGGAGGCGCGCAAGGGCGCCTGGCTGCCGACCGAGGTGGACAAGACCCACGTCCGGTCGCTGATGCGGCCGGTGCACGAGCGCGGCAAGATCGCCGCCTGGATCGCCCCGCCGCGCCAGGGCATCAACGGGCAGCCGTTCGACTACGACTACGTCCACCTGGCCTGAGCTGATGGCGATCTACGCGCTCGGGGACCTGGTCCCCGACATCCATCCGGACGCGTTCGTCCACCCGGACGCGACCGTGATCGGAGCGGTCACGATCGGCGCGGAGGCGTCCGTCTGGCCCGCCGCCGTGCTGCGCGCGGACTACGGCCGCATCGAGGTCGGGGCGCTGACCTCCGTCCAGGACGGCACCGTCGTGCACACCACCGCCGACTGGCCGACGCTCATCGGGGATCGCTGCGTGGTCGGGCACAACGCCCACCTGGAAGGCTGCACGATCGGCGACGGCTGCCTGATCGGCTCGGGCTCGATCGTGCTGAACCGCGCGGAGGCCGAGCCCGGCGCGGCCGTGGGCGCGGCGGCGCTGGTGCCCGAAGGCGCCCGCGTCCCTGCGGGGCACATCGCCCTGGGCGTACCGGCCAAGATCCGGCCCGCTCCCGAGGCCCTGGCCGGCTGGGTCACCGAGGCCGTCGGGTTGTATCAGGGCATGGCCGGGCGCTACCGCACCGACCTGCGCCGGATCGACTGAACGGCGAACATCCCTCTAGCTCTGGAGCCGATCTCATGACGCTCGTCCACATCCGCCGCGAGGACCGGCTCTGGTGGGTCGGCCTCGACCGGCCGGACAAGCACAACGCCCTCGACCAGGCGATGGTCGACGAGCTGGACGCGGTCCTGAACGAGGCTCGGCGGGAGCCGTCCCTTCTGATCGTCCACTCGACCACGCCGGGGATGTTCGCCGCCGGGGCCGACATCGCCGAACTGCGTGACCGGGACGCCGACGCGGCGCTGCTGGCGATCAACGCGGGGCTGTTCGAGCGGCTGGAGGCGCACCGCTGGCCGACGATCGCGCTGGTCGACGGCCCCGCGTTCGGTGGCGGCTGCGAGCTGGCGCTGGCGTGCGACTTCCGGATCGCCTCGCCGGACGCGGTGTTCGCGCAGCCGGAACTGTCGCTGGGCATCATCGCCGGCGCGGGCGCGAACTGGCGCCTGCCGCAGCTGGCCGGCCTGGGTACGGCCCGCCGGATGCTGTACGCCGGGGCGCGCGTCGGAGCGCAGGAGGCCCTCGCCGCCGGGCTGGTCGACGAGGTCGCCGACAGCGCCGAGGACCTGAACGAGCGCGGCCGGGCCATGGCGGCCACCATCGCCAAGCGGTCCTGGCGGGCGCTGGAGCTGACCAAGCTGGCGCTGCGCAGCCGCCGTCCCGCGACCACGACCTTCGACCTCGCCGCCCAAGCCCTGCTGTTCGACGGCGAGGACAAGCACGACCGGATGACGGCCTTTCTGGAGCGGAGAAACCGATGACCCCCGTACCGCTGCGGCTATCCTTCGGTGATCAGCGCCGCCCAGCGCTCCTGGGCGGCGTCCTGCCATTGCCGGTGCAGGTCGGTGAAGACGTTGGCGGCGCGTACGCCGATCCAGTGCGGGGGAAGCAGCTCCAGCGGCAGTTGCGGGTCCAGCCGGGGGAAGCGCCGCCACTCGTGCACGAGCCGGATCTGGGCCAATAGCGCCTGGTCGCCGGCGGCGGGCCGCAGCCCGGCGAACTCGCGGACGAACTCCTCGTAGGCGGCGGCCAGATCGTCCAGGTGCCAGGCCTGCTCGACCATGGCGCGCTCGGACCCGATCCCGGCGAACGGGCCGCAGAACGACAGCACCACCGGATCCAGGCCGAGGTTCTCCACCACCTGCTTGGCCTCGGCCTCCCGGGAGGCGTGCGGGCTGATCCACACGCCGGGGATCGGGCTGCCCAGCCCCGCCCACGTCAGCCCGTTGCGCAGCTGGTGGCGCAGGTCGCGCTTGGACTCGGGGACGCTGGCCAGCAGGACGAGCCAGCGCCCGTCCCAGGAGTCGCGCTCGCGGCCGAAGGAGTAGATCCGCTCGGCGCCCTCGCGCAGCAGCGTACGGCCGGTCCCGGTCAGGGCCCATCGCACCCGCCGCCCGGCCCGCTCGGACTCGATCCAGCCCTTGGCCGCCATCCGGGTCAGCGCCTGCCGGGCCGACTTCTCCTCGATCTCCAGCCCGGCCAGCACGTGCAGCAGCGTCGAGGTCCACACCGGCTCGCCCTGCGGCAGCACGAACTCGCCGAACACGCTCATCAGCAGGGACTGGGCGCTCTTCGAGCCGGCCTGCTGGCGCCGCGTCATCGACGCTGCCGCAGGGCTCTGGTCATCACCGGGCATGGCGCGGGGGACACTCCTCGGGCAAGGGATGATCGATCAAGGGCTGAGAACAGTCCATGCTACAAGTACGCGACGAGACGTTAGCTGTCCGTAGCGAGAGGCGGGCCGGCGGCCCGCACGGGTCAGCCCACGCCGAGGAGCGCATGGGCCCGAGCGCGGTCGCCGCGGAAGTCGGCGGTGGTGCCTCGGTGCACGATGCGTCCCTTCCGCATCACGGCGACCTCGTCGGCGAGGCGGAAGGCCAGGTGCAGGTCCTGTTCCACCAGGACGGCCGCGATGCCCTCGCCGCGCAGCCCTTCCAGCAGCTCGGCGACCTGATCGACGACCGCGGGCGCGAGGCCGTCCGAGGGCTCGTCCAGCAGCAGGAGGCGCGGGTTGTTCAGCAGCGCCCGGCCGATGGCCAGCATCTGCTGCTCGCCGCCGGACAGCTGGTCGCCCCGGTTGGTACGGCGCTCGGCGAGGCGCGGCATCAGCTCGTAGACCCGCGCGGGCGTCCAAGCGCCGCCCTTGCCCCGCGCCGCGATGCGCAGGTTCTCGTCCACCGTGAGAGGCGCGAACACGCGGCGGCCCTGCGGAACGATCGCGACACCGCTGCGGGCGACGGTGTGCGCGGCCGCCCCGGCGAACTCGCGGTCGCCGATGCGGACGCTGCCCGAGTACGGCTTCAGCATGCCCATGACCGTGTGGATGAACGTGGTCTTCCCGACACCGTTGCGCCCGAGCAGCGCCACGACGGCACCGGCGGGCACAGTGAAGTCGACGCCGTCGAGCACCGTGCTGCCCGCGTACCCCGCGCGGAGGTCGCGCACGGTCAGCAGATCGGTCATGGGGCTCCTCCCGCGTCGGCGAACAGGTCCTCGGTTCTGGCCGAGCCCAGGTAGGCGCTCTGTACGGCCTCGTCGGCCCGGATCTCCTCCGGTGGCCCGGAGGCGAGCACCTTGCCCAGATGCAGAACGGTGACGCGGCCGGCCAGGCGGAACACCACGTCCAGGTCGTGCTCGACGATGACGAGCGTGAGGCTCTCGGGGAGCCGTTCCATCAGCTCCACGAACCGTTCCGTCTCAGCGGCGGACATCCCGGCGGTCGGCTCGTCGAACATGACCAGGGCCGGTTCGGCGGCGAGCACCATCGCCACTTCCAGCTGCCGCCGTTCGCCATGGGAGAGGGCGGCGACCTTGTCGCGAGCGCGGCCGTCCAGCCCGACCGACTCCAGGTGGCGAAGCGCCTCCGCGTCGGTACGCCGGAAGCGTCGCGCGGCCCGGTCGAAACGGTGCGCCACCCCATGGACGCGCTGGACGGCGAGCGCGACGTTGTCCAGAACGGAGCAATCGAGGAAGAGGCTGGCGTGCTGGTAGGTGCGCAGCATGCCGCGCCTGGCCCGTTCGGACTCGGCCAGGGACGTGACGTCCTGACCGGAGAGGAGCACGCGCCCGCTGGACGCCCGGAGCGTTCCGGCCACGGTCGCGAACAGCGTCGACTTGCCCGCGCCGTTCGGGCCGATCAGCGCGTGCCGTTCTCCTGGCATGACGGTCAGGTCCACATGGTCGACGGCGGTGAGCGAGCCGTAGGAACGGGTGAGGCCCTGCAACTCCAAGAGGGGGGTCACGCGGGACTCTCCTTCCGGCGGCGGGCACCCTTGATGCCCGCCAGGCCGCGTGGAATCAGGAAGACGACGGCGATGAACAGCAGGCCCAGCACCAGCGGTCCGTGCCCGCCGATGTAAGTGGAGAGGTTGTCCCGTACGAGCAGCACCAGAGCCGCGCCCAGGCACGGGCCCCACAGGCTGCCCGCGCCGCCGATCACGACGCTGAGCAGTGCGAGCGCGGCGACCTCGAAGCCCAGATCCCCGGGGGAGACGAACCGGGCCTGCGCCACCCACAGCGCCCCGCCCACCCCCGCGACCGCTCCCGCCAGGCAGAAGACACCGTACCTGGCCAGCGCCGGCCGGTACCCGAGCGCGCGCATCCGCGCCTCGTTGTCGCGGATGCCGCGCAGCGTCCGCCCGTACGGGGAGCGGACGACGAGCGCCACGGCGGCGAACACCGCGATCGCGACCGCCAGCACCCACCAGTAGACGAACCCCGCCGCGAGTATCGGCGGCCCGCCGAACAGGCTGATCGGCGGCATCCCGGACAGCCCGTTGCTGCCGCCCACGGCCGACCACGTATCGGCCACCTGATGCACCGATTCGCCGATCGCGAGGGTCAGCATCAGGAACACGATCCCGCGCACGCGGACGGCCACCCAGCCGGTGAGGGCGGCGGCGACCAGCCCCATGACCAGGCCCGCCAGCACCTGCACCAGCGCGTCCGGCGTGATGTGAATGCCGACGAGGACAGCTGTGTAGGCCCCGACCCCGAAATAGGCCGCCTGCCCCAGCGTGGGCAGGCCCGTGACACCGGTCAGCAGATCCACGCTGAGTACCAGCACCGCGAACGCCAGCATCCGCGTCATGGTCGTCACCGGATAGGAACCCAGAACCATCGGCGCCGCCACCAGCAGCGCCAGCACCGCGACGACGACCGCCTGCTTGGACCTCATGCGCGCACCGCTTTCTGGGCCGGAAGCAGGCCGGCCGGGCGCAGCAGGAGCACCAGGGCCATCGCCGCGAAGATCAGGAACGAGGCGTACTCCGGGAGCAGCGTGGTACCGAGCGCCTGCACCTGCCCGATCAGGATGGCGCCGAGCAGCGCGCCGCGTACCGAACCCAGGCCGCCGACGACCACCACGACCAGCGCGAGCAGCAGGACCTTCTCGTCCAGGCCGGGCTGGGCGCCCAGGATCGGGCCGGCGAGGACCCCGCCGGCCGCGGCGAGCGCCGCGCCTCCGGCGAAGACGCCGATCAGCACCAGGCCCGTGTTGACGCCCAGCGCCGACACCATGGCCCGGTCGGCGACGGTGGCCCGGATCACCGAGCCGAGCGCGCTGCGTTCCACCAGGAGGTAGACGGCGATCGCCAGCACGATCCCGAGGCCGATCACCATCAGCCGGTAGACCGGATAGGTCTCGCCGAACACCGAGACGCCGCCGCCGAACGGCGCGGGCGCGGCGATGGAACGGACCTCGTTGCCGAACGCGATCGACAGCAGCTCGGCGACCACCAGCGCGACGCCGAGCGTGAGCAGGGCCTGGTCCAGATGGTGCCGGGTCGCGCGGGTCAGCCCGGCCAGCACGCCGCCGAGGACTGCCCCGGCCACGGCCGCGACCAGCACCGCCAGCACGAACGTCATCAGGCCCGCGCCGTCGGCGACCAGCGCGACCGCGACGTACGCGCCGGCCAGGTAGACCGCGCCGTGCGCGAGGTTGAGCACGTCCATCATGCCGAACACCAGTGACAGGCCCAGCGCGATCGCGAACAGCAGCGAGCCCATCGCCAGCCCGTTGAGGACGCTCACCAGATAGGTGTCCATGGCGCGGCGCCTATTTCAGCTCGCGGATGACCGCGTTGACGACGGTGCCGTCCTTGGACCGGACCTCGCGCAGGTAGTACTTCTGCTGGGCGTCGTGGTCGGCGTCGAAGCTCCACTGCCCGCGCGGGCTGTCGATCGGCCCGACGCCTCCCAGCGCTTTGACCAGCGCGTCGCCCTCGGCGCCCGGTGCCTTGGCGAGGGCCTTGTCCAGTACGGCCGCCGCGTCGTGGGCCTGGACCGCGTACACCGTCGGCGGCTCGTTGAACGCCTTGCGGTAGGCGGCCACGAACTCCTTGTTGCGCGGGGTGTCCAGCTCGGTGGAGTAGTGCAGCGAGGTCTTGACCCCGACCGCGGCCTCGCCCTGGGCGTCCAGCACGCCGCCCTCGGTCAGGAAGCCGGTGCCGTACAGGGGAGTCTCGCCCGCAAGCCCGAACTGCTTGTACTGCTTGACGAAGCTCACCGCCTCGGCGCCGGCGTAGAAGGTGTAGACGGCCTTGGCGCCGGACGCGCGGATCGCCGACAGGTACGGCTGGTAGTCCTGGGTCTTGCCGAACGGGGTGTACTTCTCGCCTGCGACTTTGCCGCCCGCGGCCTCGAAGGTCTTGCGGAACCCGCCGACCATCTCCCGGCCCGCCGCGTAGTCGGCGGCGATGAGGTAGACGCCGCCCTTGGCGTCCTCGGCGACGGCGGGGCCGAGCGCGGCCCCGACCTTGCCGTTGGCGAAGCTCGTCCGCCAGACGTAGTCGGACTTGCGCGCGCCGGTGATGTCGTCGGCACCGGCGTTGGCCACCAGCAGCGGCCGCTTGGACTCGTGGAAGAAGTCGCGCAGGCCGAGCGCGGTCGCGGAGTTGACCACCCCGACCACCGCGGCGGCCTGGTCCTGGGTCACCAGCTTCTGCGCGGCGGGCACGCCGGTCTGCGGGCCCGCGCCCTCGTCGGCGGTGACGAGCTTGATCGTACGGCCGCCGAGCTTGCCGCCGTGCTGGTCCAGGTAGAGCTTGAAGCCGTTGCGCATGTCCTCGCCGAGCGGCGCGTACACGCCCGACAGCGGCACCAGCAGCCCGATCTTCACCTCGCCGCCGGACTGGCCGCCGCCGGACTGGCCCAGGCTGGAACCACCGCACCCCGCCAGCACGAGGGCACTCGCCGACAGTGCCGTGATGATCGAGCGGTAACCCATGGCGGCTCCCTGCGTCGGACGCCGGCGTGACGCGCCGACGGAGTGCGCCAAGGATCTACAGAAGTTCGTGGCAGCGTCAAGAGTTTGTAATGAATTCGAGCTCGGATATTCGGGCGTTCATCCATGAAAGTCAGCAGTCAGGGCGAGGATGGCGGGTGTCAAGAACTACAGGTGACCGACGTTCCGCCAGCTGACTGTTGACGGATGATCACGGGCAGGACAGGCTGAGGTCCGGAGTGTCGCCGGGCAGCGCCGGGGCCGGCGGCGCCGCCTCGCGGGCGCGCCGGCGGTCCGGCTCCAGGGCGAGCCGGGCATGCAGGATCAGCTGGAGTTCCAGGCGGGCCCGCGGGTCGTGCAGGTCATCGCCGAACAGGCCCTGCAGCTGGTGCAGGCGATAACGGACGGTCTGCGGATGCAGCTGCAGATCGGCGCTCGCCGCGGTGGCATTGAAATTGCGCTCCAGCAGTGCGAGAAGTGTTTCTGCGAGCCTGTCGCGTTGTGCGGGGGAGACCTCGTCCAGCGGCGCGAGGCGCTCGGACGCGGTGCTGTTGATGATGGCCTTGGAACGGAATAGGACGAGCAGCGGGAAATGGTCGTCACTCCGGACGAGCCCGGTATCCGGAATGCTTCCCTGCTGGACGAGTGAAAGCGTGTCGCGCGCGCAGGCGAGGGAATGGAAGGCCTGCCCGACAGGAACCGCCGGGCCGACCGCCACGATCCAGTCGCCCGTCATCGGCTCCAGCGGACGGGTCCGTACCACGCTCTCCGGATCGGGCAGCAGCAACCACGGTTTCGAGCCATGGGGATGGATCAGCAATTCGCCCGGGAGCATCAACTGCCGCGGGTGGCGCCCCTCGCGGGGGGAGAGCGCGACGGCCGCGATCGTGCGCGGCAGCGGCCAGTTGATCTGCCGGGCCAGCGCCGCGACGGCCTCCAGGTCGGGCTCCTCGGCGAGCAGCATCTCCGCCAGCAGCCTGCGGTCGCGATGCTGGTCGACGGCGAACCGGGGGCCCTGCGACCGGTACCCCAGGTTGAACGCCGCCGTGACCGCGTCGAAGAAGACGAACTGCGCGTTCGCGATCGCGTCCAGGGTGGTCGCGTGGTACTCGGTCTCGCTCAGATCGTTCACCGCGCGCCACACCGCGCGGGCCGAACTGAAGAGCAGCCGCTGGAATTCCTCGGCCCCGCGGCCTTCCAGCGCCATCCACCCGCCGGTCTCCACGTACCAGCCGCCCATGCGCTCCCAGGTGGTGTCCCGGGAGTCCTCGATCAGATCGCAGAAATGGTGCACGGTCTTGACCGCGCCCTCGCGGAGCGACCGGGAGATCTGATCCGCCTGGTCGGCGATTCCGGTTTCCACGGTTTCCATGGTTTCCACGGAATCCGCGGTGACATCGATCACGGTTCCCGCCGGCGGGTTCACGCGCGGACGCAACCGGCCGGCGAGTTGCGGGCGGATTCTGGAGAACGCGCGGATGTCGAGCGGAGGCAGAACCATGGTCACCACTCCCATCAGAAGCCGCTCCGGTACGTGCCGAACCGCAGTATCACTCAGCCGTCGGCCGCCGTTCTTGTTTGAAGGCGAGCATTGTCGAAGGGAAACGCTCACCGAACTACTGGCGTACGGGGGCACCTCCGAGCGTCCCCCTCCTGGTCGGGTGGCCGTGCCCCCCTGCGGCGGATCCTCGCGGCCCGGCCGGTCACGCTCAGACATCTGAGTCCGCCGCGCCGGTTCTCCGTAGATTTGTCGATTTCGCCGGGGTGTCGCCTTCATTACGGTCCTTGACGAAGCGGCGACGACCGAACCGACCGCGTACCGGGACGAAGGGGGGTGGGATCGAGTGACCACCACGGTGACGGCCGGGGAGCGGGAAGCGCGGGCGTGCGTGCCGTCCATGCGCGACCGGCTCGCCGCACTGCCCTGGGGCTGGCTCGGACCGCTCCTGGTCTCCGCCGTCGCCGGCCTCGTGGTCTTCCACCGGCTGGGCTCGCCGCACGCGATCATCTGGGACGAGACGTACTACGCCAAGGACGGCTGGTCGCTCCTGCGGTACGGCGTCGAACGCAACTGGAACGTCGACGCCGAGGGCCGGCCCGCCAACATGTTCTTCCTCGCCGGGAACCCGGAGGCCGGGCTGGGGCGAGGAGGGCTGTGGTCGGCCCATCCGCCGGTGGGCAAATGGCTCATCGCGGCGGGCATCGCCGTATTCGGCGCCGACCCGTTCGGATTCCGCTTCGCGGCCGGTGCCGCCGGAGTCCTGGCGGTGCTCATCCTCGCCCGCACGGCCCGCCGGATGACCGGCTCCACCCCGCTGGGCTGCGCCGCCGGCCTGCTGCTCGCGCTGGACGGCGTATGGCTGGTGTCCAGCAGGACGGCCATGCTCGACATCTTCCTGCTGCTGTGGACGCTCGCCGGATTCGCGTGCCTCGTGGTGGATCGGGACAGGACCCGGACCGGGCTGACCGCGAGGCTGGACGGCGCGGGCCTCGGCGGTCCCTTCCTGTGGCACCGATGGCGGATCGGCGCGGCGGTGTTCTTCGGACTGGCGTGCGCCACGAAATGGTCCGGGATCTACGTTCTGGCCGCCTTCTGGCTGCTGGCACTGGTGTGGGACCTGAACGCGCGCAAGGACGCGGGCGTGGCACGCCCGTGGCGCGGCATGCTGAAACTGGACCTGCTGCCGTCGTTCGCGCAGGTCTGGGCCGTCGCCGCGATCGTCTACCTGGCCGGCTGGTGGGGCTGGTTCGCCTCGGGCACCGGCCTGCAGCAGGCGATGTTCGGCCGGAGCCTGCCGGGGTTCCAGCGGTACTGGGCCGACCAGCACGCCAGTGACATCTGGCCAACGTTCCTGAACCCGCTCAGGTCGCTGTGGCACTACCACGCCATGACCCTGGAGTTTCACAGCGGCGTGCGTTCGGGCAACCCCGCGCAGTCCTGGCCCTGGGACTGGCCGCTGCTGAGCAAGCCGGCCGTCATGTACCGCGGCGACCCGGCCCTCGGCCAGGACGGCTGTGACGCCGCCCGATGCGTCAGCCAGGTGGTGGATCTCGGCAACCCGGCGATCTGGTGGCTGTCGACCGCCGCCCTGCTCGCGCTGCTCGCGATCGCGCCCCTCGTCCGGGACTGGCGGATCGCCGCGGTCGCGGTGGGCTACCTCGCGACCTGGCTGCCGTGGTTCCCGGCCGCCTTCGACGACCGGACCATGTACTCGACCTACTCGCTGCAGATGCTGCCGTTCGCCGTCCTGGCGATCGTCCTGCTGTACCAGCGGATCATCGAGCGGTACGGGACCGCGCCGTCCGCACGGGCGGCGCTGGCGGCCGGGGGACTGGCCTACCTGCTCGTCGCCGCCGTGATCCTGCGGTACTTCTACCCGATCCTCAGCGCCGAGGTCATCTCCGAGCCTGCCTGGCAGGCCCGCATGTGGTTCCACGGCTGGAAGTGAACGGCGGGGCCCGCATCCGCCGCCAGCCGCCGAGGAATTCAGCCCTGAGGAAGCCAGCCCTTGAGGAAAGGTGACCGACCATGAGGTTCCGGCTACGCGGAACGTTGCGCGGTGTCGCGGTCATCGGATCGGGCGCGCTGCTGATCGGACCGGCGTCCGGCGGCGGGACGGCGCGCGCGCAGGACGCCGATGTCGGCCTCGCCTACACGTGCCGCTTTCCGTCCGGGGACCAGCCGACCGGCGTTCGCGTGCGCGGCGCGTTCCCCGACAAGGGGGTGACGGGCCGGCCGATCCAGCCCGGCCGGATCACGGCCGAGGTGACGATTCCGGCGGCGGCCGTCGCCGACCTGACCGGAATCGGGGCCGCCTCCGTCACCGGCACCGTACGGCTGGGGACGCTGACCGGCCAGAACGGAAAGACGACGGAGGCGAGCTGGGACGGCCTGGCCACCGCGCCGACACCCGTCCCTGGCGGCAAGCACCTGGTACTGGCCGCGTCGGGCGAGGTACCTCCGGTGACGGCGCCCGGTGCGGGCGATCTCGCCTTCTCCGCCGGTGCCCTGGAGTTGACGGTCGTTCCCCGAACGGCCGAGGGCGGCGCGACCGCGCCGCCGAAGCTCGCGATCGCCTGCGAACCGGTCCCGGAGCGGCCGCTGACGCTGGCCACCGTCGGGGTGTCGGCGGCCGAAGGCGCACCGGCCCCCGCGGCGCCCGGAGCGCCGAAACCGGAAGCCGACGAGACACCGCCGGAGTGCGGCAAGTACGCCGGCCCGACCGATGACTGGATCTCGGGCTGCGTCTACATGTCCGGATTCTCCAACGTCCAGAAGCTCAGCGGCGCGACGATCCTCAACGATCCGGAGTTCCAGGCGCCCGCGCTGACCAATCTCGCGTTCGCGCTCACCGACACCGGCGCGACCGTACGGCAGCGGTTCGTCCGTCCCATCCGCTCGCGGTCGACCTTCCTGACGTTCGGCTTCGTGCCGACGACGGCCACGATGGAACTGATCCAGCGGCCCCTGGACCCCGGCGACCCCCAGGACCCGAAGGACTACGGGACGTTCGAGGCCATCGACGACGGGACGGGGATCCAGAAGGTCAGCGCGCGGCTGAAGATGGCGATCCGGATATCCGACGTCACCGCCGGCGGCACGCCGCTGAACGTGGGACGCCGCTGCGAGACGAGAATTCCCGCCGACATCACGCTGACCGGCACGATGCCCAACATCCTCGAAGGCGGGCTCCTCGAAGGGGAGTTCACCATTCCGGCGTTCCGGGGATGCGGCGCGGGCGAGGATCTCGACCCCGTCTTCAACGGCTCGGTCGCCGGCCCGGACAATCTGCTCAGGGTGACGCTCGGTTCCTCCTGCCTCGCCGATGTCGGGGTGGGATGCCCGCCCGTACTGCCGGCGCCGAAACGTACCGCCGCCACCGGTTGAGCACCATCGGCCGGGCCGGTTGTCAAAAGACAATGAAGTCCGCCGTGGCACCCGCAATTCACTTTCTATTTTCGCCGTCGGCCCGATGGGAGACTGGCGGGCCAGAGCGGAAAAGGGAGGATGGCCGTGGATCATCCGATGGACGACTGGCGGCGCTGGATCGCCGAGAACCTGCTCCTCGGTAATCCGCCGGACGTGATCCGGGCGGCGCTGGCTCGGCAGGAGCAATTCTCCGAAGAGGACGCCGCCCGCGAGGTCGCCGGCGCATTGGCGAGTCCTTACGTGCAGGGAGGGTCGCGCATCGCCAACCGGCTGCGAAAGCGCGAGTGGGCGATGACCGTCTATGGCCGCCTCGACCGGATGCGCGCCGGCTCCGGCGCGATCGAGCGCTGGGAGCGGCTGCCGGCCGACGAGTTCTTCGAGGAGTTCTACTGCGCCAACCGGCCGGTGATCATCACCGGCATGCTCAAGTCCTGGCCGGCGCTCACCCGATGGGACTTCGACTACCTGCGGGACCGCTGCGGCGACCTGGAGGTCGAGGTGCAGTTCGGCCGCGAGTCCGACGAGAACTACGAGGTCAACGGGCCGCGGCACAAGCGGCTGATGCCGTTCGGCGACTACGTCGACCTGGTCGAGCGGACGGCGTCCTCCAACGACTTCTACATGACGGCCAACAACGCCTCCCGCAACCGCGAGGCCCTGGACGTGCTGTGGTCCGACATCGAGCCGATCGGCGAGTACCTCGACGCCGGCTCGCCCGACAAGGGCTTCTTCTGGCTCGGCCCGGCCGGCACGAAGACCCCCTACCACCATGACCTGACCAACAACTTCATGGCCCAGGTCATCGGCCGCAAACGGGTGAAACTCGTCCCGCTGCACGACACCGCGTACATCTACAACAACCTGCACTGCTATTCGGAGGTGGACGCGAGCGCGGTCGACTACGAGCGCTTCCCGTCCATGCGGAAGGCGCAGGTTCTCGAATGCACGCTGGAGCCGGGCGAGCTGCTGTTCATCCCGATCGGATGGTGGCACTACGTCGAAGGGCTCGACGCGAGCGTCACGATGAGTTTCACCAACTTCCTGCGCTTCAACGATTTCGCCGACTCGTACACCACGTACGAGCATCTCTGACCGTTCACCGCCTAGGCGATTTTCTCCTTTCGGCTAGCGCGGTGGATTGACGCACATGGTTCGAGAGTTCATTCCGGCATGCCCGCTTTTCGGCCATATGGACTTGCTGACAATGGTGAGTCTGCGCCACCGGAAATTGTCATTGGAATCCCAAGACTCCAAAATTTACCGCCGGTAGGTTACCGGCCAGAAACGGTCGTTCGGACGACACGAAAGGCAGAAAATGGAAGCCACGCACAGCAAGCGGCGCAAGAGCGCGTCGAGAGGGCTGGCCGCGGCCGCCGTCGGCGGCCTCGGCATCTCCCTGCTCGGCGTTCTGGGGGCGGGTCCGGCCAGTGCCGACCCGATCCACCAGAAGCTGAACTTCCACTGCATCTTCCCGCTGATCGGCAACCAGCCGCTCGCGCTCGACATCGAGTCGGACTTCCCCAAGACCATCAAGGTCGGGGAGCTGTCGCCGCCGTTCCACATCAAGGCGACCGCGCACATCACGCCGGCCATCCACAACGGGCTCCTCGCGGTCAAGGCGACCAAGCTCAAGGGCACCGCCACGGCCGACTCCACGGTCTCGGTGCCGGAGGACCCCAACCTCGAGGTGGCCACCGACGTGGTCATCAACGAGGTCGACATCCCCCAGGCCCGGGAC
Organism: Actinomadura sp. 9N407; assembly: GCF_044326315.1. Lineage (NCBI taxonomy): Bacteria > Bacillati > Actinomycetota > Actinomycetes > Streptosporangiales > Thermomonosporaceae > Actinomadura > Actinomadura sp. 9N407. The sequence continues at coordinate 207,191 of NZ_JBIRAW010000006.1, read as the reverse complement.
CAGTCGTGGGACCTGATCTCCGAGGGCGACGCCCCGCAGCTGGTGTTCACCCAGACCGGCGACGGCAAGATCACCATCACCGGCCTGAAGCAGCACATCGAGCCGACGAAGGCCGACGGCTCCCCGGTCTGGGTCGGCGGCCGGGACGTCACCTGCACGAAGGACCCGGGCCAGGACGAGCCGTTCGCCGCGTTCTCCATCGTCCCGGACACCCCCACCCCCACCCCCACGCCTACTCCCACGCCCACCCCCACGCCTGGTGGTGAGCACTACGACTTCACGCTGAAGGGCGAGACCTTCGTGAAGGCGCCGAACGGGAAGGCGCCGCTGACCGGCTCCGTGGGGGCCGACCTGAACCTGGACACCGGCGACGTGACGGCGGACCTGAAGCTCGACCCGACCAAGGGCGACTTCAAGATCCTCGGCTTCCTGCCGGTGGCCGCGGACATCGCGCTGGCCTCCCAGGGCGCCACGACGGGCACGTACCAGAACGGGCAGCTCACCACCACCAGCAAGGTGATCACCAAGCTGTCGTCGTTCAAGGCGTTCGGTGCCATCCCGATCGGTGGCGGCGAGAAGTGCCAGACCAAGACGCCGTCCGACATCACGCTCAAGTCGGAGGACGGCAAGTTCTTCGACCCCAACGTCGGCGGCTCGATCAAGGGTCAGTACGCGCTGTCCGCGATCGCCGACTGCGGCCCGCTCACCGGCATCCTCAGCATCTTCACGGCCGGTGAGGGCAACACCATCGACCTCAACCTCACGCCCAAGCCGGCGGCCTAGCCCCCGGTAGCGAGCGAACGGTCGGAAGACGGTGGTCCCCGCCGCACCCCGGTGCGGCGGGGACCATCCCCCAGACAGGCCCGGCACGGGGCGAGCGCCGGGTGGCCCGGAGGTAGCACGTGAGCATCGAGAACAGATCAGGAAGGACCAGGGGCGTCCTGGCCATGGCCGTCGCCGCGGCCGTGACCGCCTCCGGTCTCGCCGGCGTCGCGGGCGCGGGCCCGGCCGGGGCCGACCCGGTCACGCTGCCGCTGGACTACCAGTGCGTCTTCCCCCTGCTCGGTCCCCAGCCGGTGCAGGTACGGATCAGTACGGACGTTCCCGCGTCGGTCAAGGTCGGCGAGGTGATGCCCGGATTCGCCGTCGACTCGGTGTCGACGGTGAACGCCGCGTCGGCCCGCGGCCTGGTCGCGGTCCACTCGGTGACCCTCGAAGGGATCGCCGCCGCCGACGCGCTGCTGACGGTGCCCGAGGCGCCCGAAGGCCTCGAGGTCCGGGTGGACTCCGACCTCGACAAGACGACGCTGCCCGCCTCGGGCGGCTTCACGGTCCAGGGGAAGGGCAAGTCCCCGGACCTCACGTTCACTCAGGCGGGCCCCGGGAAGGTCACGGTCGGCGATCTCGTCCTGACGCTGACTCCGCGAGCGGCCGACGGGCTGGAGACGGGCCTGGGCACGTTCGAGTCCGAGTGCACCCAGAACCCCGGCCAGAACAACGTCCTGGCCACGTTCGACATCACCGAGCCCGGTGGCGGCGAGCCGAGCGCGCACGCCTACTCGCTGAACGGCTCGTCCACGATCAAGGCGGGCGGCGGCTGGACGGTCCCGCTGCGCGGCGGACTGGACGCCTCGCTGGACGCCGGTACGGGCAAGCTCACCGGGGACCTGGCACTGGACCCGGCCAAGGGTGAGTTCAAGATCCTCGGCTTCCTGCCGGTGACCGCCGACATCGCGTACGCGGCCCAGGGCAAGACCACCGGGACGTTCGCGAACGGCACCCTCACCACCGCCGGCCAGGTGATCACGAAGCTGCCGTCGTTGACCGTGTTCGGTGCCATCCCGATCGGTGGCGGCGAGAAGTGCCAGACCGCGAAGCCGTCCGAAATCGCCCTCACCTCGGATGGCACCTTCGATCCCGCCAAGGGCGGCACGGTCAAGGGCGCCTACGAGCTGGCGCCGCTCACCGACTGCGGGCCGCTCACCGGCCTGCTCAGCTCGTCCATCGCCGGACCCGGCAACACCGTCCAGCTGTCGCTCACCCCGAAACCGGAGCGCTAGTGCGGTGTCCACGATCCTTCGCCGTGCCGTTCGCTTCCGTTGACTCGTGGCGTGTTCGCCTCCGGCCACGCCGTTCCAGGCGAACACGCCACGAGTCAACACCCGGGCACCGTGGGCCGGGACTGAGAAAAGGGAGGTCCAGGATGCTGGCCGAAACCACGCGAGGCCGCCGGCGGGCGCGGCTCGTCGCGCCCGCCGTCGTCGCCCTCGCCCTGCTCGTCTCGGTGGGGACGGCGGCCGCGAGCCCGCAGGCACCGTCCGGAGCCCCGGCGGCCCTGACCGACCCGGGCCCGCCCGGGGACGACTTCTACACGCCGCCGTCGCCCCTGCCGGCGGGTGCGCCGGGGGACGTCATCCGGGCCAGGCCCGCGAAGGCGGGACCACCGACCGCGCGGCGGCTGGCCGACGCGTGGCAGGTCATGTACCTGTCCACGGACGCCCTCGGCAAGCCGGTCGCCGTGACCGGGATCGTCCTGGTCCCGAAGAAGGGCGACCGCGCGAAGGCCCCGATCGTCGGGTTCGGCCCCGGTACGAGCGGGCCCGCGTTCCGGTGCGCGCCGTCGCGGTTCATCGACCAGGGCGCCTTCTACGAGCAGGCCGGCCTGAACGACATGCTCGCGCAGGGGTACGCGGTCGCCGTCACCGACTACGAGGGCTACCACAAGGACCCGGAGACGACCTACATCGTCAAGTCGATGGGCCATTCCCTCACCGACGCCGTCCGCGCGGCCCAGCGGCTGCCCGAGACGGGACTGTCGAAGGACGCCAAGACGGTCTTCCGCGGCTACTCCCAGGGCGGCGCCGCGGCGGTGTGGGCCGGTCAGCAGCAGCCCGCGTACGCGCCGGAGCTGAACCTCACCGGCGTCGTCGGCGGCGGGGTGCCGTCGGACCTCGCGGCCGTGGGGATCGGCCTGGAGGGCGCCGAGTCGTTCGGGTTCCTCCTCTACTCCCTGCTGGGCATGGACAACGCCTACCCGGAGCTCAAGCTCGACTCGTTCCTCAACGACGCCGGCCGGACCATGTTCGCCGACTTCGAGAAGAACGCCTGCACGCTGGAACTCCTGCTGGACTACGCGGGCAAGACCGTCCCGGACTACACGACGACGAGCCCGTACGGGACGACGGCCTGGCTGGACCGCGTCGCCGAGAACACCCCGGGCACCGAGCCCATCGAGGTCCCCGTCCTCCAGTACCACTCGACCGCCGACGAGATCGTCGCGTTCGGGCAGCACAAGGAGCTGCGCGACGCGTACTGCCGGCTCGGCGTGCAGGTCACCTGGAAGACCTGGGACGGCCTCAGCCACATCACGCTGATCCAGCGCGGCGGCCAGGACGTCCTGGCGTTCATCGCCGACCGGTTCGCCGGAAAGCCCGCCACCCCGAATTGCTAGCCGGGCGGCGCAGCGAGCCCGGCAGACCGCAGCAGAGCCCAGCAGCGCAGCAGTGCCCAGCAGAGAAGGAGAACGCAATGGTTCGCCGTTTGATCGTCGGAGTCGCGCTGGCCTCGTCGGCCGCCCTCTCCGTGGCCGGATGCGGCTCGGACGAGCCCAAGGAGGCCCCCGAGGTCGCGTGGGCGGGGAAGGCGTGCGGTGTCCTGAACCAGGGCAAGACGCTGGCGGTACCCAAGATCGATGCCGTCGACGTGGTGCAGTCCAAGCAGAACCTCGTCACGATGCTCGATGACATCTCGGCCCGGCTGAAGACGCTGTCGATGGACATGCAGGGGCTCGGCGCGCCGCCGGTGCCGGGCGGGCAGGCCGTGCACGCGACCGCCATGGGCCGGCTCACCAGTACGAGCTCGGCCGTCACCACCGCCAGCAGGCAGCTGCGCAAGGCGAAGGTGACCGACGCCAAGTCGCTGCAGCGGGCGATCAAGCGGGTCGGCGCCGCGTTCGCCGCGTACAGCGGCTACCAGGGGCCGCAGCAAGACCTCCGGGCGAACCCGGCGCTGAACAGCGCGTTCGCCAAGGCCCCGGGCTGCCAGGCCGAGAAGACCTCGTGACCAGCCGCGCGATCACCGTCCCGGCGAAGGCGTTCCGGACGGGCGGCGAGGTGTTCCAGCTCGCCGCGACGGTCCTGGGGATGCTGTTCCGCCGCCCGTTCCAGTTCCGCGAGTTCGTCGAGCAGTTCTGGTTCATCGTCAGCGTGACGATCCTGCCGGCGGCGCTGGTGTCGATCCCGTTCGGCGCGGTGACCTCGCTGCAGGTCGGCTCGCTGATCAAGCAGCTGGGCGCCGAGTCGTTCACCGGCGCGGCCAGCGTGCTGGTGATCATCCAGCAGGCCAGCCCGATGGTGGTGGCGCTGCTGGTCTCCGGCGTGGCCGGGGCGGCGATGTGCGCGGACATGGGCTCGCGGACCATCCGCGAGGAGATCGACGCGCTGGAGGTGCTGGGCGTCTCGCCGGTCGAGCGGCTCGTGGTGCCGCGCGTCGTCGCCTGCATGGCCGTCGCGGTGCTGCTGAACGGGCTGGTCTCGGTGGTCGGCGTCAGCGCGGGCTACTTCTTCAACGTGTTCCTGCAGGACGGGACGCCGGGCGCCTACCTGGCGAGCTTCTCCGCCCTGGCCCAGCTGCCGGACCTGTACGTCGGCGAGTTCAAGGCGCTGATCTTCGGCTTCATCGCCGGCGTCGTGGCCTGCTATCTGGGCCTGAACCCGGGCAAGGGGCCCAAGGGCGTCGGCGACGCGGTGAACCAGGCGGTCGTGTTCGCCTTCCTGGCGCTGTTCCTCGTGAACATGGTCCTCACCGCGATCTACCTGCAGGTCGTTCCCCCGAAGGGAGGGTGACCGATGGGTCTCCCGCTCCTGGGCCGCCGCCGGCCGCGCGGTCCCGGCCGCTGGTTCGCCTTCCTGGACCAGCCCGGCGACCAGCTCATCTTCTACACGCGCGCGCTGCTGTGGACGCCGCGCGTCATCCGCCGCTACCTCAAGGAGGTCCAGCGGCTGCTGGCGGAGGTCGCGTTCGGCAGCGGCGGGCTCGGCGTCGTCGGCGGCACGCTCGGCGTGATGATGGCGATGACGCTCGCGACGGGCGTGGTGGTCGGCATGCAGGGCCACTCGGCGCTGCAGCAGATCGGCTCCGCGGCGTTCACCGGGTTCGCCTCCGCGTACGCCAACACCCGGGAGATCGCCCCGCTGGTGGCCGGGCTGGCGCTGAGCGCCACCGTCGGCGCCGGGTTCACCGCCCAGCTCGGCGCGATGCGGATCAACGACGAGGTCGACGCGCTGGAGGTCATGGGCATCCCGAGCCTGCCGTACCTGGTGACCACCCGGATCGTGGCCGGCACCGTGGCGATCATGCCGCTGTACGCGGTCGGCCTGGTCAGCTCGTACGTCTCGGCCCGGCTGGTCACGGTGTTCGTGAACGACCAGTCGGCGGGCACCTACGACCACTACTTCGGGCTGTTCCTCTCGCCGGCCGACGTGCTGCTGTCGTTCCTCAAGGTCTTCGTGTTCAGCGTGATGGTGGTCGTCTCGCACTGCTACTACGGCTTCCGGGCCGCCGGTGGCCCGGCCGGTGTGGGCCGGGCCGTCGGCAAGGCGGTCCGCACGTCCATCCTGCTGATCGGCATCACCGACTTCTTCATGAGCCTGGCGATCTGGGGCACCACGACGACGGTGAAGGTGGCCGGATGAGCGGCGCCCGGCGAAGGAACGGCGAGACCGCCCAGATGTTCGGGCGGCGGCTGGCCGGCGTGGCCTTCCTGCTGGTCCCGGCGCTGCTGGTGGCGCTGTCCATCGCGGTGTACGACAAGCGGTTCACCCAGGTGTCCATGGTGACGCTGCACACCGCCGCGACGGGCAACGCGCTGCACCAGTACGCCGACGTCAAGCTGCGCGGCGTCACGGTCGGCGAGGTACGGGAGATCTCCGCGAACGGGTCGGGCGCGACGCTCAAGCTCGCGATGCACCCGGACAAGCTGCACCTGCTGCCCGCCGACGTGTCCGCGCAGATGCTGCCCACGACGCTGTTCGGGCAGCGGTACGTGGCGCTGATCCCGCCCTCGCGGCCCAGCCCGCGGCGCCTCGCCGCCGGCGCCGTCATCAGCCAGGACCGCTCGTCCAGCGCGATCGAGCTGCAGGAGGTGATGGACGATCTGATGCCGCTGCTCACCGCCGTCCAGCCGGCCGAGCTGTCGACCACGCTGAGCGCGATCTCCCAGGCACTGGACGGCCGGGGCACACAACTGGGGGAGAGCATGGTCGAGCTGGAGGCCTACCTCAAGAAGGTCAACCCGGCCCTGCCTGCCCTCAACCGCGACATCACCGAGCTGGTACGGCTGACCCGCAACTACGGCGAGGCCGTTCCCGAGGTCATCCAGGCCCTCAGCGACGCCACGTACACCAGCAGGACCCTGGCCGACCAGCGGGCCGAGCTGAGCGCGGTCTACTCGTCGGTGACCGCCGCCTCCCAGGACCTCGGCGACTTCCTGGTGGAGAACTCCCAGAACATCATCCGGCTGGCGGCGCACAGCAGGCCCAGCCTGGAGCTGCTGGCGAAGTACTCGCCCGAGCTGCCCTGCACGCTGCGCATGCTGAACGACTTCATCCCGAAGATGGACAAGGTCCTGGGCAAGGGCACCAAGCAGCCCGGCCTGCACGTGGACGTCACGACGATGCCGTCCAGCGGACGCTACCTGCCCGGCAAGGACCGGCCGGTCTACCGGGCCAAGAGCGGGCCTGACTGCTACCCGCTCCCGTACACGGGCGGTACCGCCTCCACGGCCGGGCCGAAGAGCGCCGGCGCGGTCAAGATCGCCCGTGGCGGGCTCGGCCTGCTCAACTCCCCGGAGGAGAACCGCCTGGTCAACGAGCTGCTGGCGCCCGGCATGAACGAGGTCCCCAGCGCACTGCCGGACTGGAGCAGCGTGCTCGTCGGCCCCATCTACCGGGGCAGGGAGGTGACGGTCCGTTGAACCGCAAGGGCCTGCTCACACCGCTGGTCAAGTCGCTGCTGTTCACGGCGGTGACCGTGTTCGCCACCGCCGTGCTGGCGGTCAGCATCGCGCAGACCAACGTCGGCGACACCGTCGCGTACAAGGCGAGGTTCAGCGACGCCTCCGGGCTGCGGAAGGGCGACAGCGTACGGATCGCCGGCGTCCAGATCGGCCGGGTGGACGAGGTCGGCCTGACCGGACGGCGGACCGCGCTGGTGCGGTTCTCGGTGGACCGGCAGCGCGCGCTGCCCGCCACGGCGACGGCCACCATCAAGTACGTCAACCTCGTCGGCCAGCGCTACGTGGAACTCGACCGGGGCACCGGAGCGCCGGGCGAGCTGCGTCCCGGCGCGACGATCCCGCTGGAGCGGACGCGGCCGGCGCTCGACCTGACGCAGCTGTTCAACGGGTTCAAGCCGCTGATGCAGGCGCTGTCACCGGCCGACGTCAACAAGCTGGCCGGTTCGATCATCCAGGTGTTCCAGGGCGAGGGCGGGACGATGGAGAGCCTGCTGGCCACCGTCGGCTCGCTCACCGGCACCATCGCGGGCAAGGACCAGGTCATCGGGCAGGTCATCGGCAACCTGAACGGGCTGCTGGACACCCTCAACGCCCGCAGCGGGCGGCTGGTCGACCTGGTCACCACCCTGCGCCGCCTCATCTCCGGGCTGTCGGCCGACCGCGTCCCGATCGGCGAGGCGGTCAGTGCCCTGGACGACCTCGCCACCACCACCGCCGGCCTGCTCCAGGCCGGCCGGGCACCGCTCAAGAAGGACATCGCCCAGCTGGGGCGGCTGTCGGACAACCTGGCCGACGAGTCGGCCACCGTGGAGAAGTTCCTCGACATGCTCCCTGTCAAGACGCAGGCCATCGGCCGCCTCGGCTCGTACGGCTCCTGGCTGAACCTCTTCCTGTGCGAGGCCAAGCTGACGGGCGCCACGTACAAGCAGTACCCGGACGCGCAGCTCCCGCCGCCGACCGGGATCGCCATCACCGCCGCGAGGTGCCGCTCATGACCGGGCGACGCGGGAATCCGCAGCGCCCGGAAGGGCGGCGTACGGAGCGTCGGCGCCCACGGTGGCCGCGCTGGACCCCGGTACGCGAGCGCAATCCGATCACGGTCTGCGCCGTCGGCCTGGCCCTGCTGCTGATCGCCGGAAGCCTCGCCTACCGCGCCGCCGATCTGCCGCTCATCGGCGGCGGTACGACCTACCGGGCCCACTTCACCGAGGCGGCCGGGCTGCGTCCCGGCAACGAGGTCAGGATCGCCGGCGTCAAGGTCGGCAAGGTCATGGGGGTCAAGCTCGATCGCGGGAAGGTCGATGTGTCGTTCCGGGTCAAGGACGCCTGGATCGGTGACACCAGCACGGCCGCGATCTCGATCAAGACCGTGCTCGGCGACAAGTTCCTGGCCGTCGACCCGCTGGGCACCGGCCCGCAGGACCCCAGGCGCCGGATCCCGTCGAGCCGGACGATGTCGCCCTACGACGTGACCACCGCGTTCGACGATCTGAGCAAGTCGCTCGTCGACCTCGACTCGGCGCAGCTCGGCAAGAGCCTGCAGACCCTGTCGGCGACGTTCGCGGGCACGCCCCCGGCCGTACGGACGGCCCTGGACGGCGTGACCGCGCTGTCGAAGGTGATCGCGTCCCGGGACGCGGAGCTGAGGCGGCTCCTGGACGGCGCCGACCGGTTCTCCGGAACGATGGCCGACCAGAGCGCCCAGGTCGAGACGCTGCTCAAGGACGGCAACCTGCTGCTCGGCGAGCTGAGGCGGCGCCGGGACGCCGTGCACGGGCTCCTGGTCGGGACCCAGCGGCTGTCCAGCGAGCTGTCCGGCCTGATCGACGACAACCAGCGGCAGCTGGGGCCCGCGCTGCGCTCCCTCGAAGAGGTCACCGCCCTGCTCGAACGCAACAGGGGCGACCTCGACCGGGCGCTGTCACTGGCCGGCCCGTACACCCGGCTGGTCGGCAACTCGCTCGGCAACGGCCGGTGGATGGACGGCTACCTGTGCGGCGTCGTCCCCAGGAACTACCTCCCGCCCGGCACGTCACCGGAACGTGGCTGCATGCCCCCCAAGCCGAGAGGTCGCTGATGAGATTCCCTCGCAAGGCGCGGCATCCCGCGCTGGTGCTGATCGCCGGGGTCGCGGTCCTGGCGCTGGCGGGCGCGGTGGCGGCCGTCCTGCGGGACGCGCCGGGCCCGAAGGTCACCGCTTACTTCAAGCAGGCGGTCGGCGTGCACGTGGGCTCCGACGTCCGGGTGCTGGGCGTGAAGGTCGGCACGATCGAGTCCGTCCGGCCGGAGCCCGCCCGGGTCAGGGTGGCCATGCGAGTGGACCACGGGATCGAGATCCCGGCCGCCGCGCGCGCCCTGGTGATCACGCCGAGCGTGGTCGCCGACCGGTACGTGCAGCTCTCGCCCGCCTACACCGGTGGCCCCCGATTCGCCTCCGGCGCGGTGATCCCGGTCGAGCGCACCGTCACCCCCATGGAGATCGACACGATCTACGCCACGGTGACGAAGCTCGCCGCCGACCTCGGCCCGAACGGTCTCGACCGGGACGGCGCGCTCTCGGACGCGATCCGTACCGGAGCGGCCAACCTCGACGGGAACGGCGAGGCGTTCGGCACCACGATCGAGCGGTTCGGCAAGGCCGCCAAGACGCTGACCGGCTCGCAGGACGACCTGTTCTCCACCATCGGCAACCTGCAGAAGTTCACCACCATGCTGCGGAACAACGACGGGCAGGTCAGGCAGGCGGAACGGCAGCTCGCCGAGGTGTCGGGATTCCTCGCCGAGGATCGCCACAACCTCGCCGCCGCGCTCACCCAGCTGGCCGATGCCCTCGGCAAGGTGAAGGCGTTCATCGAGGACAACCGGGCACTGGTCCGGTCGAACGTGAACAAGCTGGCCTCGATCACGCAGGTCCTCGTCGACCAGCGCCGCTCGCTCGCCGAGGCCCTGGACGTACAGCCGCTCAACGTGGGCAACGTCCTCAACGCGTACGACCCGGACCGCAAGGCGCTGATGGGCCGCGCCAACCTCAACGAGCTGAGCAGGCCCGGCGGTCCGCCGCTGCCCCTGCCGGCCGTGGACGGGGGAGGCCGCTGATGCGCCGCTCCCTCCACGCGACCATCGCCCTCACCGCCTCGCTGGCCCTGACCGGCTGCGGCATCCCCGGGATGAAGGGCGTCCAGGACCTGCCGCTGCCCGGCGGCGCCGATGTGGGCGATCGCCCGTACACGGTGACCGCGCAGTTCGCGAACGTCCTCAACCTGGTCCCGCAGTCGGCGGTGAAGGTGAACGACGTCGCGGTCGGCCGGGTCGTCAGGGTGTCGCTGCCGCCGCGCGGCTGGGCCGCCGAGGTCACGATGCTCGTCAACCGCGGCGTGCGGCTGCCGGCCAACGCGTACGCGCAGCTCGGGCAGTCCAACCTGCTCGGCGAGAAGTACATCGCGCTGACCCCGCCGCCCGGCGGCACGGCCACCGGCACGCTGGCCGCCGGCGCCGTGATCCCGATGTCGCGGACCAACCGCAACCCCGAGGTCGAGGAGGTCTTCGGCGCGCTGTCGCTGCTGCTGAACGGCGGCGGCCTCAACCAGGTCCGCACGATCACGACCGAGCTCAACCACGCGCTGAACGGCAACGAGCCGCAGATCCGGTCGATGCTCGAACGCGTCACCGCGCTGACCTCGACGCTGAACGGCAACCGCAAGGGCATCACCGACGCGCTCGACGGGCTGAACCGGCTGTCGGCGACGCTCAACGGCCAGGAGCGGCAGATCGGCACCGTCCTGGACGACCTGGCCCCCGGGCTCAAGGTGCTGGAGAGCCAGCGCGGCGCGCTGGTCAGGATGCTCACGTCGCTGGACCGGCTGTCGGACGTCGCGGTCGTGACCATCGACCGGAGCAGGGACGACATGATCGCCGATCTCAAGGCCCTCGAACCGACCCTGCGCGAGCTGGCGGACTCGGGCCGGGACCTGCCCCGGTCGCTCCAGGTGCTGCTCACGTACCCGTTCACCGACGCCGTGCTGCCCGCGATCAAGGGCGACTACCTCAACGTCTACCTGTCGATGAGCGCGCCTCCCGGGACGCGGATCGTCCCGCCGATCAAGCCGAAGGGCGCCGGGGACGCGCCGCCGCTGCCCCTGCCGCCCGCCGGCGGCGACCGAGGAGTGCCCGACCAATGATCACTCTTGCGATTCGGGTCAAGGTCCTGGCGTTCGTGGTCCTGGGGGTCTGCGCGCTCGCCTTCGTCGGCATCCGGTACGCCGACCTCGGCCGGTACGTGGGCTTCGACGGCGACTACATCGTCCAGGTGGAGCTCGGTGAAGCTGGCGGCCTGCTGGAACACGCCGACGTCACGTACCGGGGCGTCTCCGTCGGCCGGGTCGGTCCGGTGCGCCTGACGCACGACGGCGTGGTCGCCGACCTGCGCATCGAGAAGTCGGCGCCCAAGATTCCGGCCGGCAGCACGGCCACGGTGACCAACCGTTCCGCGGTCGGCGAGCAGTACATCGACCTGCAGCCGGCGGCCGGCGGCGGACCGTACCTGGCCGCCGGCTCGCGGATCCCGCGTACCGCCACCCAGACCCCCGCGCCGGTGACCGATCTGCTGAGGAGCGTCAGCGATCTGGCCGGCTCCGTTCCGCTCGACTCGCTGCGGACGCTGGTGGACGAGCTCGGCACGGCGTTCAACGGGCAGAGCCAGAACCTCCAGGTCCTCTTGGACAGTAGCGGCGCCTTCATCCGCGAGGCCGACCGGCACGCCGAGCCGACCACGCGGCTGATCGTGGACGCCGAGACGGTCATGCGGACCCAGAACGAGGAGGCCGCGGCGCTGAAGGCGTTCGGCCGCGACGCGGGCCTGCTCGCCCGGCAACTGCGCGCGTCCGATACCGATCTGCGCCGCCTGATCGCCGCCGCGCCCGGAGCGTCCGAACAGTTCGCCGGGCTGGTCCGCGACCTCGACCCCGCCCTGAGCGTGGTGGTCGCCAACCTGCTCACCACCTCCGACCTCCTCGTCACCCGCGTCGACGGCCTGGAGGAACTGCTGGTCAAGGTGCCCCAAGCCGTCGCGGCCGGCTCGTCCGTGGTGGAGAGCGGACGGCTCAACTACGGCATGGTGGCGACCTTCTTCCGGCCGCTGCCGTGCACCAGCGGGTACGGCGGCACGACGTACCGCAACGGCCTGGACACCTCGTCCGGCCCGCCGCTGAACACCGCCGCCCGCTGCACGATGCCCGCCTCCAGCGGTGTCGGCGTACGCGGCGCCGCCAACGCCCCGCGCGGCGGCGTCCCGGAACCGGCCCGTCCCGGCTCCCTCATGGGGAACGCGTCATCGTCGCTGCCGGGCGCGCTCGGACTGCCCGCCCTTCCCCCGTCGGAGGCCCCGGACATGCGCGGGCTGCTCGGCCTGACGGGAGCCGGAGGATGACCGCGGCCGCCCGCTTGGCGATCGTGGCCGCGCTCGCCTTCCTCGCCTGGTCGGGCTGGACGTACTCGCAGGCCGAGCAGGCCGACGGCGACGACATCGGACAGGCCCGCGACCTGGTGCTCCGTACCGGCCAGCGGCAGGTCGCGGTGCTCAACAGCATGACCTGGACGCAGAGCGACGCCGGGCTGCGGCAATGGCAGGACGTCTCGACGGGGCCGCTGCGCGAACGGCTCGTCCGCGAGGCGCCCGGCAGCGAGCAGCAGATCGTCAAGGCCCGCACGACCGCGACGGCCACGGTCGACGACGCCGCCCTCACCGCCCTGGACGTACGGGCCGGGAGCGCCCGGCTCATCGCCACCGTCCAGATCCGCCTCACCCCGCCGAACGGCGCACCGGCCGTACAGCGCAAGCGCTACGAGGCCGGGCTGGCCCGCACGCCCGGCGGCTGGAAGCTCACCTCGCTCACGGCGATCCCGGTCAGCGCCCGCTGACCGGCAGGGAGGACCACGTTGCCCACCGACAAGGAACCGATCGCCCGGAAACCGGTCGTCAAGAACCCGGTCGTCAAGAAGAGGCGCGGCAGGACAGGCCTCACCCTGGCATCGCTCATCGTCCTCGCCGCCTGCGGCCTGCTGGTGCTGCCCGCGAGCGACCGCCCGTCCTCCTCCAACCGGGCACTGGCCGATGCCGACGCGACGACCAAGGTCATCGGCGATGTGAGCAACGCGCTGACGAAGGTCTTCTCCTATACCCCCGAGGACACCGCCGGCGCCGAGCGGGCCGCGTCGCAGACCCTGGCGGGCCGGGCCGCCGACGACCATCGCCGGCTGTTCGCCGAGGTGAAGCAGCAGGCACCGGCGCAGCGCCTCGCCCTGAACACCCGCGTCGTACGGGCCGGAGTGGTCACCCTGACCGGGGACACCGCGCGCCTCCTGGTCTTCCTCGACCAGGCGGCCACCCGAGCGGGCGAACCCAGCGGCTCGGTCGCCCCGGCCCAGCTGTCGGTGATGGCGGCGCTCCGCGACGGCCAGTGGCGCATCACCGAACTGAAGGCCCGCTGATGCGAAGGAGGCCCCGATGACCGCCACGACCGAAGTCGCCAAGCCCGAACCGGCGACACGCAGGAAACCACGGAACGTCCAGCCCGTGGCGATCGCCCTGGCCGCCATCGCCGCGATCGCCGCCACGTGGTCGGGATGGTCGTGGTACGCGGCGGAACACGACGACTCACTGCGCTACGCCGCCACCCGCGACCAGGTACTGCGCGACGGTGAGCAGGCGATCCAGAACCTCAACACCCTGGACTACCGTTCCCTCGACCGCAGCCTCAAGAGCTGGCAGGACTCCGCCACCAGCGACCTCTACCGCGACATCGTGCAGGGCCGGGCCGGCTTCGCACGCCAGGTCGGCGAGGCCCGGACGATCACCAGCGCCCGGATCCTCGAAGCCGCCGTCACCGAACTCGACACCCACGCCGGCCGCGCCCGCGTCATCGTGGCCATCGCGATCACCGTGACCCCGCCCAAGGGCGACCCCGCCACCAAGCAGAGCCGCCTCATCGGCGAACTGACCAGGACCGCCGCGGGCTGGAAACTCAGCGCCCTCGGCCAGGCCCCCGTCGCGAACGGATAGGAGAACCCATGCGGTGGCCCGCAGTCCTTGCCACAGTGACGGTCCTGCTGGGCGGCATGACCGTCTGGTCCCACCAGCAGGCCGAAAGCCTGCGCGACGCCCCGGCCGCACGGAACGCGGCGCTCGCCGATGCCGCCCGTACAAGCGAGGTCAAGGGCGGCGTCACCGACATCGTCAACACGGTCTTCTCCTACGACCACGCCGACATCGCGAAGACCGAACGCGCCGCCCGTACACTCCTGGTGGGCAAGGCCGTCCAGCAGTACGACGCGATGTTCGCCCCCGTCCGCCGGCAGGCCCCGCAAGAGCGATTGGTCCTCACCACCACCGTCACCGACGGCGCCGTGAAGATGCTCCAGGGCGACCGCGCCCGCCTCCTGATCTTCGCCGACCAGCGCAGCACCCGCGGCTCGGACGGCCGTACCTCCTACGCCGCCGCCATGCTCGCGGTCGACGCGGTACGCCGCTCCGGACGCTGGCAGATCTCCGACATCGACACCTTCACCGCCCCGCGCGGATAGCCTTCGTCGGATTCGGCCGCTCACGAACGGTTGGTGTGATGATCTACCTCGTCGGTACGACCGGGTTCCCGAACTACGGCGACGAGCTGATCGCCGCCCTCTGGCTCCGCCATCTGGCCCGGACCGCCCCGGAGACCGAGGTATGGCTGGACTGCCCGAGCCCCGGCGCGGCGGCGGTGCTGCTGGACGGCATCCATCCGAAGGCCCGCTTCACCGACACGTTCTGGCGGCTGTGCTGGGAGGCTCCGGGCGAGGAGCCGTGGGGACTCACCCGCTGGGTACGGGACGCGATGCACAACCCCGGGATGGCACCCCGCTGGGCGGCCGGCATCGAACTGGCCGCGCGTGCCGAGATCGTCCACATCATCGGCGGCGGATACATCAACGCCATCTGGCCCAAGCACTACGGCCTGCTGGCCGCGGCCGTGGGCGCCGTTCAGCGATCGGGCGGCCGCGCGGTGATGACAGGCCAGGGCCTGTGGCCGGTCGCCGACCACGCCACGCCCATGCTGCGAGGCCTGGCGGCCCACTTCGAGTTGGCCGACGTACGGGACGAGCCGTCCGCCGGCCTGCTCGGCGATGCCACGACGGTCGGCTCCACAGGCGACGACCTCTTCCTGGACCTCGGCCCGCACCTGTACTGGCAACGCCAGGAGCCCTTGCGCGAAGTCATGCTGTGCCTGCAATCGGACCTGCTGGACATGCCCCAGCCCGCATTGGCCGCGTTCGTGGCCGACACCCTGCGCGCCTGGGGCGTACCCGGTGACCGGGTGGGCCTCGTGGAAGGCATCCCGGGAGCCGACCGGGCGATCTACGACATGCTCGAACCGCACTTTCCCGGCATGCGGTTCTACCCGTTCGCCGGGATCTGGGAGCACGGCCTGCCCGCCGGCCCCGGCCAGACCTGGATCTCGACCCGCTTCCACCCCCACCTGCTGGCCGCGGCCGCCGGCGCGAGCGGCATCGCCGTGTCGGTCAATCCCGACTATTACTCCACCAAGCACCGTTCCCTCATCGAACGCGGCAGCGGCTGGACCCTGACCGACACGTCCCGGATCCCGGACCGCCCCGTACAAGGCGGATTCCCGGCCAAGGCCCTGCACGCGCTCCACGAAGCCAAAGCCGCCACCGCCACCAAGATCTACCCCTGACCCACGAGGGCCAGCATTCGGGTGATCTGCGCTGAGCGGGATCGGTCGACGGTTCTCGCGAGTTGCCTGGTCCACGCGTCCTGGCCGCGGCCGGTCTCCATGCGGGCCAGTTGTACGGCGTCGTCCTGGTGGGCGATCAGGAGGTTGAGGAACGCGCGCTCGAACCGGTCGGCCGGGGTACGGTCCAGCGCCTCGATCTCCGCGTCGGTGGTCTCGGGGACGACGCCGCCGTGCGCGGCGTGGGCGTCCGAGGGTGCGCGCTGCGGGCGTTCCCAGGCGCGCAGCCGTTCCATGATCCGCCGCGCCTCGCCGCGCTGGGTGGTCTCGATCGCCGCCGCCAGTGTCCTGACCTCGGGCCGTACGGGATGCCGGCGGGCCAGGCGGGCCACCTTCACCGCCTGGCCTTGGTGCGGGAGCATCATCTGCAGGAACATCACGTCGGTGCCGTTGAAGCCGCGCGCCCCGGCGGAGCCGTTCGATGAACGACCGGCTCCGAACGGGGCGAGCAGCAGCAGGACGCCGGCGGTGAGCACCGCCAGGGCCGCGTACTTCATCGCGGCGGGCTCTGGCCGTCCGCCGGCGGGGTGGCGGCGGCCTGGCTCGTTCCACCGAAGTCCACGTCGGAACAGGTGTAGAAGGCCTCGGCGCTGCCCACGACCCGCTGCCAGATCGAGTACACGACGTGCCGTCCGGTGCGCTGCGGGATGTCGATCGTCCACTTGGTGAACGTGGTGGGGTTCTGGCCGTTGAACGTCCTCAGGTGGACGAGGTCCGACCAGCGCAGCGGCTGGGAGGGATCCCATCCCGCGCGCGTGATGTAGAACTCGAAGTTGCTGTTCGAGTGCGGGGCGGTCGCGTGGTAGGTGATCGTGAGCGGCCCTGGCGAGACGCGCCTGGCGGGCCAGTCGGTGCGCTGGAGGTTCAGGCCGCGGTACTTCGCCCGGCCGGCACCGCACAGCTGGCCGTCCGGGATGATCTCCCGGTGCCGCCCGCCCGCGTCCAGCAGCGACACCTCGTTCCAGTCGTAGAAGGCCTGCGTTCCGGCGGCGGCGACGGCCGCCTTGCACGCCTCCGACTTCGGGTTCTCGGGGCCTTCGTTCTTGCAGACGTAGACGCGGCTCGGCGGGTCGGACATGGTGCCGTGCGCTGCGGCCGGACCGGCGGACGCGACCAGTACGGCCACGGACGCGGTCGGGAGTGTGACGGCCGCGACGACGGCCTTCGTGCGGGGGGAGCGCATGGTCTTTCCTTCCTGCGGGAGCTGACAGGAAAGTTTCTTATTAATTAATCACGCTAACCGGCCCGTCACCGTCCGGCAAGACCCGTCCTCAGGCGCCCGGACGACCACCCCAGTTGGCGCACCGGACCAGGCCCGAGCGGCCTCGAAAATCGTCAAACCGCTACAAGGACAGGCGCCGGAAGGGGCAATCCTCGCCAAGGGGTGGAGGCCGAATCAGTCCACGTGTACGCCGTGGGCGCGGGCCAAGCCGTTCAGGCCGTCGGACCAGCCTTGCCCCACCGCGCGCAGTTTCCAGACGGGGCCGTCGTTGACGATGTGCCGATAGAACTCGGCCATGACCATCGCCCTGATATCGGGGCCGGCCGGGGCCGGGAACCGCCATGAGGCACCGGTGATGCAGTCGATCATCAAGGAGGCGTGCGTCAGGGCGTCACAGCCGAATCCGGTGTCGACGTCCATGTTGATGGACACCACCACGCGCTGGACGTGCGGGGGCAGCGCGGCGAGATGGAGCGCGGCGCGTTCGACCCTGTACGGCCCCTCGATCTGCTTGCCGAGCAGCCGCGCGGCGCCGTGCGCTGCGGTGGGGTGGTTGTAGAAGAGGAAGTCCTCGTCACCGGTCACGCGCCCGTCCGCGCCGGTCAGCAGCGGCCGCGATGCCGGGCGCGGTGGCGAGCGCCTCCTTGAGGGTGGCGATGACGTTGGAGCCCATGATGGTGAGCCACCACAGCATGCGGTCGCGGTTGGTCAGCTTCTTCAGCGTCGGCTGCCCGCTGGGCGTGAGGCCGGGGGACTGCTCGGGCAGGGTGTCGAGGTCCTGCTGCCGCATCACCACCGAAAGCACCGCGTCCTGGACGCCCACGGCGCATCCGGCGGCCGGCCGCACGCTGCTCCGCCTGCTGGGCGCGTTCGGCGTACCGCCTGGCACGTTCCAGTTGCGCAGCCGAAGGAGAGGCGGGCCGCCGCGCCGGGGCGCGCCGCGTGGTCGTCCTCTTGCGCCCGCCGCTGAGCGAGGTGGAGGCGTAGAACGGTCCCATGCCGCTGGAAACGCGCGTACCGCCGCCGCCCGTGCTGATCCGCGCGACCCGAGGGCCGACCGACGTGCGCACCCCTCGTGGCGAGACCCGCACGCTCATTCCTGGAACACCGACACGAAACCCGAAACCCATTGGTGCCTCCCGTGCCCGGCAGTCTCCCACTCCACGTCAGGCGCGTGTCCGTCGCTGTCCACTACCTGCCAGGACGGCCGTCCGCCGCCGGGTCAGCCGCCGATCCCGGTGAGCGCGACCATCAGCGGCAGGCCGAGGATGATCAGGATCGCGCCGAAGATGTCGAAGCCGAAGCCGGACCGGATCATCGTGGTGATCGGGACGACGCCCGAGCCGTACGCGATGGCGTTCTGCGGGGTGGAGACCGGGAGCATGAACCCGAACGAGGCGGCGAAGGTGGCGGCCAATGCGGGGACGAACGGGTCGACGCCGGCGGCGACGGCGATCGGGATGATGATCGGGACCACCACCGCGGCCGAGGCGGTGTTGCTGGTGGTCTCCGAGATCACGATCGCGAGCACCACGGCGAAGGCGGTGATGGCGAACAGGCTCGACAGGCCCAGCGCGCCGGAGGCCTCGTTGCCGATGGTCTTGGCCAGCCCGGTGTCCTCCAGCAGCGAGCCGAAGATGATGCCGGTACCGAACAGCAGGATCGTGCCCCAGTCGATGCGGGCCGCGTCGCTCCAGTTGAGCGTGGTCTCGCGGCGGCCCCAATGGGTGGGCAGCAGGAACAGCAGCGACGCGCCGAGTACCGCCACGATGCCCTCGTTGAGCCGTCCGCTGAACGTCTCGTACACCGGGGAGTCGGTGCCGGCGGCGAGCGCCACGATGCCGGGCAGGATCCACAGCGCGACGGTGACGCCGAAGGCGAGCAGGGTGTTCTTCTCCGCCCGCGACATCGACCCGAGCTCGGCGCGCTCGTGCCGGATGTACTCCTCCACGCCCTCGATCCGCCGGATCTCGGGCTTGTTGAGCAGGAGCAGGACGACGACGAGCACCACGAACATCAGCGCGCACAGCGGCAGGGCCGTGAGCATCCACTGGGCGAACGAGATCCGCTCGCCGGTTGCCTCCTCGATCAGCCCGCGGCCGATCAGGTTGGGCGGGCTGCCGACCGGCGTGAGCAGGCCGCCGACGCTGGCGCCGTAGGCGAGCATCAGCACCAGCGCCGCGCCGACGCGCAGCCGGGCCGGGTCGAAGTCCTCGGCGACCATGCCCCGGTCCTGCAGCATCTTGGCGATGACCGTCAGCATGCCGAGCGCGGTCGGCAGCAGCATCGCGACGGTGGCGGTGTTGGACACGAACGCCGACAGCACGCAGGTGATCAGGCCGAACGCGGTGATCAGGCGGAAGGTGGACCCGCCGACGCCGGGCAGCGACAGGATGAAGAAGGCGAACCGCCGCGCGACGCCGTGCTTCAGCATCGCCTGCGCGAGGATGAACGCCCCGATGAACGTGAAGATCGTCGTGGACCCGAACGGCTCGAGCGCCTCGTCCGCCGGGACGACCCCGAACAGCACGATCGCCGCCACCCCGATGAGCCCGCCGACCGGGATCGGGACCGGCTCGGTGACCCACATGACGATCACACCGAGCAGGATCCCGGCGAGCGTCTGCTGGGAGGGCGGCATGTCCAGCGGCAGGACCAGGAACGCGGCGGTCACCAGCGGTGCCAGCCACAGCCCCGTGGTCCGGCGGCCCCGCTCGAACCGTTCCTCGGCGGGGGAGAGCCGCTGTTCCCCCAGACTTCGGTAGGTGGCCTGTCCCAGCAGGGCCTTGGCCACGTCCGTTCTGGCGCGCGGTACGGTCTCGTCGGAGGTCATCCGGCCACCTCTAGGAGCTCACCCCCCGAACGGGCATTTCCGTGATACCCGTGACGTGGCGTTCCAAAGCCCCCGAGGTGCCGGTCAGGCCTGGCGGGCCGCCTTGCGGGCCAGCCGCGCGGCGCGGCGCTCCTCGAACCTGGCGGCGGCCTGGTCGATGCCCTCCAGGTAGGCGGCGAGCTTCTCGCGGGCCTGCTCGGCCTCGGCGTCCAGGCCGGTGAGGTCGAAGACGCCCCACTTGCGCAGGATGGGCTGGAGCACCTCGTCGTGGTGGAGCCGCAGGTCGTAGATGCCGGCGTTGGCGATGGACACCGACTTGCGCAGGAAGCCGTCGATGGTGTTGCCCGGCATCTCGAACGTGGTCACCACGTCGGCGACGGCGCGCAGCGCCTCGCTCGGCGCGGCCTCGAACGCCGCGCCGATGAAGTTGCGATAGAAGATCATGTGCAGGTTCTCGTCCTTGGCGACCCGCGCCATCATCTGCTCGCACAGCGGATCGCCGGACGCCCGGCCGGTGTTGCGGTGCGAGATCCGCGTCGCCAGTTCCTGGAACGCCACGTACGTCGCGCCCCGGAGCATGTCCTGCCCGTGCGGCATGGCGTAGCCGACCTGGAGGTGCTGCATCCGGGCCCGCTCCAGCGCGACCGGGTCGATGGCCCGCGTCACCGTCAGGTAGTCGCGGATGACGATGCCGTGCTTGTTCTCCTCGGCCGTCCACCGGTTCGTCCAGTAGCCGTACGGGCCCTCCTGCCCGAACACGCTCCGCAGCGCGAAGTGGTAGCCGGGCAGGTTGTCCTCGGTGAGCAGGTTGACCAGCAGTGCCTCACGGGACTCGGGCGACACCTTCGAGTCGCCGGGCTCCCAGCCCTCGCCGTCGAGGACGCCCGAATAGGTCCGGCCGTCGCTGTACGGGACGTACTGGTGCGGGAACCATTCCTCCGCCATCGAGATATGCCGGTTGACCTCCTTCTCCACCGTCGGCTCCAGCTCGATGAACAGCTCCACCTCGGACTTGGAAACAGGTGCGATCGACATGCCCGACCCCTTCATTCACAGGACGATGAGGCGGGGCACGCGGCAGAACGCCCGCCGGACCGCGGCGGTCGGCCTTCCGTGATCTTCGTGGTGAACGCACCCTCGGCCGGTCATCGTAGTCACCCGCGACAGGGGTGGCTTGTCGCTCACGTGCGTTCCGGTGCCCTGTGCTTTGTGCCGGCCCGACAAGAAAGATGCTCACCTCGCGCCTGAGTACCCGGGACGCCCGTTCCCGTCCCCTTGTGCTGGATCCCTTGTGCTGGATTTCTCACGTGGCGATGGAGCCTTCCTTCTCGTTCCAGCCGAGGGGCCGCAGGTCCGGCAGGCCCGTGCTCGTTTGCGGGGCGTCGTTCATGGCTGTCAGCATGGCGGCCTCTCGCCGATCGACTCGGTGACATGAGGAGTGCGTGATGAGTGACCGGTTCGGGGCGCGCGGCTCCGGCGGAGGGAACGCGTTCTCGCGGCGGCGCCTGCTCGGTGCGGCCGGCGGGGTGGGCCTGGTCGCCGCGGGCACGGCCGGATTCGTCGCGCTGAACGGGGACGATGACGGCTCGCGGGAAAGAGGAACCGCCCGTGTCACAGCCCCTCCTCCCGAGGGTGTGCTCGGGGCGAATTTCAACGGGGATCCGAGCGGTATGGATTTCTCCCAGCTGCGGGAGGTATCGGCGACCTGGCTGCGAGGATTCTTCGCCATGCCCGACGCGGGAAAGGGCCCGCCGGCGGACCGGCCCGTGATCCGGACGCTGCTGACGGCCTCCGGCAGGGGATACGGCACCGTGCTGTCGTTGAAGTTCCCCTTCACCCGCAGGCCGCTCCCGGCCGCCGGCAGTGCCGCGTTGACGGCCGAACTCGAACGCTTGGACAAGGTGCTGCCGATCGTCCTGGACCGGGTCGACATCCTGGCGATCGGCAACGAACCGTTCATCGAGACCCGCATGGAGGATCGCGACGCCCGGCTCAACGTCTTCTACGAGACCGTCGCGCGGCACGTCATCGCCTATCGCGCCGAGCACTTCGGGAACAGGTGCAGAACCCGGCTCTACATGGGAGCGCTGAACCGCCTCGACCTGCCCCGAGGACGGACGCCCGCCGTCGAGCGCTGGATGGGGTTCGTACGTGACACGCCCTCCATCGAGGGTGTGGACATCCATCCGCATCTGCCGTCCCCTGGGGCCGGTCAGCGCTATCTCGACTACGTCCTGCCCCGGATGCGTCCCGAGCAGAGATTCCTGGCCACCGAGTTCTCGCTGGTGCTGCTCTGGAAGAAGCACCTGAGCGATCTGGTCCCGGACGCCTTCGCCGAGCGGTACCCGGGGCACCGGGGCATGCCCGTGTGGATGGTGGTCAGGAACGCCATCGACCAGCCGTTCACCCAGCGGAAGTGGGACGACTTCCTTGCCGCGTGCCCGTGGTTCCAGGCCGGCAAGGACTTCCTGCGGGACCAGGTCGAGGGCTTCCGCCGGACCGGGAGGCTGGCGGTCGCGACCTACGGAGTGGCGCAGGACGCCGCGATGGTGCGCGATTTCGGCCCGGAATCGACCCCGTGGCTGTTCAACAGCCTGTTCTGCCCGTACACCGTGCTGCCCGGCACCGGCGGTCTGCCGGGGCGGAACCGCACGTGGACCGACGCGTTCCGGGCACTTCAGCGAACCTGACGGGCGGGCACGCGCTGGACAGGAGGGCTCCGCACCAGGTGGCCCGGCATGTTGGTCGCCCATTTCGCGAACCCGCGGCCCGACGCAGGCGTCTGCTAGGCATGGGGACAGTACGGGCGGTATGGGCGGTATGTACGGTCATGGTCGCGGGCTATGCGCTGGCCGGGTGTTCTCCGGCGAAGAAGGGAGCGGTCGGCGTCACCGTCGATGCGGCGGGCCGCGCGGTGGTGGTACTGGCCTGGTGCCCGGGGCATCCCCCGGACCATGTCGAGCTCACCACGGGGCCCTCCTCGAAAGTGCGGAATTTCCGGCTAGAGCCGCGCACGAAGTTGCGGGGGACCCACGCCGAGGTGCCCTTGCACGCGCCACCAGGCGATTGGCGCTGGATGGGCGCACCGTTCGGCGCGTTCACGCCGGGCGAGGTCTACAAGCTGCGAAGTGGGGACAGTGACAGCGCCTACACCTTCGGCGGCTCCTCGGTGACGGCGGCGAGCCTGTCCCGGCTCCGCTCTGGCGCGGTGCTGACCCACGCATCCGAATCGAAGACGGGCACGCAGCCTGATACGTATTACAGCCCAGCCGAATTCAGGAAGGCCGCCGAAGCGAGTTGCTGACCACGTGCCTGGTGCAACGCGACCCGGCCCAGCCCGTCCCGCCCGTCGATGACGTGGCCTGGCCGGACGTGCCGGGCGGCGCCACCTTCGGGTGAGGACGTGGGCCGGGCAGGGCGTCGCACCAGCGAGCGAGCGGATTCCCGCTGGTGCTGAGACGCCTCGGGTCAGGCCGGTGGAGCGAGAGGGCGGTGGTCGAGGGCTGCGAGAAGGCCGGCCATCACGGCGTTCTCCTGGTGCTGTTCGGCGGTCATGCGCGTCGCGAGGGCGCGTACCTGCGGGTTGGCCGCGGTACGGGCCGCCGCGCCGGTCATGATCAGGCCGCCCTGGTGATGGCGGATCATGAGCTGCAGGAACCGGACGTCCGCGTCCTTGCCCTTGACCTCGCCGAGGCCCTCCACCTCCCGCAGCGAGGCCATGCCCGGCATCGCGCCACCGGTCGCGCGGTGGCCGGCATGGCCGCGGTCGCCGGTGGCCATCCAGGTCATCGGCGGGCCGGACGGCACCTGGGGCGCGTTCCACAGGGCCAGCCAGCCCTGCATCTGGCCGATCTCCTTGATCTGGTTGAGCTCGATCGTGGCGGCCAGCTGGGACACCGACGGGCTCGTCCGGCCGCGGACGGCCTGGGCCATCGTGACGGCCTGCTGGTGATGCACGATCATGTCCTGGCTGAAGCCGATGTCGACCGCGCCGCCGGCCGAGGCGCGCGCCTCGGCCGGCGACGGCCCGTTATCGGGCAGCAGCATCACGCCCCCGGCACCGAGCACCATGAACGCGAAGGCCGAGAGCACCCGGCCGGCGTTGCGCCGCGCGTTCATCGCAACGGGTAGGCGTTGTTGGTGAACCGCAGGAGCAGCGCGCCGTTGTCGTCGCACGAGACCCAGAGCCGGTCGCCGTCGAAGCGCGGCGGTGACATGCACCAGTCGGCCGTCATGTCCGTCTCGCCGAAGTAGGGCGGCGTGTCGGGCGAGCCGCCGAGGATGTCGGAGAAGTAGGCCCCGAACGGCACGAACGCGTGCGCGGAGTTGCGCAGGTGGTCGCGCTTGCCGACCTGCGCGGGCGGGTTGAAGTAGGCGATCTCACGCGGGCTCTTCAGATCGCGGATGTCGA
The DNA here is from genome assembly GCF_044326315.1 of Actinomadura sp. 9N407. Taxonomy (NCBI): domain Bacteria; kingdom Bacillati; phylum Actinomycetota; class Actinomycetes; order Streptosporangiales; family Thermomonosporaceae; genus Actinomadura; species Actinomadura sp. 9N407. Next base: position 182,924 of record NZ_JBIRAW010000006.1, on the reverse strand, counting down.
AGACCCGGATCCCCGACTGGGCCCAGCCGCAGGCCAGCGCGGTCGGATCGGTGGGACGGTCGAGGGTGCAGTAGTGCGAGTCGTACCCGAAGATCCCGTTCTTGGCGTTGTCGGCTCCGCGCAGCTTGACGTGCTCGGGCCGGTTGATCTCCAGCTTGAGCTGCCGGACGGTCGCGGGCTTGCGCTCGTCGGAGATGTCCAGGATCCGTACCCCGCCCGAGCCCAGCTCGTCCACGGCCACCAGGTACGGCCGGCCGCGATCGGTGAACGGGATGGCGTGCTGGGTGACCAGGCCGTCCGGCCACGAGACCTCCGACACGCGGCGCAGCTGCGGCTGCTGCTTGCGGCGCTGGACGTCACTGGCGTCGAACGTGATGATGCCCGTCGGCATATTGGCGACGTAGACCCGGTTGCCGTCGGGGCTGACGCCGACGCCATGGTTCGCGAGGCCGGTGATGCCGTTGTAGACCACGCGCGGGGACGCCGGATTCGTCATGTCCAGCGCGGCGATGGTGCCGCCGACCGTTCCGGTCGTCCAGTAGGTGCGGCCGTCCGGCGACCAGCTCGCCTCATGGCCGGGGAACAGGCCCGGCATGGTCAGCTTGGTCCCGCGGATCCCGTTCAGCAGCCGGGGATGGGCGCAGTCGGTCTTGATGTCGTACACCGAGACGAAGAACCCGCCGGTCAGGGCGCCGACCGACACCGCGGCCAGCAGCCCGCGGCCCTCGTGGACCTTGAGCGTCTCCCACGTCCCCGCGAGCGTCGCCGGACTCCGCAGCGAGTCGGTCAGCTTCGGGTTGCGCGGGTCGGACATGTCGATGACGTTGACGCCCGGCCGCTTGGCCGTCACGGCGCTCGGCAGGATCGTTCCGAGGTACTGGCACTTACCGTACGAGGCGCCGACCGTCCCCTGCCCCTGGCCCTGGTACCGGCTGATCAGCTCCATGTTGCACTCGTAGCCCCGCTGGCTGCGTCCGCTGGTGCGGTCGGACAGCGGGACCTGTCCCTGCAGCCCGGTCTCGGGTGCGGACCCGGGACCGCAGTCGGCCGGGGCCACCGTGGTGTCGACCGGAGCGCCCGCGGCGGCCCGCTCGATGCCACCGGCCGTGAGCGACAGGGTGACCGCGGCCAGCGCGAGTGCCCCGGCCACCCACCTTCGTGGACGGGCGGGGCTCGCGCCGCTGGCGGCTGGACGGGGCAGGGACCTCATGGCGACTCCTCGAGCGGTGGGGGTGTCCCGAGTCGGTACGATGGAACCGCTAGCGAAACGCTAGCGTTCTCTTAAGAGACCACCTCACTGTAAGGGTCTACTTGCAAACTGTTAAGTAGGTCCAGGTGAGTATTGGCGAGGAGGTTTTGTGGCGCCTGGTACAAACGCCGCGCGAACCCGCAGGAGCCGGATCTCACCCGACCGCGAAGCACAGCTGTTCGGACTAGTGCTCGAACAGTTGCGGGAGGTGGGCTACGAAACGTTCAGCGTGGAGGCGGTCGCCGCGCGGGCCCGGATGAGCAAGGCCACGATCTACCGGCAGTGGGGAGCGAAACCGGACCTGGTGATCGCGGCCGTGCGTTCGCTGGGCAAACTGCAGGCCCACATCGACACCGGCACCCTGATCGGTGATCTGAAGGCCTATGTCGACCGGTTCCCGGGCAGCACGGTCCTGGACCGCGAGATGAACCGCGCGATGGCGCAGGCCATCCACCGCGACCCCCGCCTGATGGCGGCCTTCCGCGAGCACTTCGTGAAGCCGGGGCTCCTCGCCCTCGAGGCCCTGCTCACCCGCAGCATCGCCCGCGGCGAACTGGCCACCGACTGCAAGGCCATCCCGTACGTCAAGAACATGCTGCTGGGCGCCCTCGGCGGCGAGGACTTCTTCGGCGACACCTTCGACACGGCCTTCCTGCACGGCTACGTGGACCACGTGATAGCCCCCGCCCTGGGACTACCACCATCGGTCTCACCGGTAAGAGCGTCATCGTGACGGGAGGCGGGACCGGGCAACGGCAGCGCCTTGGCCCCTATCCGCGCGAGAGCCGCAGCAACTCAGCGGCGACCCGCTGGACGGCCGACGTCTTGCCGCCATCGGAGTAATCGGCCGTCAGCACCAGCGTCCCCTCGCGGGCCACGATCTCCACGGCGCCCGCATCCTGCCGGATGAACGCCTCATCGCCCACATCCCGCAGCGGGACACCCTCAGGGTCCTGCCGGCGCGTCATGCCCCGCCTGGCCTCGTCCACGGACCGGGCCCTGACGATCTCCAGCCTCAGGGAGACCGGGCGCGTACCGGCCGTACGCCAGCCGCACGCCGTTCTGTTGCGGTCGAGGACCTGGTGGTCGATCCGGGAGGACGGCACCAGATCGTCCCGTACCGCATGCGGGAAGTCCCGGCACAGGTCCGGCAGCGGAGGGGGGACGGCGATCGCGGCCGGTGACGGCGCCGCCCTTGCCCCCCACCAACCGCAGGCCAGGACACTCAGGGTCGCGGCGGACAGCAGCACCGCGGCCAGCAGTATCAGGGTGTCCTTCCGCTCGAAGACCAGGGGCCGTCTCATCACCGGACCTGCCGCGCCACGGCCCCGGCCACCGAGACGGCCAGCGCCTCGGCATCGGCGGCGGAGACCGCCGCGGGACCCCAGATCGATACCCTCAGCCGATGGCCGCCCATTCTGCCGTTGACCTCCGCGTTGAAGACGCCCAACGATTCGATCGACACCCATGAATAGGCCGCGTCGCCCACCGAGGAGACCGGGCGCACCACGTGCTCAGCGGCGTCCCTGCGCAGGCCGTCCTCATGCGCTCGGACGGCGCCGACGATCCCGTCACCGATGAGTGTCACCTCGAGCCGTGGCCTTCCGCCGGCTTGACCGGCAGGCCCCACCGAGCACACGGGCCCGTCGCCGGAACGGACGGCGCCGCTGGGAAAGACCCGCTCCAGCGCCGAGGCGGGAAGGACCGAACAGGCGGAGATGGAGGCGGGCGAGACGAACGGCTTCCAGATGGCCCATGGCAGTGCGAAGACATTGACCACCACCAGAGCGATCGCGCCGATCACGACCCCCGAGCGGCCGTACCGCATCATCACCCTGCCGTTCTCAGTACGTGGCATTGCGTACGGCTCCGTGATCAGCGGTCCCTGCAAGACACCGAACTCTTTCGCAACTGCTGCACGCATCAGAAGAAGTCATCTTTGGGTTCCCGGGCAATGATGATCTCGATGGTGACACTGCACAAAAAATACTCCCAGAAGCTCTGAATCAGCGGTGCGCCTTCGAGGTCTCGTGGTTCCGGTCGGTGCCGTGCGGAGGTCATGCGCGGCACTGTGAAGAGGGTCACGGTGCGACGGGGGCCGGGAGCGGATAATTTCGTTAGTTAGCGAAATAACGAAGGGCGGTGCGGGTGCTCGTCGAGTGCAAGGCCCTGGCGAACGAGACGCGGCTGCGCATCCTGGAGTGGCTCAGGGATCCGGAGGCGAACTTCCCGGCCGGGCCGGTGGAGACCGCCGGACTCGGCGTGTGCGTCGGCCTGCTCCAGCAGAAGGCGGGCACCTCGGCCTCGACCATGTCGGCCCACCTGGCGATCCTGCAGCGCGCCGGTTTCCTCCGGGCGACCCGGCGCGGGCAGTGGACGTACTACCGGCGGGACGAAGAGCGCATCCGTGCCTTCACCGAACGACTCCACCGCGTCCTCTGACGCACGGAAGGTGACCCATGTCCCCAGTCCTGTCCCTCTTGGACCTCGCGCTGATCGCGCCCGGCCAGAGCGCGCGCGAGAGCCTGGCCGCCAGTGTCGCGCTCGCCCAGGCGGCCGAGCGCGGCGGCTACCGGCGGGTCTGGTACGCCGAGCACCACAACATGGCGTCCATCGCCTCGAGTGCGACCAGCGTCGTCATCGGCCATGTCGCGGCGCAGACCGACACCATCCGGCTCGGCTCGGGCGGGATCATGCTGCCGAACCATTCGCCGCTGGTGATCGCGGAGCAGTTCAGCACCCTGGAGACGCTGTTCCCGGGACGTATCGACCTCGGCCTCGGCCGCGCGCCGGGCACCGACCAGACGACGATGCTGGCCCTGCGCCGTGACCCGTCCTCGGCGGACTCGTTCCCGCAGGACGTGCTGGAGCTGCGGGCCTACCTGGAGGGCAAGTCCCTCCGGGGTGTGCGGGTCGTGCCGCACGCGGACGGCGTGGTGCCGCTTTACATTCTGGGTTCGTCGCTGTTCGGCGCCCAGCTCGCCGCGCAGCTCGGCTTGCCGTACGCCTTCGCGTCCCACTTCGCCCCTGACGCCCTGCACCGCGCGGTGGAGGTCTACCGCGACACGTTCAAGCCGTCGGACCAGCTGGCCGAGCCGTACGTCATCGCCGGCGTCAACGTGTTCGCGGCCGAGGACCACGATGACGCGGTCGAGCAGCAGGCCATCGCCCAGCGGTCGCGGACACGGATGATGCTGTCGCAGGGCAGGTCGTCGCCCGTCGACTTCACCGATGCCGAGATCGACGCGTTCCTCGTCTCGCCCAACGGCAGGAACCTCGCCGCCATGGCCCAGTACACCGCGGCCGGAACGCCGGCCGAGGTCCGCGCGTACCTGGAGGACTTCGCCGCGTCCGCGCAGGCCGACGAGCTGATCCTGGCGCACCACACGATGCGCCCCGACGACCGGGTGCGGTCGGTGGAGCTGACCGCGGGCGCGATGGCCGATGCGCTGCGCTGACCGAGATCGCCGGTAGGTTGCCGTACGGGGGCGTACGCCCCGAACGACCGCGGAGGGACTCGGCAGGTTAGTGAACCGGTGCGGAGCGGACTCGTACTGGCGGACCGATACCGGTTGGAGTCCCCGCTGGGACACGGTGGCATGGGCGAGGTCTGGCGCGCGGTCGATACGCGCCTGAGCCGGCCGGTGGCCGTCAAACTGCTCGCCGAGCCGGCGGACACCGATCTCCGCCTGGCCCAGCGGTTCCAGCGCGAGGCCGAGATCAGCGCCCGGCTCCGGCATCCCAACATCGTGGTGATCCACGATGCCGGCGAGGACGGGCGGCTGCTGTTCCTGGTGATGGAACTGCTGGACGGCGACGACCTGTCCGCCGTGATCCGGCGGCATCCGGGCGGCCTGCCGGTCGAACGGGCGCTGCGGATCGCGGCGCAGGCGGCGGACGCGCTGGGGGCGGCCCATGACCAGGGCGTCGTGCACCGCGATATCAAGCCCTCCAACGTCATGCTGCTCGCCGGCGACCACGTGATGGTGCTGGACTTCGGGATCGCGCGGCACGCCGGCCAGATCACCGACCTGACCGGCGGCGCGGTGATCGGGACCCCCGCCTACATGGCGCCCGAGCAGTTCGAGAGCGGCGGCGATCTGGACTTCCGGGCCGACCTGTACGCGCTGGGCGTGCTCCTCTTCGCGCTGCTGACCGGCCGGACGCCGTTCGAGGCCGACTCGTTCCCGGTGCTCGTCCGCGGCATCGTGTTCGAACCGGCGCCGAGGATCCGGTCGCTGCGCCCGGACCTTCCCGATCAGCTCGACCGGCTGGTGGACGCGATGCTGGCCAAGGACCCGGGCGCACGTCCGGCCGGTGCCCGTACGATCGCGGATCTGCTGCGCGCGGCCGCCACCGTCCAGCCTTCTTGGACGCCGCCGTCCCGGCCGGCGCCCGCACAGGTGGCGGCGTTCCCGCCGGCCGCGCCCGCGCCACCGCACCTGCCGTACGGGCCTGGCCGCACACGCGTCGAGAAGGTCGTCACCAGCGGGTACGGAGCCGAGGCCAACACCTACATCGTGGGCGACGACGATGAGGTCTTCGTGATCGACCCGGCGTACCGGGTGGACGCCATCGGCCAGGTCGTCGGGGTCCGGGACGCAGTGGCGGTCATCCTCACCGACGGTGAGGAGGTCCATGTGCAGAACGCCCGGAACGTCTCCGCCCACGCCTACGTCGCCCTGCCCCAGGCCGCCCTGCCGGGCTGGCGCGCCCACTTCGACCGGCACTCCGTCCACACGGCCGACCCGAGCCTGCGCAGGGCACTTCGGAAGGCGCGACCCGACACCCTCCTCAAACGCGGCGAGGAATTCGAGATCGGCGATGTGCGGCTCACGGTGCTCGACGTGCCCAGCCAGGTTCGAGGAAGCGTCTGGCTCTACAGCGAGGAACTGCACGTCCTGTTCACGGGCTTCACGCTCCAGACGCCCGATCCGAGGCATCGCCGGGAGCACGGTGCACTGCTCGCCCAACTGCCGCCGGTGACCCGCGTACTCCCGGGCTGGGGTCACGAGACCACGGTCGGTGCCCTGCTGGCCCTGCCCGGCTGAAGGTCCGCCGCCGTACCGGGCGCCCGGTACGCGGCCGGGTGTGGCCAGGGTGGCGCGTGGTGCCGGGACGGAAAGCACACTGATGATCGGTGTTGGGCTTCCGGACGACGGGTGGGCGATGATGAGCATGGATCCGCAGGTCGGTGGCCTGCCACCGGAGATCGACAGCAGCGTGCCGCATTCGGCGCGGATCTGGAACTACTGGCTGGGCGGCAAGGACAATTACGAGATCGACCGGCAGGTGGGCGCGCGGGTCGCCGAGATCTTCCCGTTCCAGCCCAAGGTGGCCCGCATCTCGCGGGGGTTCCAGGGGCGCGCCGTGCGGTTTCTGGCGGGGGAGGCGGGCGTCCGGCAGTTCCTGGACATCGGCAGCGGCCTGCCCACCGTCGACAACACGCACGTGGTGGCCCAGCGGGTCGCCCCGGAATGCCGGATCGTCTACATCGACAACGATCCGATGGTGCTGGCCCACGCGCGGGCGCTGCTGAGCAGCAGTCCCGAGGGCGAGTGCCATTACCTGGACGCCGACCTCAACGACCCCGGCGCCATCATCGACCGGGCCCGGAAGCTTCTGGACATCGAACGGCCCGTCGCGCTCATGCTGATGGGGATCACCGGGCACATCGCCTCGTACGAGCGGGCCCGCGAGATCGTGCGGACGCTGCTGGACGCGCTTCCGCCGGGCAGCTACCTGGTGCACGCGGACGGCGATGACAGCGACGAGCGGGCGGTGGAGGCGCTGCGCCAGTACGCGGCGACCGGTGCCGTGGCCCATCACCTGCGCGGCATCGAGCAGCTCAAGGGCTTCTTCGACGGACTGGAGCCGGTCGAGCCCGGGCTGGTGCCCCCGCACCGCTGGCGACCGGACGCCCCGGTCCAGGCCGAGAACGACGACGTCCCGAGCGTCGGTATCGCGGGAGTGGCGTACAAGCCCTAGCGGCGGCTCAGTCCGATTCGGGGCTTGGACGGTCCACGAGCGCGGCGAGGCGTTTGGGGGCGATGAGGCGGTAGCTGTCCTCGACGAGTTCGGCGATCTCGTCCCAGTCCTGGTCCACGTCCAGCCGTGCGCCCACCCAGCCCTTGCCGCCCACGTACGCCGGGACGAAGAAGCGTTCCGGGGCGTCCGCGACCAAGGCCTCCTGCACCCCTGGCCCGGCCTTGACCATCATCGTCAGGCCGTCCTCGCTGGTCATCGCGAACAGCTTGTCGCGGATCCGGAACGAGGGGGCCGTGTGCCCGCCGAACGGTTTCTCGACCGCCTCCGGCAGCGACAGGCAGATCTCCCGCAGTCGTGCGATCGCATCACTCACGCCGTTCGCTCCTTCTGTTCCTGCCGGCGTACCGACCATTCTTCAGTGCCTTCCTATCGCGCCGACGCGGTGCTCGGCGCCCGTTATGTACGGCCTCGTCTGTTACATTGGTTGCATGCAGTACCACTACTTCCTCTGAGAGTGACGGCCTCGGCCGCCGATCATGCCCCGGTGCAGCCCCTTCGACGGGCCCGGGGAGGCGGCCGATCACCTGTGCTGTCATCTCTCGATTCTTTGCGGATTCCCCGTCGCCACGTGTCCTGCCCGTGCCGGCGCGGTGAGTCCTGCCGTGGAGGAAGTATGTCCACCGTCACTGTGGAACGGGCTCGTTCGCGCGCCCATCTCAACGCCACCGATGTGCATCTCGCCCGTGGTGGCAAGCCGGTCCTGACCGGTGTCGATCTGACCGTCTCTCCCGGATACCGGCTCGGGCTCGTGGGGGAGAACGGACGAGGCAAGAGCACGCTGCTGCAGGTGCTCGCCGGGACCCTCGTCCCCGATTCCGGCACGGTGCACAGGGTCGGCACCCTGGGCGTCGCGGACCAGGAGATGCCCGCCGGCGGCGGCCGCACGGTGGGTGATCTGATCGACGTCGAGCTCGCCCAGGTACGCGCGGTGCTGGGCGGGTTCGAGTCGGCGACGCTCGCGCTCGCCGAGGGCCGTCCCGATGCCGAGCGGGAGTACGCCGCCGCGCTGGCGGCCGTGGAGTCCATCGACGCCTGGGACGCCGACCGGCGGGTCGAGATCTCGCTCGCCGCCCTGGGCGCGGTCGATGACCGTACCCGGCCCTTGGACGCCCTGTCGGTGGGGGAGCGCTACCGGATCCGGTTGGCCTGCCTGCTGGGCGCCGGACACGATCTGCTGCTCCTGGACGAGCCCACCAACCACCTCGACGCCTCCGGCCTGGACCACCTGACCGTCCGGCTCCGGGAGCATCCGGGCGGGGTGGTCCTGGTCAGCCATGACCGGGTCCTGCTGGCCGACGTCGTCACCGCGGTCCTCGACCTCGACCCCACCCGGGACGGGCGGCCGCGGGTCTACGGCGGCGGGTACGCCGGCTACCAGGACGGGTATCGCGCCGAGCGGGAACGCTGGGAGAACGAGTATCGCGATCAGCAGGCCGAGCGCCGGCGGCTGGCGCAGGACCTCACGTCCGCGCAGAACCGGCTGTCCACCGGATGGCGGCCTGAGAAGGGGACCGGCAAGCACACGCGCGCGACCCGGGCGCCCGCGCTCGTACGGGCGGTCCATCGGCGCCAGGAGCAGCTCGAAGCGCATGTCATGGACGTGCCCGAGCCGCCGCTGCGCTTCCAGCCGCCCAAGCTCGACACCACGCCGGCGGGCCCGCTGCTGCGGGCCGAGGAGCTGTCGGTACGGGGCAGGTTCTCCTTGCCGGAGCCGGTGCTCTTGCGCGCGGGCGATCGTCTGGTGGTGACCGGCGTCAACGGCTCGGGCAAGTCGAGCCTGCTATCGGCCCTGGCGGGCGCGCTCGTGCCCGACGCGGGGACCGTACAGCGCAAGCGAGGCCTGCGGGTCCGGCTGCTCTCGCAGGAGTCGGCGCCGCCATCGCACCGGCGCGCCCACGAGGTGTACGACGCGGCCGTGAACCGGCTCGTCGCCTCGGGCGAGCTGCCGGAGGCCGAACGGCTCGGTCTCGCGCACCTCGGCCTGCTGCCCTCGGCCGCCGCGCGCCGGCCGGTGAGCGAGCTGTCGATCGGCCAGCGGCGCCGGCTGGACCTGGCCGTCCTGCTGGCGGCGCGGCCGCACGTCCTGCTGCTGGACGAGCCGACCAACCACCTGTCGATGACGCTGGTGGGGGAGCTGACCGAGGCGCTCGGCACGACGGGTGCCGCGGTCGTCCTGGCCACGCACGACCGGCAACTGCTGCGCGACACCGCGGCCTGGCCCGTGCTCCGGCTCTGAACGACCGCCGATCCGCCGGTGCCGCCGGTCGGGTGACGGTGGCTGCTCGTAAGCTCCTCCTATGTCGCAGCGCCGTTTCGATCAAGCCGTCCAGCTCATGCGGAAGACCGACCCGCATGTACGGGAGGACGCGTTCGACTTCCTGCGCGAGCACGCCGACGCGTACGTCGACGAGCTGATCGCGGCGTTCGCGGCGGAGCGGGACGATCACGGCCTGCGCCGCCGGCTGCTGGAGCTCATCGCCGAGGCCATGTCGCCGAAGGCGCTGGGCGTGTTCGGCGAGCAGCTCCAGGCCACGGACGAGTCGCTGCGGTTCTGGGCCGTCCGCGGCCTGGAGATGCTCGACAGCCGCGAGGCCGAGCAGGTGCTCGACCGGGCGCGCGCCGGCGGCTGGATCACCTGACGGCGGCGCCGGGCCCTCCCGTACGGCGAGTTTCCCGGACGTTCACCGAACTTCACTCCCCCGGCTTCCGTCGTACGTGGCAAAAGGACAAGAATGTTCTTTTGGCATGGCCGGACGGCCGGACTCCGGCCCACCTTCCCCGAGGATGCGAATACATGGTTGCCCCCCTGCTGGAGAGAGATCCTCGACAGCTCGGCGGCTACTGGCTGGCGGCGCGACTGGGCGCCGGCGGTCAGGGAGTCGTCTATGAAGGCTATGACGCGCAGGGCGATCGAGTCGCGGTCAAGGCACTGCACGCCGACGCGGTCAGCGAGAAGGTCCGCAGCGGATTGCGCAAGGAGGTCGCGACGCTCCAGCGCGTCGCCTCGTTCTGTACGGCCCGGATCATCCAGGCCGACCTGGACCACTTTCCCCCGTACATCGTCAGCGAGTACGTACCCGGCCCCGACCTGCAGGGCTGGGTCGACCACAACGGCGGGTACGGCTCCGGCGAGCTCTACCGGCTCGCGATCGGCATCGCGACCGCGCTGTCGTCGATCCACCGCGCGGGCGTGATCCACCGCGACCTGAAACCGGCGAACGTGCTGCTCGGCCCGGACGGCCCGCGCGTGATCGACTTCGGTATCGCCAAGACCGACGAGATGTCGCGCAGCGCCACCGGGCAGCTGAAGGGCACCCCGCGCTGGATGGCGCCCGAGCTGTTCCGCGGCGAACGGGCCACGCCCGCCGTCGACGTGTGGGCCTGGGGCGCGGTCGTGCTGTTCGCCGCGAACGGCAGGCCCCCGTTCGACGGCGAGACCCTGCCGGTGCTGATGCACCAGATCACCACCACCAGGCCGGACACCGGCATGCTGAGCGAGCCGCTCCGCGGTTTCGTCGAGGCCGCGCTCAGCCAGGACCCGGCCGAACGGCCGTCCCCAGAGGACATCCTCGTCGGCCTGATCGGCGGCGAGACCGGCAACCCGCTCGAAGCGGGCAAGCAGGCCGCCGCCGAGAGCGTCCAGCCGTCGATGACGCTGCCGCCGTCGCTGCCGGACCTCGCCGAGCAGGTCTACGGCAAGCTCGATCCGCACACGCAGCAGGCCGTCCCGCGCATCCTGCTCCGGATGGTCGTCGCCCGTCCCAACGCCGACGACGTCCTCTGTACGGTCCCGTTGGGCGACTTCGCGGACGGCGAGACCGACCACAACACCGTGCAACGCGTGCTGCAGGCCTTCGGCGATGTCGGCCTGCTCCGCAACGTCGAAGGACAGGCCGTCGGGATCGGCACTCCCGCCCTGCTGCGCGCGTGGCCCCGCATGCGCGACTGGGTGGAGGCCGAACGCCACGGACTGAACGGCCACCACGCTTTGGCCGACTCCGCGCGCCGCTGGAACGCCAACGGCCGCAAGCCCGCCGACCTGCTCCAGGGATCGAGCCTGGACGAGGCCCTGAGCTGGGCGTCCACCGGCCGCCGCCAGCTCACGCTCAACCTCGCCGAACGCGCGTTCCTGGAGGCGTCGGCCGAGCAGACCCGCAGCCGGGCCCGGACCAGGACCATCGTGACCGCCGCGCTCGCCGCCCTGCTCCTGGTCGCCACGCTCGCCGGCACCGCGGCGGGCGTCCAGAGCTTCAACCTCAGCAGCGCCAACGCGCGCGTCTCCGAGCAGCGCGACTCGGCCGTGGGCAAGCAGCTCGCCACACAGGCCGTCCAGATGCGGCGTACCAACCCCACCCTCGCGCGCCGCCTCGCCGTCGCCGCCGGGTCCCTCGCCCCGGACACCACGGAGACGCACGACGCGCTGCTCTCCCTGTCCTCGCAGTGGGAGCAGGACATCTGGAGGCCGGCGGGCCTGGACGGCTCGTGGAACCACTTCGAGCCGCCGGCCGCCGGCCCGAACGTCTTCTGGAAGCGCGACCAGCGGAAGGTCGTCTTCGCCGACCCCGGCGCCCGGAAGGTCCTGCGCACGATCAGCATCCCGGGCGCGCCGATCATGGGCATGGACCTGACCCTCGACGGCGGCCGGCTCTTCGTCCTCCAGCGGGACGGCACCATGACGTTCTGGGACGTGGCGAAGGGGACCGCCAGCCCGCTGCCGTACAAGCACGCGGTGGGCTCCGGGCTCTGGCTCAGTCCCACCGGAAACAAGCTGATCAAGACGCTCGACGGCCAGATCACGGTGCTGGAGACCGCCACCGGGCGGGAGCTGTTCCGCGCCAAGGGGAAGTCCGGCGTGTGGGGCCCGGCCCTTCCCCAGGACGAGCGGTACATGGTCATGGCGCTGGAGACCGGCAAGAAGACCGTGCGGCTGGCCTGGTGGGACCTGACCACCGGTAAGGAGGTCAGCGGCATGCACAACCGCCCCAACCAGTACCCGTTCGCCGACGCCCGGCAGCTCCGTGACACGACCTTCAGCCCGGACGGCCGCTTCCTCGCGACCCGCGCCGAGAACACGATCGTCGTCATCAACGCGCAGACCCGGGAGATCCGGACGACGCTGTCGGTCCCCAAGGGCGTCGATGGGCAGGGCCTGGACTTCAGCCGGGACGGCAACTACATCGCCACGGACATGACGATGTGGAGCACCGAGCCCGGCACCAACGAGGGTCCGCATCTGCAGTACACGCCCGACGCCATGTGCAACGGCACCCGGTTCGACCGCGAAGGGACGAGCCTGCGCTGCGTCGACCACGAGAACCGGATCCGGTCGATCGACGTGTCCGGCTTCACCCAGCGGCTCCGGTTCTCCCCGTTCGGCGTCCACTCGACGATCAGCCAGGACGGGACCACCCTGGCCGTCCGCGTCCCCACGACCACGGGCACCGACCCCAGCGCCGTGCAGATCTGGGACACCGCGACCCGCGCCCGCCGTGCCGAGCTCGCCATCGGCCATCCCGTCGAGCCCGAGATGGCGCTCTCGCCCGACGGCCGGCTGCTCGCCCTGCCCGGCAAGGACGGAACGGTCGAGATCTGGGACGTGCGGGCCCGCACCAAGCGCGCCACGTTCAACGCCGGTCCGCCGGTGCTGGGCGGCAGGCCGCTGCCCTCGTTCTCGCCCGACGGCAAGGCGGTGGCCGTCGTGGCGTCCACCAAGCCGACCGTACTGGCGTTCTGGGACACCTCCACCGGGCGCCGGCTCGGCGAGGCACGGTCCCCGAAACCCGCCGTGACACCCATGGAATCGACCACGAGGCTCGCCTGGAGCAAGGACGGCCGCCGGGTCACCGCGGGGCACGATCTCGGGGTGGTCGCGTTCCCGTCCGGCAAGACGATCATCCCGCCGGGCGACCTGGTGGTGGGCCGGTCCGTACAGGCGCTCGGCCCGCAGGCCACCCTGGCCACCGTCGAGGGCGGAGGCGACCAGACCTCCCTCATCTTCTGGGACGCCGGGACCCTCAAGCAGAAGGGCAACGCGATCCGGCTGCCGAAGAGCAAGACCCCGATCACGGCGATCTCACCGGACGGGCGGCTGGCCGCCACCGCCGACGTCAAGGGCAGGATCGATATCTGGGACGTGCGGACCCAGCGCCACCTCGGGCTCGCGCTGACCGGCCACACGACGAGCTACGACACGGTGATCCAGTCGCTGGCGTTCAGTCCTGACGGCACCCGCGTCCACAGCGTGGGCCAGGACGACGCGAGCCTCGTCACCCACATCGTCGGCCCCCGCCTCCTGAAGGAGACGCTCTGCAAGAAGACCGGGTCGCTGACCCGGCAGGAGTGGAACGAGTACGTGCGCAAGGGCAACGGGATCGAGTACCGGAAGACCTGCTGACCTGAGGGCACCGGATTTCGGCCGTGGCCCCCCCCCCCCCCGCGCCCCGGGCGGGGGTGGCACGGCTTCCGCGCATTCCCGAACAGGCCCACGCCGGGGCCGAAGTAGGACCCGGGGAGGCATCGACAAGCGCTCAAGTTAGAGAAACGCTCTTAGCGGGCGGCGGCGCACGTCGAGCGAAAGGGACTCATCGGGATGCGACGAGGGTGTGCGGTGCTGGCCGGTCTGACACTGCTGGTGGCGGCCTGCGGTGGCGATGCGGACGAAGGGACGCCCACGATCAGGATGGGCTGGGGCATCCCCGCCGAGGAGATCAAGTACGTCATGCAGGCGAATCCCGGGACCGCTCCCAACCTGGGTACCTGCTACAAGATCGAGTGGCGCCAGTTCGCCGGTACCGCGCCCGGCGTGCAGGGGCTGGCCGCCGGGACGCTCGACGGCGCCACGGTCGGCGGGCTGTCGGCGGCGAACGGTCTCGACAAAGGCGCGGACATCGTCCTCACCGGCGAGTTCATCGAGGAGCGCCGGTCCCACTTCTCCACCGCCTACATGGTGCCGAAGGCCATCAGAACGCCCGGCGAGCTGGCCGGCAAGACGCTGTCGACGGTCGCCGTCAGCGCCTCCACCGACTACGTCCAGGACTACTACCTCAAGGCGAAGGCAGGGCTGGAGCCGAACAAGGACTACAAGAAGGTCGAGGTCCCGTTCGGCCAGGCGGTGGAGGGCATGGAGGCCGGGCGGTTCGTGTTCGGCCCGTTCCCGCAGCCGTTCTACTCGCAGATCACCGCGACCGGGCGGTACCGCCCGATGTTCCGGATCGTCGATGTGATCGACCCGTTCGTCCAGCTGCTGCAGGGCTTCCGCGGTGAGTACGTCAAGGACAACCCGCGCGCCGTGAAGTGCTTCATGGACGACTTCGCCGCCGTCGCCAAGTACGTCAACGACCCCGCCAACCGCGACGCCGTCATCGCGGCGAGCAGCAAGGCCACCAAGATGCCGCCGGACCTGCTCAAGAAGTACCTGCTCACCAAGGACGACTTCTACCGCCCGCCGGGCGCGGCCATCAACGTCGCGGCCGTGCAGCGGCAGTGGGACTTCTTCCACGAGCAGGGCGCGTTCGGAAAGAGCCTCAAGGTGAAGGACCACCTGGTCGACGTCTCGATCACCGACGGGTCCGGTGGCTGAGCGCGGCGGGCGCCCGGCCATGGCCGCCGCATCCCAGGAGCCGGGCACGGCCGCCGAGGAGGCCGGTACGCCGAAGGTACGGGTGGAGGGCGTCGGCAAGGTGTTCGCGCGGCGTGGCCGCGAGCCGGTCGAGGCACTGGAGTCGATCGACCTGACCGTACGTCCCGGCGAGTTCGTCTCCATCGTCGGGCCGTCCGGGTGCGGCAAGTCGACCCTCCTCTACATCGTCGGGGGCTTCGTCGGCGCGTCCCGCGGAACGGTCCGCTACGACGGCGAACCGGTGCGCGGCCCCGGCCCCGAGCGCGGCATCGTCTTCCAGGAGTTCGCCCTGTTCCCCTGGAAGACGGTGCTGGGCAACGTCGCGTACGGCTTGGCCCGCCAGGGGATGGGACGGGCGGAACGGCTCGAACGGGCCCGCCACCACCTGGCGATGGTGAACCTGGAGGGCATGGACAGGCTCTATCCCAAGGAGCTGTCCGGCGGGATGAAGCAGCGCGTCGCCATCGCCCGTACCCTCGCCACCGATCCGGACCTGCTGCTGATGGACGAGCCGTTCGGCGCGCTGGACGCGCAGACCCGCACGGTGCTGCAGGACGAGCTGCTGAAGATCTGGGAGCGCACCCGCAAGACCGTCCTGTTCGTGACGCACTCGGTGGAGGAGGCCGTCTACCTGTCGGACCGGATCTACGTGTTCTCGCACCGGCCGGCGCGGATCAAGGCCGTCCTCGACGTCGGGCTGGACCGGCCCCGCGACCGGGAGCGGATGCTCGCCGACCCCGCCTACCCGGTGCTGCATCGCAAGATCTGGGACCTGCTCCGCGATGACGGAGAGGGCGATGGCGGCTGAGACGGTCAAGGACGAGCCCGAGGCCGGGACGGGCGGCCTTCCATCCACCTTGCTGCTACCTCCGGCGGGCGTGGCGCTCCTGCTGCTGGCCTGGGAGATCGCGCCCCGGATCGGGCTGGTCCGCGCCACCAGCGTCCCGCCGTTCAGCGAGGTGCTGGTCGAGATCGGCGCGGTGCTGACCGACCCGTCCTTCGGCTCCGAGGTCGCTGGCTCGGCGTACCGGTGGGGCCTCGGCTTCGCCCTCGCCGTGCTGATCGGGGTACCGCTCGGCATCGTGATGGCGCGGTCGAGGATCGTCCGGCACGCCGTGGAACCGGTGCTGACCATGAGCTACCCGGTACCGAAGGTGGCGCTGACCCTGATCCTGGTGCTGCTGTTCGGGGCCGGCACCGCGTCCCGCGTGATCATCGTGGTGCTGGCCTGCCTGATCCCGATCGTCATCGCGAGCTTCCACGGCGCGGCCGCGGTCGAGCCCTGGCTCGTCTGGTCGGCGCGCGGGCTCGGCTCCGGGCGGATCGGGGCGCTGGCGCGGGTGGTGCTGCCCGCCGCGCTGCCCCAGGTGCTGTCCGGCGTGCGGATGGCGATCGGCGTGTCGATCTTCGCGCTGATGGCCGCCGAGCTGATGATCCGCCAGTCCGGGATCGGGGCCTACCTGTTCACCTTCTACGACCACGGCGACACGCTGCGGGTCTGGGCGACGGCCGCGGTCATCGCGGTGATCGGGTTCCTGCTGGACGCGGCGTACGTCCAGGCGGTACGGCGCGGGCTGCGGTGGATCGAGGGGGAGATCTGATGGCGGCGCGGGCCCCGGTTCCCCCGGTGGACGTGCGGCCGCGCCGCGGGCTCGCCGGCGCCGCCACGAAGGCGGTCGTGTACGCCTACCCGGTGGTCCTGGTGCTGGCCGGGTGGCAGGTGGTCGCGAACTCCGGGCTGTTCACCGCGTTCACGCTGCCGCCTCCCGAGCGCGTCTGGGACCGGGCCCGGATCATGTGGGGGACCGGCGCGCTGCTCGACGCGAGCATGATCACGCTCGGCCGGATCCTCGCCTCGTTCGGCCTGGCCCTGGTCGCCGGTGTGACGCTGGGCCTGCTGATGGGACGGGTACGCGCGGTGCGCCTGATGTTCCGTCCCGTCGTCTCGTTCCTCTTCCCCACTCCCAAGGTGGCGATCTATCCGGCGCTGGTGATCCTGTTCGGGCTCGGGACGGCGTCCAAGGTGGCGATGGGGTTCGCGGAGGCGGTGTTCCCGATCCTGCTGGCCACCGTCGCCGCCGCCTCGCGCGTCGAGCCGGCGCTGGTGTGGTCGGCGGCCGGGCTGGGCACGTCCCGGCTCGGGATCATGATGCGGGTGGTGCTGCCCGCGGCGCTGCCGGGCATCCTGACCGGCGCCCGGATCGGCCTGGTCGGGGCGATCAGCGGGGTGTTCGTCGCGGAGCTGATCGTGGCCGCCGACGGGCTCGGCCACGCGATGGCGATCGGCTACCGCACGCTCGCCACGGCCGACATGTACGTGGCGGTGGTGCTGATCTGCGCCATCGGGTTCGTCCTCGACCGCCTGTTCCTGCTGGTACGCGGCCGGTTGCTCGCCTGGAGCGCGGAAGGGGCCGCGGCCGACTGACGACGTTCGACTCGCTCGATCCCATTCGGCTACCGGTAAGGCGGTAAAACGACATGACGACCCCACGGCAGAAGAAGACCCGCCCTGTCCTCGACCACCGCGCCCTGTGAGCGCCGCCATGAGAGCCATCGTCGTAGGGGCGGGAATCGGCGGGCTGGTCACGGCCCTGAGGCTGCACCGCGAAGGCATCGACTGCGAGATCCATGAGCAGGGCGAGCGGATCCGCGAGCTGGGCGTCGGGGTCAACGTGCTGCCGAACGCGGTCAAGGAGCTGGCCGGGCTGGGGCTGCTCGACCGGCTGGAGGAGATGGGCGTCCAGACCCACGAGCTGATCTACACCCACCGGCTGGGCCACGAGATCATGCGCAGGCGGTGCGGCCGGAACGCCGGCTTCGGCTACCCGCAGATCAGCCTCCATCGCGGCCGCCTCCAGGGGCTGCTGCTCCGGGCGGTGTACGAACGGCTCGGCCCGGAGGCGGTGCGGACCGGGCACCGGCTGGTCGGATTCGAGCAGGACGCGAAGGGCGTACGCGCGGAGTTCGCCGATCGCCGAGGCGAGACCATGGCCCGCGCGCAGGGCGACGTGCTGGTGGGCGCGGACGGGATCCACTCGACCGTACGATCCCTCCTGTTCCCTGGAGAGGGCCCGCCCTTGTGGAACGGCGTGATGATGTGGCGCGGGGCCACCGACTGGCCGGAGTTCGGTACCGGCCGATCGATGATCATCGCCGGCGGTACCCGCGCCAAGCTGGTGATCTATCCGATCGCGGCGGGCGGCCGGCCGGGAACGAAGCTGACCAACTGGGCGATCTGCGAGCAGACCGGCCGGCCGGGCGATCCTCCGCCGCAGCGCCAGGACTGGTCCCGGCACGCCGACCCGGCCGGGCTCGACCGGCACACCGGCCGTTTCCGTACGGCACTCCTCGACCACGCCGGACTCGTCCGGGCCACCGGGGACTGCTTCGAGTTCCCGATGTGCGACCGGGACCCGCTGCCCTACTGGACGCGGGGACGGGTGACCCTGCTCGGGGACGCCGCCCACCCGATGTACCCGATGGGATCGAACGGCGCCGGCCAGGCCATCCTGGACGCCACCAGCCTCAGCGGCCACCTGGCGGGGCATGCCGATCCCGCCGGCGCGCTGGAGGCGTACCAGCACGACCGCCTGCCGAGCACCAGCGAGGTGGTGCTCCGCAACCGCGAGGGCGGACCGGAGAACGCGATCGACGAGGTCGAGCGCCGCGCTCCCGACGGGTTCGCCCGCATCGAGGACGTGATCGACACCGCCACGCTCGAGGCCATCGTGAACGGCTACGCCCGCGTCGCGGGATCGTCCCGCGAGCAGGTGAACCGTGACGCCGGGGACCGCACAGGGTAGGACGGTCGCATGAGCGCCCACCTTGAGTACCCCGTCGTGCCCGCCCCCCGCTTCGACGTGCCCGCCGATGAGGCGGTCGGCCGCGCCCGGACGTTCGCGGACACGATGGCGCTGCGCCGTACCGTCCGCGACTTCGCCACGCGCCCGGTGCCGCCCGAGGTCATCGACCACGCCGTCCGCGCGGCGGCGACGGCGCCGAGCGGCGCCAACCTCCAGCCGTGGCGGTTCGTGGTCGTCACCGCCCCCGAACGCAAGCGGCGGCTCCGCGAGGCCGCCGAGGCCGAGGAGCGCGAGTTCTACGAGCGGCGCGCCGCACCGGAATGGCTGGAGGCGCTGGCACCGCTGGGCACCGACTGGCGCAAGCCGTTCCTGGAGGACGCTCCGGCCGTCATCGTCGTGTTCGAGGTGCACAAGGGCCCGCACACGCCCCGCCCGTACTACGTCAAGGAGTCGGTGGGCATCGCCGTCGGTTTCCTGCTGGCGGCATTGCACCAGGCGGGCCTGGCCACGCTCACGCATACGCCCAGCCCCATGAAGTTCCTGAACGAGGTATGCGAGCGCCCCCAGGAGGAACGCGCCTACGTGGTGATCCCGGTCGGCTATCCGTCCGAGGAGGCCATGGTCCCCGACATCACCCGCAAACCGGCCGAGGACGTCGTCATCCGCCTCTGACGACGACGTCCCCCGCAAGCGGCGCGGTCAGGAGGATGCGGCGGCGGCCGTGGTCTCGGAGGCGAGCAGCTCTTGCAGCTCCGCGACGGCCTCCCGCAGCCGGTCGGCGAACGCGTGCATCGCGCCGGCGACCGGCTGCGGCGTGCTCAGGTAGACGTTGAACCGGTCCGGCAGCAGCACGTACGCGACGCCGATGCAGTGCCCGCTGGTCGAGCCGAAGCCGAAGTACCGGATGCTGGTGGACGGCGCGGAGCTGGTGCTCAGGTGGTCGTCGCGCATCACCAGCCAGCCCGGCGTCGAGTACAGCGCCGGCTCCTCGGTCACGCCGAGTTCCGCGCCGCGCCGCTTCTGGATGAGCTGCAGCTCCCACAGGTGCTGCTCGGGTGCCCGCGCGGCCTGGCAGTCCTTTGCCCGCCGCACGTGCGCCTCAGCGGCGGCCCTGAACGCGGCTTGGCGGGTCTCCGGACCGGCGGCGGGGTCGTCCATGGCGCCGACGAAGCGCAGCACCTCGGGCGTCACCACGCGCATCGCCTCGGTACGGCCGTGCCGGAAGTGGCGGGTCGCGATCGACTCGTACGTGGCGCCGGTGAAGCCCTTCGCCCGCTTGTGCGCGAGTTGGTAGGCCATCTGCACGAACGCGTCCGGGGAGACCCCGAGGCTCTTGGCCCGGTCGCCGCCGAAGTCGTCGAACGACACCGTGGTCGTCGCGGTGGCCGCCCCGTAAGCGGCGAACGCCTCTCCGGCGCCGCGCACGGTCTCCCGGAGCCGGTCGTCCAGGACGAACTCGATCGGCTCGGTGGTCGGTTCGCCCTGCGAGGTGGCACCGGAACGGGCCGACTGCACCTCGGCGGGCTCGCCGAGCAGCGCGTCCACGAAGCCGAGGATCGTGGTGCCGTCGAGCTCGCAGTGCTCCACGTTGATGCCCGCCGTACCGTCCGCGAAGACGATCAGCGAGACCGCCTTGTCGAACCACCGGTTGCCGCTGTCGCCGTGCAGCAGGTGGTCGCAGGCGTCCTGGGTGCCACGGGGGACGAAGTCCTCCAGGCAGACGCAGAACAGCGCGGTCTCCACCTCGTCGAGCGAGGCGGCGTTGCCCGGATGGTGGTCGGCGAGTTCCCGGCGGGTCCGCGCCCACTCCGCTCTGGCCATGGTGGTGAGGTGCCCGACGGGAGCGTCCGGGCGGGCCTCGGTCTTCATGATCGTGCGGAGGCCGGCGGCGAGTTCGTCCAGCGTGTGCGGGCGCCCACCCGAGCCCAGCACGTCCATCCGGAACATCGTCCCGCGGAAGAACACCACGATGTGCCGGGCCTGGGACGGGCCGGGCCAGTCGTCGGAGTACGGGGCGCGGACGGTGTCCAGCACCTCGCCGGGGATCCGGGTGGTGGAGAACAGGAACCGGTTCTGCACCATCGACAGCGGGCGGCCGCGCTGCAGGGCGGGCGGGACGCGCTCGCCGTCCAGCAGCAGCTTGTGGTCGAGCGCGCCCGCGATCAGGCCGGCGGCCCGTTCCGCCTGCGCCGTCCCGGAGCCGCCGGGCGCTGTCCGGGTGCCGGGCGCGTCGTTGAAGAGGAAGAAGAAGTTGGCGTTCAGCGCGATCCGGTCGCGCCGTCCCAGGTAGCGGTACGGCCAGAACGTGTCGAGCCAGCTGTGCACACCCTCCTCCGCGTCATACCGCTCCAGCGCGGCGTGCAGGACGGGGCCGGGACCGCCCGGACGCTGGAACTCCTCCAGCGCGGCCCGGGTCTCGGCGAGCTGCGTGCCGTCCAGCAGCGGCGCGCACCAATCGAGCAGCCGGGCGCAGCTGTCCTCCAGCGCGGGAAGGGGCACGCGAGGCAGGCCGTCCTCGTTGCCGAAGGTACGGGTGGACGGCTCATGGCTAATGTTCAATGCGTCGATTCCTTGGTGAGGATGGCTGGTCGGCTGCCACGTCCATCATTACGCGGCGGGGCGGGATATATGGAGGCGAGCGGAAAGCCAGCCTTCGCTTTCCGGGCCGCCGGCGTCCACGCCGACGGCGGCCAGCGTGTCGAGTACCTGCGACTGCTCCCCGGCGGTCGCGAACCTGCGCTGCCTGAACGTCTCCTCGGCGTGGACGGTCTCGTACCCGGCCGCGTCCAGGACCTTTTCGACGGGATCGAAGGGGAACATGCGCAGGACGAAATGCGCCATCCACGGCTTGCGGCCCTCCGGGGCGGCGGCGACGATCCGGCCGAGGGTCCTTTCGGTGACGTAGCCGATGCAGCCGGTGGAGATCACCAGGTCGGCGGAAGCGAGCGTTTCGCGCTGCCGCTCGGTCGGCTCGTTCTCCTCCAGATCGGCGTGGACGGCGCCATCGACGAATCCGGCTTCGGCCGCGTACGTGAGTGCCGGTCGGGAGGAGTCGAGGCCCAAGAAACGGACACTTCCGGGACCGTCCAGGGCGGCACCTCGCAGAAGGACCATCTCCCGGTCGCGTTCGAGCAGTTCGGCCATGCCGAGCTTGTCGGCGCCGGGACCGTCGTAACGCTCGTACAGCTCGTCCATGGTCGCGTCGCATCTCAGCAGGGCCGCGTTGATCCCGTACGAGCAGCCGATGTCGAGCACGGTCGGGTTCCGCACTCCGGTGGCGTCCCGGTATTCCTGGATCAGGGTGCGGAAATACGGCTTGGCGAGTTGCGGGATGAAGTAGTCGAGTTCGCGGAGGGTACGGAAATAGGCGCGGGGATCGGGCCGGGTGTAGATGTCGTCCAGGGAGATCTTGCCGGTGTCGGCGCGCACGGTCGCGTTCCTCTCGGGGCGTTGCGGGGGGAAGGGCGAGGTGGTCGGCCGTGTCAGTCGAGGAGGGCGTCGACCCGTACGGCGCGTCCTTCGGCCGCGCGGTGCTCGGGCCGGACCCGGCCGAACAACTGCCTGGTCCGCGTCACGTTGCCGATCACGCCGGGACGCTCGCTGTAGGCGAAGATCGCCGTGTGCCTGGGGGTACCGCCCCGGACCGGGCTGACCCGGTGCAGCGAGTAGCGGCCCTTGAAGAGCTGAAGGTCGCCCGGGCGCAGTTCCAGCCGCCGCACCAGCCGGTCGCCCCGGCCGTCCAGAACGGCGCGCACGTCGTCGAAGTTCTCCGCGCCCGCCGTTCTGATGTTCGGGCAGTATTCGAAGATCCCGCCCTGCTCCGCCGGCTGGGTGAGCATGCTGACGGTGAACTCATTGGTGTCGAAATGCCATGGATGCTCCATTCCCGGCTTGACGACGTTCAGGCAGAGCCCCGACAAGGGATCGGCGAGTTCGTGCACGCGTTCCAGGCCGAAGCAGTCGGCGACGAAGCGCTGGAACGGCACGCTGGAATAGAGCCGCTGGATGATGTGCCCGGCGGGAATGAGGTCGCGCGCCACGAACGCGTTGCCCCGTTCGATCGGAATGCGCCCGGGATGGTCGGCCGGCAGCGACGCGTCCACCGCGATGTTGTAGGCGTTGACGGTCTCGACCTCGAAATGCGCCAGCGGCGCGATGGCGGCGCATTCGTTCCGCAGTGCGTCCGCGAGTGCCGGGCGGACGAAATCCGGCAGCACGCTGCATCCGGTTTCCCGCAGTTCCCGGCGGGTGCGCCCCACGACCGCGCGCCAGGCGGCGCCGCCCGGTTCCGCCAGGGGATAGCGGCCGGTATTGATCACCTGTTCGACGTCCCGAGCCTCGGACATGCCCATGAAGACCCTCTCCACTCGCGGGCGTCCCGGCACAGGAGCCGCCCGCCGTCAAGACCCTCGATCCGCGAACAGGCCACGCTGCCTGCGTCCTGCGATCCCCTCCGATGATCGGCGGGACCCAGGACGGATTTCTAGCACAGTTATTACCAGCCGGTAATGGCCGCAATTCCCGGCCCCGGACTATCGGAGGCCCCCGCGCCGGACGGTGACCTGTGCATTCGGATTCGGTCCGGCCACCGCCGCGCGGAGCATCTCCATCCGTCAGTGTGGTCCATATCACCCCGGCCGGCCTCAGGCGGGGACGGACTCCTGGCCGGCATCGTGAAAGGGCGGATAGCTCTCGTCGCTCATCCGCTCGGCCGCGTCGATGTAGACGGCGAGGGCGTCGCGGGACTGGGCGAGCCTGGCCATCTGATCGTCCAGCCGCTGCATCCGTGACCGCATCGCGGCCAGCAGTTCGGGACACCCGAGCAGTTCGGGGGCCTCTCCGACCGCACAGGGCAGCAGGTACGCGATGTCCTCGGAGGACAGGCCGGCGCCGAGCAGATGCCTGATCTGCTGCACCCGCAGCTCGGCGTCCTCGCCGTACTCGCGGTAGCCGTTCGCGCCGCGGCCCGCCTCCAGCAGGCCCTGGGCCTCGTAGTAGCGCAACTGGTGGGCGTTGACGCCCGTCCGGCGGCTCAGTTCCCCGATCAGCATCCGCACCTCACTTGACCTTCACACCGGTATCAACGTTGACGATGCTGCCATGAACGAAAACACCAGCACACCCGTGACGGTCATCGGACTCGGCCTGATGGGCCAGGCGCTCGCCGGCGCGTTCCTGAAGGCCGGGCATCCCACGACCGTGTGGAACCGTACGCCCTCCAAGGCCGACCGCCTCGTGGTCGAGGGCGCGGACCTGGCGCCGACGGTCGGCGCCGCGGTCAAGGCGGGCTCCCTGACGATCATTTGTGTCACCGACTACCCGGCGATGTACGAGCTGCTCGGCGGGACCGGCGTCGAGCTGGACGGCACGATGCTGATCAATCTGACCTCGAGCTCCTCGGCCCAGGCGCGGGAGGCCGCCGGATGGGCCGAGGCGCGCGGCGCCCGCTACCTGGACGGCGCGATCATGGCCGTACCGCCGGCGATCGGGACCGCCGAGGCGATGATCCTGCACAGCGGGCCGCAGCCGGACTTCGAGGCGCACCGGCCGGTCCAGCTCGACGCCCTCGGCACCGTCACCTACCTCGGCGCGGACCACGGCCTGGCGTCCCTGTACGACGTGGCCGGCCTGGCGATGATGTGGAGCGTCCTGAACGCCTGGCTCCAGGGCACCGCCATGCTCAGGACGGCCGGCGTGGACGCCGCGACGTACGCGCAGTTCGCACGGCAGATGGCCGCCGGTGTGGCCGAATGGCTGCCGGGCTATGCCGAGCAGATCGACAGCGGCTCGTTCCCCGCCGAGGTGTCGGCCCTGGAGACCGACGTGCGGGCGATGGCGCACCTGATCGAGGAGAGCGAGGCGGTGGGGGTCAACGCCGAGCTGCCCAAGTTGTTCAAGGCCATGGCCGACCGTTCGATCGCCGCCGGGCACGGCGGGGAGCAGTACCCCGTGCTGATCGAGGAGTTCGCCGGACCCCGCG
Source organism: Actinomadura sp. 9N407 (assembly GCF_044326315.1). NCBI lineage: Bacteria > Bacillati > Actinomycetota > Actinomycetes > Streptosporangiales > Thermomonosporaceae > Actinomadura > Actinomadura sp. 9N407. Next base: position 158,226 of record NZ_JBIRAW010000006.1, on the reverse strand, counting down.
GCGGCTGACCGCCGGCCCCGGTCATTCCGGCGAGGGGGCCGGCTCCAGCATGGGGACGAGGAACCGCCGGGCCACCTCGGCCAGCTGCTCGTCGTCGTCGAGGTCGATGAGGTGGCTGGGGATCGCCAGGAAGGAGGCCGAGACCCGGACCATCATCTCGGCGACGAAGTCGATGTCCAGGCCGTCCGGCACGTTCCCCGCGCGCTGCTCCTGGCGGAGCTGGCCCGCGACGAACTGCCGTACGGTGGCGACGGTCCGGCCCCCGTCGCTGATCAGGGACGAGACGAGCAGGTCCGGCTCCGCGGAGATCAGGCCGCCGATCAGGGGGTTGTTCCGGATGGCGTGCAGCGAGCTCACGAAGCCCAGCACCACCCGGTCGGCGGCGGTCTCGGCCCGCACGATGTCGATGAGGAACCGGTCGAAGTACCGGCGGAACTCCCGGCGTACCACCTGCTCGACCAGCGCGTCCTTGGTGGCGAACCGCCGGTAGACCGTGATCCGCGAGACTCCGGCCCGGCGGGCCACGTCCTCCATGGTGGACCGCTGGATGCCCATCCGGCAGAACTGCTCGTACGCCGCCTCGAGGATGCCCGCCCGGGTCTCGTCGGCGTCGTCGACCCGTTCGACGGCGTCGGTGTACGCGCGTTCGAGCACCGACTCCTGGCTCGATGTCGCCATGAGAGCGGATAGTGCAGCTTCCACGATCTCCTCCTGAGACGACTGATTCTGCCTGAATCCCCGGCCGCCGTGCCGGCGGGCTACCAGAACGAAGTTCGGTCTTGTGGTGGAGGACACAGTGTGCTGTCATGGGTTCTGCCGCCGATGATACACAGATGCGGATCAAGTATCACCGTATCAGGGCGGTGCTCTCGAACCCCGAGGAGGAGCGAAGGCATGGAGAAACCCAGCAGGCGGAACGTGTTGATGGCCGGTGGAACGCTGGGCGCGGTCGGTGCGCTCAGCGCCGCGACCCCCGCCCAGGCGGGCTCGCTGTGGACCTGGTCGCCCGCGGGGTCGATCGCGGGCGCCGGCGCGGGCGCCGACCCGAAGGGCGTCTGGGACCCCGAGTGCGACCAGCTCGTCGCCTCGCTGCTCGACAAGGGGGCCGTGCCCCAGGTCAACAAGCTGATGGCGACCTGGACCAAGAACGGCCAGGCGCTGCCGAGCGGTCTGCCGGCCGACCTGAAGGCCTACATCGAACGCGTCCGCCAGATGCCCGCCTGGACCGACCGGGGCAAGCTCGCCACCGCGGTCGAGTTCAACGAGAAGCGGGGCCTGTACCTCGGTGTGACCTACGGCTTCGCCAGCGGGATGATGAGCACGGTCATCCCCAAGGAGGCGCGCGCGGTCTACTACTCCAAGGGCGGTGCGGACATGCGTGACCGCATCACCAAGACCGCCAAGCTCGGGTACGACGTCGGCTCCAGGAACGCCTTCGACGACGACGGCGAAATGATCGTGACCTGCGTCAAGACCCGGCTCGCGCACTCGGGGGTGCGCCACCTGCTGCCGAAGTCCCCGTACTGGCAGAAGGTCGCCGACGAGGAGGTCCCGATCAGCCAGGCGGACATGATGGTCACCTGGCACAGCCTGCCCACCACCGTGATGCAGAACCTGATCAAGTGGAAGGTGCCGATCCCCGACGACGAGTCCCAGGCCTTCCTGCACTCGTGGCAGGTGACCGCGCACCTGCTCGGCATCCGGGACGAGTACATCCCCAAGTCCTGGGCCGAGGCCAACTCCCAGGCCAAGCAGGTCCTGGACCCGATCCTGGCCCCGACGCCCGAGGGCATCAAGCTGGCCGACATGCTCCTCAACCTCGCGTCCTTCATCGACTTCGGCATCCTGAGCAAGCCGATCCTCGGCTCGTTCACCCGCTTCCTGCTCGGCGACGAGATCTGCCGCTGGCTGCGGATCCGCCGGGAGCCGCTCTGGGACTCGCTCCTCGACGTGGCCTGGGAGCCGTTCATCGCCGTCCGCGAAGGCATCCTGGACATCACGGACGCGCCGAAGGTCGTCCGGGACTCCTACTGGCTCTTCGACGAGTTCCTCCGCAAGGCGATCCTGCTCGTCCTGTCCGAGGGCCAGAAGATCAACATCGAGATCCCGGTGATGAACAACCCGAACTACTGACCTGAGCCGCGGCCCCACCCCGCCGCAGACCTCGAGCTCGGAATCCAGCGGATTCCGAGCTCGAGACGTCGGCCCACATTGATCAGGGTTCGGTGCGGCTCAGCAGGATGTCCAGGGTGCGCTCGGCGGACGGGCCAGGCTCGTCGAACGGGGCCGGGACCAGGTAGCCGCCCACCCAGGTACGCAGCATCATGAGGGCGCGCAGGCGCGCGTCGTCCGGGGCGAAGCCGAGGTCGTCCAGGCAGGCGGTGATCTGCTTGAGGAGGGTTCGGTCGGCGTGCCGCACGGCGTCCTCGGCCGCCGGGTCGTGCTGCGCCCACAGCCGCATCGCCCGGTCGATCGGCGCGACCTCACGGCCGAGCGCCTGGATGCGGCGCAGCCGTTCGCGCGGGTCGGCCGTACTGCCGAGCGCGAGCCCCAGCATCTCGTCGGTCCGCTCGTACGCCCACCGGTCCAGCAGCGCCCGCGTCAGCTCGCCGCGGTCCTTGAAATGCCAGTAGAAGCTGCCCTTGGTGACGCGCAGCCGGGCCGCCAGCGCGGTGATCGCCAGCCCGCGCTCGCCGCCGCGGGCCAGCTCCTGGTAGCCGGCCTCGATCCAGTCCTGCCTGCCGATCCCCATGTCACACCATGGCCAGCGGACCGAGGTCGATGCCGAGCTCGGCCTTGCCGTAGAGGGCGTACGACGCGTCCGGGTCGAAGATCACGTGCCCGCAGATCGTGTTCACGTCGCGCTGCGCGCGCTGGAACGGCGAGTCCGTGAACTGGGCACCGGCCCCGGCCGCCGAGCACAGCTCGTTCACGACCCGGCGCGCGGTGCCGGCCACATGCGCGGCCACCATCCGGGCCCGGGCCCGCTCGCGCATCTCGAGACCCCTGCCTTCGGCGGCGCTCCGGCACACCTCCCGCAGCGCGTCCTCCAGCAGCAGCCGGGCGGCGGACAGGTCCGCGGTCGCCGCGGCCAGCCTGACCTGGCTGCCGATCAGATCCCGCTGCCGCTGCCCGGTGTAGGCCATCACCCGGTCCCGCATCCGGTCGGCGAACCGCGCCAGCACGCCCTCGGCCACGCCGAGCACCGGCGCCGCTCCGGTCAGCGCGAACACCGGGACGAGCGGGATCCGGTAGAGCGCCGCCGGATGGACGTGCGACCCGGGGGAGCGCCCCTCGGTCAGCTCGGCCAGCGGAACCGAGCGGTGGCCGGGCACGAACACGTCCGCGATCTCGATGTCGTTGCTGCCGGTCCCGCGCATCCCGCTGGTCTGCCAGACATCGTGGACGGTGACCTCCTCGCGCGGCAGCAGGAACAGCCTCGGCTCGATCGTGTCGTCCACGGTGACCAGCGTCATCACCATCACGTGCCCGGCGTGCATCACGCCGCTGCCCCACGACCAGCGGCCGGTGACCCGGTACCCGCCGTCCACCGGCTCCGCGGTACCGGTCGGCGCGAGGACGCAGGGGATCAGCGCGTACGGCCGCCGCTCCCACACCTCGGCCTGCGCCTGCTCCGGGAACAGCGCGACCATCCAGTTGTGCAGCGTGTAGATGACCGACAGCCAGCCGGTCGACGCGCACTCCGCACCAACCTCGCGGCACGCCGCCGCCATATCCTCGAACCCGAGCTCGGCACCGCCGAACCGCTTGGGCACCAGCATGCTGAACAGCCCCGTACCGGCCAGGTCGGCGATGGTCTCGTCGGACAGCCGCCGCGCGTCCTCCGCCGCCCGGGCCCGTTCCGTCAGAACCGGCGCCAGCTCCCGCACCCGCTGCACGATCTCGTCTCCATACTCCATGGTACGGAAACCATACTCATGAGTATGGAAGAGCGCCAGGGTCTCCGGTTCTCACATTCCGGCACGCTCACTCGGCGGCGATCGACCCCGAGGCGTTCCTGCCGGCCACGATGTCGTCGGCCAGCGGCAGGACCAGGGCGGCGATCTCGGCGATGGTCTCCGCCGGGACGCCCGCCGCGGCGAGCGCGGCCACCAGGTGCTCGGCGACCCGGTCGAAGTGCCGTTGCTCGATGCCGAGCCCGAGGTGGACCGGCTTCATCGCGCGGCCCCGGTAGGCCATCGGCCCGCCGAGCGCCTGCCCGAAGAACTCGACCTGGCGGCCCTTCAGCCGGTTGCGGTTCATCCCGACGAAGAAGGCCTTCAGCATGTCGTCGGAGAGGATCCGCTCGTAGAGGTCGTCCACCACCGCCGTCAGGGCGGGCTCGCCGCCGATGGACTCGTAGATGCTCATTTCGTTCTCCTCTGGATCGGGTCGGAGCGAGGACACCGGGTGGGGTCACATCTTCGTGGCGGCGGACTTGATGGCCTCGCGGATGCGGGCGTAGGTGCCGCAGCGGCAGATGTTCCGGAGTTCGTCCAGGTCGCCGTCGGTGATCTGGCGGCCTTCGGCGCGGGCCCGGCGGACCTTGGCCACGGCGGACATGATCTGGCCGGGCTGGCAGTAGCCGCACTGGGCGACGTCGTACTCCAGCCAGGCCTCCTGCATGGGGTGCAGGTCGCGGCCCACGGTGCCGGGGAGGCCCTCGATGGTGACGACCTCGTCGTCCGGGCCGATCCGCGAGACGGGCACCGAGCAGATGTTGACGGCCTTGCCGTTGACATGGGACGTGCAGGCCTGGCAGACGCCGATGCCGCAGCCGTACTTGGGGCCGGTGACTCCGAGCAGGTCGCGCAGCACCCAGAGGAGGCGGACGTCGTCCTCGGCCTCCACGGTGATCTGCTCGCCGTTGAGTTTGAACGAGTGGTTCGGCACGTGGGCTCCTCTAGAACGCGCGGTCCAGGCCATCGATGGGGGACTGCGGGGTGGACGGCTGCAGCGGGAAGGGCTCGAAGCCCAAAGTCGCGTGGTTGATGGGGAAGCGGGTCGGCATCGTCCCGGTGGCGCGGGCGTACGCGCACGCCACGGCGGCCAGGGCCGGGGCGACCGCGAGTTCGCCGGCGCCACTGGGGTCGTCGCTGGTGGGAGGCAGGACGATGACGCGGGTCTGCGGCGGGGTGTTCCACTGCCGCGTGTAGAAGTAGTTGTCCCAGCTTCCTTCGAGCGGGATCCCGTCCTTGATGTGCAGGCCGGCGGTGAGCCCCATCGCGATGCCGTCGCTCAGGCCGCCGATCATCTGCGCCTCCAGGCCGCGCGGGTTGACCGGCAGGCCCGCGTCCACCACGATCAGCGCCCGGGTGACGCGGGGGCCCGCGACGCCGTGCTCGATGGGCCGGTTCACGGTCTCGGGACGGCAGTCGAGCTCGACGAGGACCGCGCAGGCGGCGCGGTATTCGGCGGCCAGGCCGATGCCCTGGGCGACGCCCCCGGGCAGGGAACGGCCCCAGCCGCCCTCCGAGGCCGCCTTGTCCAGGACGGTGCGCAGCCGCGCGTCGTCCAGGAACTCGCGGCGGAACGCCACCGGGTCCTTGTCCATCGCGGCGGCGAGCCGGTCCACGACGAGCTCCCGCGCGCACACCACGTTCGGCGAGTAGACGTTGCGCATGCTGCCGGTCCTGAACTTCAGCGGGATCTCGGTCAGCGTCTGCTTGGTCGTGCCGAAGCTGTACGGGGACGACTGGCTCAGCGTGAAGAACACCTGCGCGACGGCCTGGTTCCCGACGATCGGCAGCTTGGCCGCGTTGGAGCTGACCATGTCGCCGAACCCGTGGCTGAAGCTGGTCTCGGTGCTGACATGGCGCTGCTCGTACGAGAGCACGTTCCCGCCCCGGTAGGTGGCGCGGACGCGCGAGACGCACATCGGGTGGACGCGGCCCTGCCGGACGCTGTCGGTCCGCGACCACGACAGCTTGACCGGCTTGCCCATCTTCCTGGAGATCTCCGCGGCCTCCACCGCCGCGTCCGGGTGCAGCCGCCGCCCGAACGAGCCGCCGCCCTCCACGACGTGCACCTTCACGGCGGTCACCGGGAGGCCCAGCCGCTTGGCGATCTCGGTCTGCGCGTCCCCCGGTGCCTTCAGGCTGGACCAGATCTCGGCGCTCCCGGACCGCACGTCCGCGATCGCCACGTCCGGCTCCAGCGGGGAGTTGCTGGCGAACATGAAGGTGAACTCGGCGTCGACGGACCTGCTGAACAGCGGCGGCCCGGTCAGTGACGGCACGGACTTCCGCAGCTTCGCCAGCACGGTGCCGTCGGACTCCCCGGCGACCGGCCCGGGACGCCAGGTCACCTCCAGGGCCCGGAGCGCGTCGATGCACTGGCCGAACGTCCGGCCGCGCACGGCGACCCCGTGCTTCATCGCCGCGACGTCGGTGATGCCGGGCATGGCCCGTACGGCTGCGGCGTTGCCGACGGACGCCACCGTGCCGTCGATGGTGGGCGGGCGGCGCATCATCGTCGGCAGGGCGTCCGGGACGTTCAGGTCCATGCCGAACGTCTTGCGTCCCGTCACGGCGGCGAGAGCGTCCACGCGCCCGGTCGGCTTGCCGACGACGGTGAACTCGGACGGATCCTTCAGCGATGCGGAGACCCTGGTGGTACGGGTGACCGCGGCGGCCTTCGCCAGTGACCCGTAGGTGGCCCGCTTGCCGCCGTACGACACCACACCGGCCTCGGTGGTCAGCTTGGAGGCGTGCACCCGCCATTGGCGCGCGGCGGTGTCCACGAGCCGGCGCCGCGCGATCGCCGCGGCCGTCCGTACCGGCGTGTAGAGCGAGCGGACGGACGTGGAACCGCCGGTGAACTGGTTGAACAGCAGTTCGGGCCGGGCGTCGGAGAGGGTGACGGCGACCTTCTCCAGCGGCAGGTCCAGCTCCTCGGCGATCAGCATCGCGACGGTGGTGGTGATCCCCTGCCCGACCTCGGCGCGGGGCAGCGCGAACGATGCCGTCCCGTCCTCGTGTACCTGGACGGCGACCAGCCCGGACGTCGGCGCCGACGCGAGCCGTACCAGGTCGCCGACGTCGAGGATCTCCTCCGGCTGGGGAAGGGTGGGGATCTCCGCCACGGCGGAGTCCCCGGCCAGCTGCACGGCCACCGCCAGCGTCGGAGCCGTGACCAGATAGCCGAGGAACCGCCTGCGCCGCAGGCCCTCGCCGGGATCGTTCGGTGGACGGTCGTGCTCCATTGCGGTCCTCCTGGCGGCCTTGTCCTGCTGCGGGGGTGGTCGTCCTCAGTAACCCGTCGCTTACCAAGGACGACGCAGTATGGCACAGAAAAGAGGCTATTGGCAGACCGCCAATAGCGGGTTAGGGTCCACTCATGCGCATCGCTGTCAGCGGCGCCGGCGAGTCCCGGGCGCCTATGCCGGTCGCGGACCCGGCGTGCACCGCCGGGTGGTTGGTACGGTCCACCGGCCGGTGCGGTCGATGAACACCTGGCAGGGCTGTGCACTGGCCTTCGTCGCCAGCGGGCTCTACTTCCTGGGCTTCGCGTTCTTCAAGGCCGCCGCCGCCAGGATGGAGAGACTGGACGGCACGCGGCCGCTTCACCTGGCCGCGCGGATCCTCGCCAGCGGCTCATGGTGGCGCGGCGTGGCGTTCATGCTCGTCGGCGCGGTCTTCCAGCTCGCCGCACTGTCGCGCACCGGCCCCGAGACGATGACTCCGGCGCTGCTGGCCGGGCTGATCGTTCTCCTGGCCGTGGCGCAGGGCGTGTTCAGGGAGCGGGTGACGGGACTGGAATGGCTGGTCTTCATCCTGCTGTTCGCCGCCGGCGTGTGTTTCACGGGGGCGACGAACTCCGTGTGGGAGCCACCGCCGTTCAGAGTGCTGCTGGTTCTCGCGGCCGCGTCGATCGTGCTGCCCGTGGGCCTGTTCGCGTTCGGTGACCGGCAGCCTGCCGGAGTGCACGCCCGGCGTCTCAGTGGCATCGCCTACGGCATCTGCGCGGGGATCCTCATCGGCCTGGGGGAGCTGTCCCTGACGCTCTCGGTGCACCGGGGGCTCGACCGGACGATCCTGACCTCGACCATCTACCCGTATCTCTTTGTCGCCGCCGTCGGTGTCGGGGTCGTCCAGTTGCAGATCGCGCTGCAGCGCTGCCGGATGGTGGTGCTGCTCTTCGTCGCGACCGTCGTCGCCAAGATCTACGTGCTGCTGGCCGGCATGCCGCCGGCCGATCCCATGACCTGGCCGTCCAGGGCCCAGCTGCTCGCCGGGACGATCCTGCTGATCACGGCGTTCGTGCTGGTGCCCCGCTTCGAGGGGAAATCCTCGATCAGGGTGTCCGGACGAACTTCATGAACCAGTGCCCGTTGAGGAGATCCGCCGTGGTGTAGAAGGGGTGGCGCGGATCGGTCATCTGGCGGAACAGGAACTCCGTCGCCGTGCTCTCGAAACGGCTCCCCTCGCCGAGGCTGTCCACGCCGTAGATGGGCCACCGGTCGGGATCGGGCCCTCCGGTGATCCAGAAGAACGTCTCCTGGTGCTCGTTGCTCGACCAGGCGAGCACACCGTCCTGGGCCGGGAAGGCCGGATGCTCGTCTCCCGGCGCGGGGTCGTCCCCGGCGTAGAAATCGGCATGCCAGATCAGCGCCTCCGGGGTGAAGACCTCGAAGAACAGGTCGAACGCGCCGTCGCAGCCGAACGTTTCGACGAGCCGCTTGTAGTCGCCGGGCAGTGCCGTGCCCAGCCGGGACTCGACCGCCGCCCAGTCGGGCGCGGGCACCGGTGCCGGTAGCCCTCCGGTGATCGCGACCAGCCGTTCCACCCAGGACATCTCCGCCGGCAGTTCGTCCGGGCGCGGCATGTTCCGCTCCGTGACGGCCAGGACCGGCCGTCCGTCCGGGCCCTGCCCGAGCGCGACCGCCCGCTCGTCCCACACCCAGGCGTGCGTCCATCCGACCTGCTCACTGAGAGGCAATGGCGGCAGGCCATGGGTTTCGGTGAACGGGCCCTCGTACCGCTGCTCGGTGAGCGTCGTCACCAGGCCGTCCACGTCCACGCCGCCGGAGACCGGCAAGCACGCGTGGCCGTCCGGATGCCCGGGCACGTCGCAGATCAAGTCGCCCGAATCGGTGCGGACGAGGCGGTATACGGTCGCTGCCAGCTGCTCGCCATCCATGGAGAGCAGTCAAGCGCACGCCACTGACAAGGGCCGGCCGTTCAGGGCGACTGGGCCGCCGTACGGGCTACGGTCTTCCGTTGACTCGTGGCGTGTTCGCCTCCGGCCATGGCGTTTCAGGCGAACACGCCACGAGTCAACACCACGGGTGAGAAGGCTCGGCGGCTCCGTGCGTGGGGGCGGCGAGGTACTCGCGCCAGCCTCCGTACGGGGTGATGTCCGTGGCCCCGTGCAGTGCGGAGGGCTCGCAGAGGAAGCCCGGTACGCGGCTGCCGTCCGCCAGTTCGACGCTGCCCAGGGTCATCGGACGAGGGAGGGCTGCGAGCAAGGCGCCCAAGCCCTCGGGTGGCAGTTCCCACACCTCGGCCTCGATGGCGGCGCCGTCCTCGGAGACCCGTACCAGGCCCGGCTTCGGCGGGTCGGTGGGCAGTGCGTACAGGCGGTAGATGGATGCGGTGGTGGTCGTACGGTCGAAGCGAGCGCCCAGGGTGAGGAGCTGGAGGTTCAACGGCTGCCCGGTCAGGTGCGCCCCGACGACGGCGACGCGGGCGGGCGGGGTGAGGAGCGCGGCGATACGGGCGAGGCGGTCGTCGGTGTGGGCCGGTCCGATCAGCATCACGCCGAAGGGCAGCCCGTTCACGGTCCCGGCAGGTGCGGCGACCGCGGCCTGGTCGAAGAGGTTGGTGGAGTTGGTGAACCGGCCGAGGCGGGCGTTCGAACCCAGCGGGTCGGCGGCGACCTCCGCGAGGGTGGGATGGCCGGGCGTGGTGGGCAGCAGCAGTGCGTCGGCGTCACCGAGCGCGGTGCGGGCGCGGGACCGGAGCGCATCCAGTTCCGCCTGGTCGGCGAAGAGCCGGTGGGCGGGGATGTCGCGGGCCCGCCGGATGATCCCGGCGACGGTCGGGTCCAGATCCGAAGTGCTGTGCTTGTCGATGAAGTCCCCGACCGCCGTGTAGCGCTCGGCGACGAAGGCGCCTTCGTAGAGCATCGCGGCCGCCTCGGCGAACGGGGCGAGATCCACGGGCCGGAGGCGGGCCCCGGCCGCTTCGAGACGTTCGGCGGCACTCCGGAACGCCTCGGCCCAGCCCTCGTCCAGCTCGCCGAGTTGAGCGATGTCCGGGACCGCGATACGCCACGGCCCGGGCGCGCGGACGGGAGCGGCGCCGGTGCCGGTGACCATGTGCGCGAGCGCCCGTTCGGCCTCGGCGAGCGTGCGGGCGAAGACGGTCACGCAGTCGAGACTCGCGCAGGCCGGTACGACGCCGTCGGCCGGGACGAGACCGCGCGTCGGCTTCAGCCCGACGATTCCGTTGAAGGCCGCCGGTACGCGTCCGGATCCCGCCGTGTCGGTGCCGAGGGCCAGGTCCGCGATCCCGAGCGCCACGGCGACGGCGGAGCCCGAGCTGGACCCGCCGCTGATCCTGGACGGGTCGGCCGCGCTCCGTACCGCCCCGTATGGCGAGCGTGTGCCGACCAGGCCCGTCGCGAACTGGTCCATGTTGGTGGTGCCGATGACCACGGCCCCGGCCGCGCGGAGGCGCGCGACGACCGGTGCGTCCTGAGCGGGCTCGTACGCGTACGAGGGGCAGCCGGCGGTGGTCGGAAGGCCCCTGACGTCGATGTTGCCCTTGACGGCGAGCAGCCGGCCGGCGAGCGGGAGCGCGGGGTCGGTGGCCGCCGCTTCGGCCTCGACCTCCGCCCGGGGGCGCAGGCCGATCCAGATCTCGGGACGGTCGACCGCCGCGATGCGGTCGTAGGCGGCGCGGACACGGGCGGCGAAGCGGTCGGTCATCGGTGCGAACACGCCACGAGTCAACAGGCGGGCTATGGCGCGGGTGGGGCCAGGACGATCAGCGGAGTGCCGGGTTCCACCTGGACGCCGGGTGCGGTGAGGACGTCGAGGACGCGGGCGTCCTCCGGTGCATGGACCGGTGCCTCCATCTTCATGGCTTCCAGTACGAGGAGCTGCTGACCCGCCGTGACGGTGTCGCCGGGGGAGACGGAGACCTGCCAGACGGAGGCGGCGAACTCGGCCTCCACGAGGTGCCCGCCGGGCGGCACGTCGATCTCGGCGGGAGCGGGCGCCGGTGCGGCGGCCTGTTCGGCCCGCGCGAACTCGCCCGCGGCCTCCCAGGAGTCCCGTTCCGCCGCGAACGCCGTGGCCTGCCGGGCGCGGAACCCGGCGATGGACTCGGCGTTCTCGGCCAGGAAGCGCTGGTGGTCGGCGAGGGCGAAGGTGCCCTCCTCGATCGCGGGCGTCCACCGCCCGGCGGCCATGTCGGCGCGGAGTTCGAGGAGTTCGTCCGCGCCGACCTCGTACCACTTGATGCGGTCGAAGAAGCGGAGCAGCCACGGCACCGGCTCCTGGCCCCAGCGTGACCAGACCTGCGTCGTACGGCCGACGAACTGGTAGCCGCCGGGCCCCTCCATGCCGTAGACGCACAGGTAGGCGCCGCCGATGCCGACGGAGTTCTCGGCCGTCCAGGTACGCGCCGGGTTGTACTTGGTGGTGACCAGCCGGTGGCGCGGGTCGAGCGGGGTGGCGACGGGCGCGCCCAGGTAGACGTCGCCGAGGCCGAGCACGAGGTATTCGGCGTCGAAGACGGTGCGATGGACGTCCTCGACGGACGGGAGCCCGTTGACCCGGCGGATGAACTCGATGTTCCAGGGACACCAGGGGGCGTCGTCCCGTACGCCCGCCATGTACCGGGCGGTGGCCTCGCGCGTCGCCGGGTCGTCCCAGGACAGCGGCAGGTGAACGGTACGGGACGGTACGACCAGCTCGTCGCTCGGCGGAAGGCCGGCCTCGATGGCGCGTACGCGTTCCAGCAGCTCCCCTTGAGGCAGCGCGTCCGGGTCGGTCTGGATCTGGAGGGAGCGGATGCCGGGGGTCAGGTCGATGACGCCCGGCAGCCCGGCCTCCGCGACCGCGCCCATCAGCGCGTGTACCCGCATCCGCAGCGCCAGGTCCAGTTCCATCGGGCCGAACTCGACCAGCAGGTTGTCGTCCCCGCTTCGCCGGTACGTGACGTCCTCCCGGCGGGCCAGCACGCCGCCGTCATCGATCTCCCGCCGGTCCGCGACCGGGCGCGCGTGGGGCGTACGGCGCAGCCCGGCGGCCGCTTCCACGGTGAGGGGAACGAACCGCACGGTGTCCCCGGGGCGGAGCTGGCCGAGCTTCCAGCGCTGGCCCTTGGCGATCGTCGCCGGGCAGACGAAGCCGCCCAGGGAGGGGCCGTCGGGACCGAGCAGCACCGGCATGTCGCCGGTGTAGTCGACCGCGCCGACGGAGTACGGCGTGTCATGGATGTTGGACGGGTGCAGCCCCGCCTCGCCGCCGTCCGTACGGGCCCAGCGCGGTTTGGGGCCGATCAGGCGCACGCCCGTACGAGCGGAGTTGAAGTGCACCTTCCAGTCCGCTGCGTAGAAGTCGCGGATGTCGTCCTCGGTGAAGAACTCGGGCGCGGCATGCGGCCCCTCCACCGCCCCGACCTCCCACGCGTTGCCGAACACCGGTCGTTCACCCGGCGGCAGCGGCCGTCCCGCGTGCTCGGCCGTGCCGCCGTGCAGGACGTCACCGGTGCGCAGGGCCCGGCCGCCGTGCCCGCCGAAGCGGCCCAGGGTGAACGTGGCGGCGCTGCCGAGGAAGTCCGGTACGTCCAGGCCGCCGCCTGCGAACAGCACGTACGTGCGCAGGCCGTGCTCGTCGGGGGCACCGATCCGGAGGGTGGCGCCGGCGGGCACGGTCACCGGCTCCCACTGCGGAACGGGGTCGCCTTCCACGCTCACCAGGGCCGGGGCTCCGGTGACGCACACGGTCGTGGGGTGGGTGAATCGCAGGGCCGGGCCTTGGAGAGTGCACTCCAGGCCGGGCGCGCCCTCGGCGTTGCCCAGAGTCCGGTTGCCGAGGCGGAACGACAGGTCGTCCATGGGGCCGGAGGGCGGGACGCCGACCCGCCAGTGGCCGGTACGGCCGGGCCAGTCCTGGACGGTGGTGAGCGTGCCGCCCGAGACGACCTCGATCCGCGGGGTCGGGTCGGTGACCGTGGCCAGGGTGGCGGTGGAATGCCGGGCCTCCCGCAGGTCCGGGTGGACGAGCGCGGCCCGTACCAGGCCCAGGTTGGTCTCGATGCCGTCGATCCGGGTCGCGGCGAGCGCGGTGTCCAGCCGTTCCAGCGCCTCCGCGCGGTCGCCGCCGTACGCGATCACCTTGGCCAGCATGGGGTCGTACGCCGTCGTGACCTCCGTCCCGGTGGCCACCCACGAGTCGACGCGGACGCCGGCGGGGAACGCGACGCGTGTCAGGAGGCCGGCGCTGGGGCGGTGGTCGCGGGACGGGTCCTCGGCGTAGACGCGGGCCTCCACGGCGTGGCCGCGCGGGGCATCGGGCTCGCGGACGACCGCCGTGTCGCCCTGGGCGAGCCGCAGCATCCACTCGACGAGATCGACGCCGTAGATCTCCTCGGTGACCGGGTGCTCCACCTGGAGACGGGTGTTGACCTCCAGGAAGTACGCCTCCTCGCGGGCGGCGTCGTACACGAACTCCACGGTCCCGGCGGAGCGGTAGCCCACCGAGGCGCACAGGTCGCGGGCGGCGCCGGCCAGTTCCTTGCGGACCCGGTCCGGCAGGCCGGGGGCGGGGGCCTCCTCGACCACCTTCTGGTTGCGGCGCTGGAGGGAGCAGTCGCGGTCGCCGAACGTGACGACCCGGCCCGCGCCGTCCCCGAAGACCTGGACCTCGACATGGCGGGCCCGCTCGACGAGCCGTTCCAGGAAGACACCGGTGGAGGCGAACGAAGCGGCGGCGACCCGCTGCACCCGTTCCCAGGCGTCGGCTAGATCGTCCGGCCCGTGGCAGGCCCGCATTCCGATGCCGCCACCGCCTCCGGTGGCCTTCAGCATCACCGGATAGCCGATGCGACCGGCATCATCGAGAGCGGCGGCTAGGTCGGGAAGCAGGCCGGTGCCGGGAGCGAGGGGCACGCCCGCGGCCTCGGCGGCGGCACGGGCGGTGTGCTTGGCGCCGAACAACTCCAGATGCTCCGGGGAGGGGCCGACGAAGACGATCCCGGCGGCCTCGCAAGCGCGGGCGAACCCCGCGTCCTCGGACAGGAAGCCGTACCCCGGGTGGATCGCTCCGGCGCCGGTCTCCACGGCCGCCTTCAGGATGAGCTCCGCGTTCAGGTACGACTCCTTGGCGGGGGCCGGGCCGAGCCGTACCGCCGTGTCGGCGAGTCGTACGTGCTCGCTGGCCCGGTCCGGGTCGGAGAACACGGCGACCGTGCGCAGCCCGAGCCGCCTGGCGGTACGGATGACGCGGGCGGCGATCTCGCCCCGGTTGGCGACCAGCAGCGTGTCGAAGGCGGGCGTCATGCGGCCGCCTCGGTACCGATCGTCATCCGGACGGCGGTCGGCTCGAAACCGTTGCACGGGTTGTTGATCTGCGGGCAGTTGGAGACCAGGACCAGGACGTCGGTCTCCGCCCTCAGGACGACTTCGAGGCCGGGGGCGGAGATGCCGTCCACGATGCCGAGCGTGCCGTCCTTCTCGACCGGGACGTTCATGTACCAGTTGATGTTCGGTACGAGGTCGCGCTTGCCGAGGCCGTGCCGGGAGCCCTCGGCGAGGAAGTTCTCCACGCAGGCGTGCTGCGACCAGGTGTGGTGGCCGTAGCGAAGGGTGTTGGACTCCTTGGAGCAGGCCCCGCCGACCGTGTCGTGGAGGCCGCAGGTGTCCTCGACGACGGTCATCAGCGGCGTGTGCTCGTTGGAGAGCAGGACCGATCCCGTGGTCAGGAAGATGTTCCCCTGGGCGTGGATGGTGTCGGCGGCGCTGTAGCGGACGGTCGTGTCGTGCGCGTCGTACACCAGGAAGTCGACCGCCTGGTTGCCGTGCAGATCGGTGATGGTGAGCGTCCGGCCCGCCGGAACGACGGCGGACCAAGCGGCCCTGGCGGGAACGACGGTGCTCGCGGACACGATGGTGCGAGTGGTCATGCGAGCCCCCTGGCGGTGAGGAATTCGGCGGTGTTCAGGAATGCGCGGCGCCTCTCGGGCGAGGCGTCCCACAGCGCGTCGCCCGGTTCGGTCGCGCGAGCCCGCCAGGCGAGCACCTCCAGCGGGGTACTGAGGTACTCCGGCCGGGAGTCGGCGGGATGCGGAACGTTGGCGATCAGCACGGTGAGGTCCTGCTCAGCGCGGAGGGTGACGGAGGCGCCGGGACCTGCCGAGCCGGTGAAGTCGAGCGCGCCGTCCTCGCGTACCTCCACGCCTTGGAAGAAGGAGAGCGAGGGCCCCAGGTCGCGGGGCTCCAGCCCGTTCTTGAGAGCGGCCAGCTTGAACAACTCCCGGCCTGCGGGGGACGCGGACTGCGGCGTCCCGTCGCCGTACCGCTCGGTGTTGCGTACGAGGGTGGACGTGCCGCACAGCGCGTCGTGCCGTCCAGAGGAGTCGGCGACCACCGAGGCCAGCACCCGGCCCTGGTCGGACAGGAGCAGCCGCCCCTCGCCCAGATAGGCGTTCCACTGCACCTTCACCGTGTCGGCCGTGTTGAGCCGTTCCCACGGCCGGTCCGCGACGAACAGCAGCAGGTGGGCGCACGCATCACCGCGCAGGTCCGTGAGGCGGAGTTCGGTACCGCGCGCGAGCACCTTGTGCGTGTAGCCGCCGCCCGCCACGGTCTCCGCCCACACCAGCCGGCCTGCCTCGCGGGGCGGATCGGGCCAGCCGGTGGCGGGTACCACCGGCATGGCCTCGGCCTGCGCCCCGTCCTGGGCGCGGGCGTGGTCCCGCGCGCCGTACGCCGTCGTCGTCTCCATGGTCCGACCTCCCGAGACGTGTTTCTGTCGCTCGACAGAAATTAGGTGGCGGCCGATTCGGCGCCGTTTCCCGGGCGTTGCGGCGGCGTTACCGACTCCTCACCGTGATCGGCGGCGGTGGTGGCCGTGCGACGATCGGTCCATGAGCACCACGGGACGGCGGGTCGGCAGGCCGCGCGCGGCGCGGCGGCCCGACAGCGGCCTGCCCGCGCGGGACGAACTGCTGGCGGCGGCGGCCGGGATGTTCACCGAGCGCGGGTACGGGGCCACGTCGACCAGGGCCATCGCCGAGCGCGCCGGGATGCGGCAGGCCACGATGTACCACTACTTCGGCGGCAAGGAGGACCTGCTCGCCGCGCTCCTCGAAGGCACCGTCACACCGTCCCTGAGCCTCGCCCGCCGCCTGCTCGCCGACGATGGCCCCGCCTCAGCGGAGGCCCGCCTGTGGTGCCTGTGCCGTTCGGACGTGGAGCTGCTCTGCACCGGCCCGCACAACCTGGGTGCCCTCTACCTGCTGCCCGAGGTCCGTACCGAACGGTTCGCCGGATTCCACCGGGTGCGGCTCGAACTGAAGGAGGCCTACGGACGACTCCTCGCGGCGACCGAGAGCTGCGGCGGCCTGGGCAAGAGCGAACTCGTGCTCCGCAACGACCTCGTCTTCGGGCTCATCGAGAGCGTCATCCTGATCCACCGCTCGGACCCGGACCGTCCCGTGCAGGCCTTCGCGTCGGCGACGGCGGACGCGGCACTGCGGGTGGCGGGCGTAGACGCGGACGACCTGGCGGCGACCCGCGAGGCCGCCCGGGAACTGGCAGCCTCCCTCCAGTGAACGAAAAACCCGGAGCCCTGCGCAGGGCAGGGCTCCGGGTTCGAGATGGACGTTCTACGGCACCACCGCCGGTGCGGGCCGCACGGTCGCCGGCACGTCCGCCGGGCGCCGTCGCCGCAGGATCCGGTACGTGGCGCCGAGCAGTACGGTCGCGCCGAGGAAGAGCACGGTGAACCACTGGAAGTACCAGTGCCCGCCCTCCGGGTCGTACACGGCGGCCCGCGGCCAGGCCAGGTTGACGGTCATGAACAGCCCGTAGACCAGGGCGAGCGCGTTGATCGGCAGGCCCCACCGTCCCAGCGAGAACAGCGGCCGGCCGGTCTCGTCCGTACCGCCGCCGCCGGCGGACCAGCCGCCGCGCAGCCGGTGCAGCAGCATCGGCCCGGTGACCATCGCGTACGCGAGGTACAGCATGGCGATGCAGGTGGTCCCGATCGCGAGGAAGGCCTCCGGCGAAGCCAGGTTGAGCAGGCAGAGCCCGGCCGCGGCGACGCCCACCACCAGCGCGGGAGCGACCGGCATGCCGGTGCGCGAGGACACCTTGGCCAGGACGCCCGATGCGGGCAGCACTCCGTCGCGGGCCATCGAGAACAGCATCCGGGTCGCGGAGGTCTGGATCGCCAGCGTGGCGACCGCGATGGCGACGGCCACGTCCAGCAGCAGTGCCTTGCCGACCCCGTCACCCAGGCTGCTGGTCAGGACGTACGCCAAGCCCTCGGAGGCCAGCCGCCCGTCGGTGAGACTGGGCGCGGCGAGCAGCCCGCCGAGCACCATGAGGGTGGCCAGGACACCGGCGGCTGTGAGGGCGATGAGGATCGTCCGGGGCGCGGTACGGCGCGGATGCCGGGTCTCCTCGCTCATCTCGCCCGCGCTGTCGAAGCCGATCAGCACGTACGCGGCGGCGAACGCGCCCACCAGCAGGGCGCCGATCGCCCCGCCCTCGCCTCCGGTGTGCAGCGTGACGCCCCCGCCGCGCTCGGAGTGGGTGAACAGCAGCACGATGATCAGTACCGCGCCGATGATCTCGGCGGTGACCCCGATCCGGTTGACCGTCGACAGCACCCTGTTGTCCAGCACGTTCACGATCGTGGTGAGGGCCAGCAGCAGTCCGGCGAGGACGGCCGCGTTGGCCGCTCCGGTCGCCGTGGTCGGCGCGGGATCGCCCCCGACGAGATGGAAGCCGCTCCAGACCGCGGGCAGCACCACCTGGAGCGCCAGCGCCGCCGCGGCGACCACTACGATCTGCCCGATGACCATGATCCAGCCCGCGAACCAGCCGAACGTCGGGCGGCTCAGCCGGGTCGACCACTGGTAGATGGCGCCCGAGATCGGGTACCGGGCCGCGAGTTCGGCGAAGCAGGCGGCCACCAGCAACTGGCCGAGGAGCACGGCGGGCCACGTCCAGAAGAAGGCCCCGCCGCCGAACGCGTACCCGAAGGCGAAGAACTGGAAGACCGTGGTGAGCACCGAGATGAAGGAGAACCCGGCGGCGAAGGAGGCGTAGCGCCCCATGCTGCGGTGCAGTTCCTGCCGGTAGCCGAACCCGGCGAGCGATGCGGACTCGTCGGCCGGCCTGGTACCGGCCGTTTCCGATGGTGGAGCGGTGGCGGTCATGGCAGCAGCCCCAATCCCTAATTCCTGTCAGGCGACAGAAATTAGGCAGGGGGTGTTTCAGCGGCATGTCATGCCCGTATCCGCACCGGGTCCAAGTCCTCACCGGCGAGCCGCCCAAGACGTGCCGTCGGTCAGAGCCGACCGGTCATCCCCGGCCGTTGAGGGTGTCGAGGAAGCGCTCCTCGAAGCCCGCCCGGTCGGCGGCGATGCCGTAGTCGATCCGGCGTCCCGTCGCGGAGAGGAAGGTGCGTCCGGCCGCCGGGCCGTCGGGAACGACATCGACCCGTCCGCTGGTGGACCGGACGATCTCGGGGTGGACGGTGCTCATCGCGGCCAGCGGATCCCACCAGAACAGCAGGTCCGCTTCGATCAGCGGTTTGATATCGGGATGGGTATAGGCCTCGACCACGATGTCGGCCGCCGGCGTGTGGTGATCCGCTCGGAGCCGGTCGATGAACTCCAGGGTGATGGGGACGTCGTTGGTGGCGTTGAGCGGGACCAGCCGTACCGGCCGGGGATTGTGCCTGATGACGGTACGTGAGGCGGCCGGGTCGATCCAGTAGTTGAATTCCTGCGTCCCGTCGAAATGCGGCGGCGTACCGCAGCAGAGATTGCCCGGCAGGCCGATGGCGCCACCCATCGACGTGACCCGTCCCGCTGCTTCGGGCAGCGCGGCGGCCACATTGCTCAGCGGTCCGGTGGTGATGATCTGGGCTGCGGGCTGCTGCCTCAGCACGCGCCGGATCAACTGCGGAGCACGCACCCGCGACGGCGTCTCCGTCGCGGTGCATCCCGGAGTCAGTGACGTGACCACCCTGTCGACGGTCTGCAGGATCTCGTCGGGAAACGCGTTGGGCGCGGTATCGGATCCGTCGGCCACGGGGACGCCGTGCAGCCCGAGTCGTTCGACCAGGCAGCGGGCGTTGCGGATCGCCCGGCCCGGCAGCCCTCCGCCGTTGTTGACGACCGTCACCGCGCGCAGCCGGATCCTGCCCAGCCGGTGTTCCTCGGCGAGGTAGGCCAGCGCGGCCGCGTCGTCATAGTCCATATCGGTGTCGAAGATGATCGCAGGCGGCGGTTTCCCGCCCTGCGCGTGCGCGCTCACCGGAACCAGCAGCGGCAATACGAGGAGCACGGCACCCAGCACTCTTCTCATAAGCCCATTCCCTATCAATGGTGCGGTGCGCCGTATAGAGCCGTTACCCGTCCGTCCCGGAGACGAGGGAAATATCGAGCAGGCCGAAATCCGGCCGGCCGGGGTTCCCACTGCACGGATCCCGGGGATCGGGCATGATCGTGACATGGCGACAATCGAGGTCGTGCTGGGCGACATCACCTCCGAGCGGACCGATGCCATCGTCACCGCGGCGAACGAGTCGCTCATGGGCGGCGGGGGAGTGGACGGCGCGATCCACCGGGCGGCCGGGCCGCGGCTGGCCGCCGCGGGCGCGGCGATCGCCCCCTGCGATCCGGGCGACGCGAAGGCGACGCCGGCCTTCGACCTCGACCCGCCCGTGCGGCACGTCATCCACACCGTGGGTCCGGTCTGGGAAGGCGGCGATCGCGGCGAGGTCGAACTGCTGGCCTCGTGTTACCGCCGGTGCCTCGAGGTCGCCGACGAGATCGGGGCTCGCAGCGTCGCGCTCCCCGCCATCGCCACCGGCGTCTACGGCTTCCCCGCCGAGGAGGCGGCACGGATAGCGGTCGCGACCATCGCCTCCACTCCGACCTCCGTCCAGCGGATCCGGCTCATCGCCTTCGACCGGACGGCTCATGATCTGCTGGCGGCCGAGGTCGCTCGACACCCGGCCGCCGATGACGACGCCGTTCTGCTGGCGGCGCTGAACACCGCCCCCGATGCCTGGGAACGCCTGCTGGCCGTCGCCGACGACTTCGCGGCTCTACCGCAGGCCGAGGGCGACGTCCGCTGGGAGCCTGCGGAGAAGCGGCCGGACGGCGCCATCGTGGTGGGCTATCCGGTCTACGGCGAACGGGTACGGCGGGCCTGCGACGCCTTGTCCGGCGTCGGCGCGGTCACCCCGAAATATCACTGGATGCAACACCAGCAGCCGGAGCCGCCCCCCGACGGCGTGCTGCCGACTCCCGCCGACGCGATCCGCCTCGCCACGGCCACCGTACGCGGCGAACGATTCTGCGACGGCACCATCGGTACGGCACTGGAACGCGGCACCCTGCAAGCGGCGCTGGCCTCCCTGGCCGCCTGGTACCGGACCTGATCCCGCGGCCGGCCCTGGTCGCGGAGGGTTACGATGTGCAGCGGTTCAACGGCGGTCGACCGAGAATTCGCGGAGGCGAGGGCATGGCATCAACCCGCAGGATCGGTGCGCCCGACGCGAAGAACCGCACCGTCCTGCTCGACGCGGCCGAACGGCTCATGCTGGAAGAGGGGTACGCCGCAGTGACGTCGCGGCGCGTCGCCCAGCAGGCCGGCCTGAAGCCGCAACTCGTGCACTACTACTTCCGGACGATGAACGACCTGTTCCTGGAGGTCTTCCGGCGGCGCGCCGAAGAGGGCGTCAAACGCCACGCCGAGGCCCTGGAATCCCCCCAGCCCTTGTGGGCGCTGTGGAAATTCGGTACCGAGCCCACGGGCGCCGCGCTGACGATGGAGTTCACCGGCCTGGCCAATCACCGCAAAGAGATCCGGGCGGAGATCGCGCGCTATGCGGAACATTTTCGCCGCACGCAGATCGAAGCCCTGCCGGGCCTGATGGCGCGCTACGAGACCACGCCGGAGACTCCTTCGCCCGTCGTCATGAGCATGCTCATGACCAGCGTCTCGCGCGTCATCATGCTGGAACGGCATCTGGGGTTCTCCGTCGGCCACGCCGAGGCCCTGGAATACATGGAACGGCAGATCGAACGCCTCGAAGGCCCCCCGAGAGACGAGGAGCTCAAGGCGGTCATCTCACCCCGCCTCCCCGGTCTGGACTGAATCCGGGCGTCAGCGATCGGGAAGCGGCCTTTGGCCGTCCGTCCCCACCAGGCCCGGCTGGCCCGCGGTACGGAAGCCCCGCCCGTACCGTCCCATGATCACCGGCCGCCGAGCTGATCATGGCGCGGGCGATCTCGGCTAGGTTAGCCTTGCCTAACCCTGTGCCGGGTCGGCTGCCGGATCGAACCGGTACCGGCCCTGCCCTGTGGGTTCGACCAGGCCCTTTGGTCCGACCATGAGAGAGACAGCCGATGACACGTGGGGCACCCGCGACGACCACCACCGAGGACGGGCACGCCCGGCAGCTCGACGAGCTGCGGCGCACCGTCGACCTCAGCGTCCCCTACGCCATCCGCGCGGCGATCACCCTCGGCCTCGCCGAGCACGTGTCCGAGGGTCGTACCACGGTGGACGCGCTGGCCGAGGCGACCGGCGCCCGGCCGGGAGGCGTCCGCAGGCTGATCGGGCTGCTGGTCTTCGAGGGGCTGTTCACCGTCGCCGGTGACGGCATCATCGGGCTCGGGCCGAAAGGCCACCTCCTGCTGGAGGAGCGCGTCCACGCGATGCTCGACCGCCGTTCCGGGCATGGCCGCCTCGACGACGCCTGGCCGGGCCTGCTGCACGCCGTCCGGACGGGACGGGCGGGCTTCGAGCACGCCAAGGGGCACTCCTTCTGGGACGAGCTGGCGTCCGAGGAGGGCCTCAACGAGACGTTCGACCGGACCCTGGCCGAATGGTCCAGCGTCTGGGCACCCAAGGCCGTCGAGGCCCTGGACCTGACGGGCGAGCACGTGATCGACGTCGGCGGAGGTTCCGGCGCGCTCCTCGGGAACGTGCTGTCCGCGTTCCCCGGGACCAGGGGGACGCTGGTCGAGCTGCCCACCACGGCCGCGCGCGCGGAGGCCCACCTGACCGGCCTCGGCCTGGGCGACCGGACGGCCTTCGCCCGGCAGAGCTTCTTCGAGAAGCTCCCCGAGGGCGGGGACGTCTACCTGCTGGCGCAGGTACTGCACGACTGGCCCGACGAGGAGGCGGCCGCCATCCTGGGCCGCGTCGCCGCGGCCGCCGGCTCCGGCGGGCGCGTCCTGGTGTTCGAGCGGCTGCCCGAGGACGAGCCGCACCACCATGACCTGGCCTTCGACCTGAAGATGTACGCCGTGTTCGGCAGCGGCGAGCGCACCCGGGACGAGTACGCCGCACTGGCCGCGCGCGCCGGGCTCCGGCTGGAATCGATCACCCGGCTGCACGGCGGCATGCACGCGATCGAGCTGCGCGCCGCGGACCGCTCCGGATGATCTCCGGGCCGCCCCGGCCGCCGCGCCCGGCGGCACCGGAGACGGCCGCCGGCCCGCGGATCACCGACCTGGCCGCTGCCGCAAGCGTCGGCCAGGGCGCTGCGGAGCGGGCCGAGGCCGCGTTCTGGGACGAGGTCGCGGCCACCGGTACCCCGCTCGTCGAGCCGATCCCGGACGACCCCGGGCATCGCGCCGTCACCTTTCTGTGGCGGGGAACGCCCGAGACGCGCGGCGTCATCGCGATGGTCAATCGGATGTTCGACCCGACGGACCCGGCCGCGTCGCGGATGCGGCGGGTGGACGGAACCGACGCCTGGTACATCTCCTACCGGCTCCGTACCGACCACAGCGGCTCCTACCGGATGGTCGTCCTGGCCGATGACGAGACCGGCCTCGACCCACGGGCCTTGCAAGAGCGGGGCGTTCACGACCCGTTCAACGCGTGGAGTATCCCGACTCGCTGGGGCGACGCACGCGCTTCCGTCTTCGCGTTGCCTGACGCGCCCGTACCGCCGTGGCGCCCCTGGGACGTCGACCCGGTGACGCCGCACGGAACGGTGACGCGCGAACAGGTACCGAGCGCCGCACTCGGCTCCGAGCGCGAGACCTGGGTGTACGTACCGCAAGGCCGGGCAGCGGCCACGCTCGTTCTGCTGGACGGGGACATGTGGTTCGGGAGACTCGGCGTGCAGGCGCTGTTCGACCGGCTCATCGCCGACGGAACGATCCCGCCGCTGGCCGTGCTGTCCCCGCACGCCCTCTCCAACGCGACGCGGACGAGCGAACTGGCCGGGCACGAAGGCTTCGCAACCTTTCTGGCCGCCGAACTCCTGCCCTGGGCACGGGAACGCCTGCCGCTACCCCCGGGCAATGCGCTCCTGGCGGGCGAGAGTCTCGGCGGCCTCACTGCTCTGAAGGTCGGCCTGGAGGCAGGCTGCTTCGACGGCGTTCTGGCACAATCGGCCTCCCTGTGGTGGAAGCCGTCCGACGCACCGGACACGGCCGCTTTGTGGGCCACGCAGTACGCCCGTACGCCTCGCGTCCACCTTCGGGTCGGCGTGCATGAGTGGGCGGTGCTCCAACTGCACCGGGACCTTCGCGACACGCTCAACGCGCAGGGCCGCTCCGTCACCTACGCCGAGTACAACGGCGGCCACGACTACGTCTGCTGGGCTCACGGGCTCGCGGAAGGCCTCAACGACCTCCTTGCACTCCGAGCAGGTTCCTCGGGTTCTGGAGGGTGACCCCGTTTCCCGGCCGAGCCTCGAAGTCCAGCGACCGAAGGCTCACCCGTCCGCGAACAGGTCGGGGCGGGTCGCCCGCAGCGCCTGGAGGATCTCTTCCTGCCGTGCCTTCCTCGCCTGGACGCGCACCCTGCCGCCGTCCACGGCGGCCCAGCCCGGCGGTTGCGGATCGCGGAGAGGCTCGTTCAGTTCGATGTCGACGACGTACCGGACGGTGCGGCTGTCCCCGCTGCTGGTGACGATCCGGTCCCGGCTGATACCGCGGATCTGCGGCCAGGGGATATGAGCGCTACGACCGGGGAACCAGCGCTTGGGCTCCTGCGCCAGCGTGATGCCCGTTCCGTCCACCGACACCCCCTGGCGGGTGGAGTAGCGCGGTGTCATCCGTACCAGCGGCCAGCTCAGCAGTCCGAAGATCACTGCCAGGGCCAGCAGCATCATGGTCCCCGCGATCGGTGCCACGGCGATCACCGACACGATCGTCGCCACGGTCATGCCGACCGCGATGTAGAGGCAGAAGACCGTGGTGACCGCCCACCCCAGTGCGCTCTGCCAGCGCATGTTCACCCAGTGGGTGGGTCCGGGGTCCGCGTCCGGCGCCTCGGCCGGGCCTTCGAACGAGTGCGGCATTGCGATGGCCTCCTCAGCGGCACGGAATATCGCCATGATCCGCAGATGCGGCACCGTACCAGGACAGACTGGTCCGACGGTGAGAGGAGACGCCATGTGGAGAGAATTGATCGGACGGCTGTACGGCGACGCGGAGTTCGCCGAACCCGCTTCCGATGGGGAGATCGATCGGATCGAGCGGACGCTCGGCCAGGAAGTGGCGGCCGATCTGCGAGAACTGCTGCTGCAGAGCAACGGCGTTCGGGCCGAGTACGGGTCCGGGCTGGTGTGGTCGGTGCAGGAGATCATCAAGGAGAACACGGAGTTCCGGCAGAGCGCCGATTTCGCCGAGCTCTACAAGCCGTTCGACCAGCTGATGTTCATGGGGGACAACGGCGGCGGGGACCAGTTCGCGTACGTCCGAGCCCCTGAGGTACCGGCCGGCGATGTGTTCGTGTGGGATCACGAGACCGACGAACGCGAGCGGGTCGCCACGTCACTGGCGGACTACCTGGAACGCCGGGCGGGCTCGGACGGCGACGACTGGTACAAGTGAGCACGCAGGCATGCCTGGAAGGTCGCCGGTCAGGTCTGTCGGCGCAGCCGGTACCACTGCGGTGAGGACTTGTTCATCGGCCAGCCCAGGCCCGCGGTCTCCGCGGCCTGGACGTCGAGCAGGTCCCAGTCCGGGAACGCGGCCTCGACCTCGGCTTGGGTCACCCCGCCGATCCGGGAGCGCAGCCGGGTGGGGCCGAAGGCGAGCATCAGCAGCGTCGAGCCGGGATTGGCGAGCGCGGAGACGCCCTTTCCCTCGGCCCGTCGCTGCTCGGTGTCGAAACCCTGGAAACAACCGATGTCGAGGAAGAAGTCGAACGTCCCGAGGCCGGCCGACGGCAGGTCCGTCACGTCGCCTACGACGTAGGTGACCCCCTTCGCCTCCTCGCGCTCGGCCGCTTCGATCGCGGCCGGTACGTAGTCGACGCCCACCGCCTCCCAGCCCCGGCGGCCGAGCTCGGGGGTGAATTGCCCGCGGCCGCAGCCGAGGTCGATGGCCCGGCCGAGCGGGCGGGAACGCTCGGTCTCCTCACGGTCCAGCAGTGCGGCGATGCTGGCCGCCGCGGCCTTTCCATAGCGTTCCCAAGGAGTGACGCCAAAGCGGTACATCCGGGCGTAGTTCGTCATATGACTGACCGTCTCATGGCATGTCCCAGGAGCCGCACCGGGGTGGTCGTCACTGTCATGAACGGCTCAAGTCCGGTCGGCACTTGTGTCACTTTCGTGAGCAGCCGGCGGAGAAAGGCGCGTTTAGTCTTGGTCCGACGACCGGGCTGATCCCGGGCAGGTGCCGCGGCTCGCGGGGGCGGGGTTCGCAGGAAGGTCGGCCATGACTTCTCGCCCTATCGACTCGTTCCGCGACCGGTTCCGTGCACGGCGCCTGTACGCCGGGATCGCGATGGCCGCCGTCGCGCTGGTGGTACCGGTGCCGTCCTCTCCGTCCGCCGCCGCGGACACGCGAGCGGATGCCGTACGGCCCGACCGGATCACGATCACCGCCGCCGGTACGCCCGCCTATCGGCTGGAGGGCGATCTGACCTCGGGCGGGATCGCCGTGACCGACACCGTGGGCGACTACAAGACCGACAAGGTCCAAGGGCAGGGCGCCATGCCCGGGTCCCGGGGCGGTTCCGCGCAGGTCACGTTCAAGCTGGCGCGTTCCATCATCGGGGTGGCGGGGACCTTCAGCGTCCGGGACGAGTCCGCCGGGGTGGAGATCTCCGCGAAGGTCTTCGGAAACGTTCAGGCGCCGTCGGACGGAACGGTCACGTGGCAGGGGAACGGCATCGTCCGGCGTGACGGCCGGTCGGTGGCGCAAGCGGTCGGCTTCACCGTTCAGGACCGCCGGCCCGACCCGGGCGACCACGCGATCCACCTCACCCACGCGGGGCAGAAGCGGGTGGCGATCCTGCGGTTGCCCGACGACTACGACGGCTCGCCCCGTCCGGCGCTCTTCCATTTCCCCGGCCTGATCGAGACCCCGTGGATGGCCGAGTTCTTCGGCCGGATGGCCGACCACGCGCAGAGCCACGGCTTCATCATGATCACGCCGGAGCATCACGGGATCGGCTGGCAGGGCGTGGGCGGCGGGCCGGCCGAGCCGGACGTCGACGATCCCGGCTTCGTCGCCGCGCTCCAGGACGTCCTGGTCGAGCGCTTCAACGCCGATCCGCGCCGCCTGTACGCCTCGGGTATGAGCAACGGTGGCTTCTTCACGAGCAAGATGGCGTGCGAGAACACGCGGTTCGCCGCCTTCGCGCCGGTCGCCGGGCAACTGGGCGACCAGGCCGCCTGCCGTCCCGGGCGCCGCGTCCCCATCGTGATGCTCCACGGCGACGCGGACCCGCTCGTCCCGTACAGCACGGCGACGGCCGCCGCCCCGTTCTGGGCGCGCAACAACGGCTGCGCCGCCACCACGACCGACGTCGACCTGCCCGACATCGACCCGAAGGACGGTACGACGGTCACCCGGCACACCTACGGCGGCTGTCCCGCCGACGCTCCGGTGATCCTCTACCGGATCAAGGGCGGCGGGCATAACTGGCCCGGTGGCATCCCCTTCCTCGGCCCCGTTCTGGGCGGTACGACCCGCGACATCGACGCCAATGCCGTCATCTGGGACTTCGTCTCCCGGTTCCGCCTCTAGATCGTTCGCCGCTCTTGCGGCGACGCCCGGCCGGCCCTAACGTGGACACGTGTCCAGTCAGGTGACCAGTCCGGCGCTGCGTTCCACCCCCCGAGGAGCACCATGGCCATCCGCGTCCTGCACGTGGCGACCGGCAATGTCGGCCGCATCGCCCTGTCGCAGCTGATCGAGGATCCCCGCTTCGACCTGGTCGGATTGGTCGTCTCGAACCCCGAGAAGGTCGGGAAGGACGCCGGCGCGCTCGCCGGCCTCGACGCGGTCACGGGAGTGACGGCCACCGATGACCTGGACGGGGCACTGGCCGCGAGGCCGGAGTGCACGGTCTACTGCGCGCTC
The DNA here is from genome assembly GCF_044326315.1 of Actinomadura sp. 9N407. Classification (NCBI taxonomy): domain Bacteria; kingdom Bacillati; phylum Actinomycetota; class Actinomycetes; order Streptosporangiales; family Thermomonosporaceae; genus Actinomadura; species Actinomadura sp. 9N407. The sequence continues at coordinate 130,684 of NZ_JBIRAW010000006.1, read as the reverse complement.
GGGGACACCCGGTTGTTCGAGGCGCTCGACGACGTCCAGAAGATCCTGGCCTCGGGCAGCAACGTCGTCGCCTCCTCGCCGGTGCCGCTGGTCTATCCGTGGGGCCTGCTGCCCGACCGCATGATCGACCCCATCGAGGACGCCTGCCGCGCGAGCGGAGTGAGCATCTTCGTCACCGGAGTCGACCCCGGATGGGTCAACGACCTGCTGCCCTTCGCGATCGCCAGCACCTGCCAGCGGGTGGAGCAGGTGCGCTGCTCGGAGATCGCCGACTACGCGTCCTATGACGGCGGCCCGGTGATGTTCGACGTGATGGGCTTCGGCCGGCCCGTCGGGGACCTGCCGATGCTGTTCAAGCCCGGGATCCTGGCGGCGGCCTGGGGAGTCAGTCTCCGGCTGCTGGCCAAGGGTTTCGGCTTCGAGCTCGACGAGATCACCGAGTGGTTCGAGCAGGAGCCGGCGCCGGAGGCGTTCGACGTGGCCGCCGGGCACATCCCCGAGGGCGGAGTGGCCGCCGTACGGTTCCAGATCCGCGGCCTCGTCGGCGGCAAGGAGGTCCTCGTCGTCGACCACACCACCCGGCTCCGCGGCGACCTGCGTCCCGACTGGCCGCAGCCGGCCCAGGACGGCGGCTCCTACCGGGTCGAGATCGTCGGCGAACCGTCCTACCGCGTCGACGTCTGCCCGACCAGCGCCAAGGGAGACCACAACTACGCCGCGATCGCCGCGGGAGCCGGGCGCATCGTCAACTCGATCCCCGATGTCATCGCGGCGCCGCCGGGACTCCGGACGCCGCTCGACCTGCCGTTCAACACCGCCCGCGGCGTCTTCGCGACGGCCCTGGCCGACTGAGACCGCTGGCTGGTACCGCTCACTGGGACCGCTCACCAAGAAGGGACACAAGCGATGGGACGAGTGGACGGAAAGGTCGCCCTGATCAGCGGAGGGGCGCGCGGCATCGGAGCGGCCAGCGCCCGGGCGCTGGCCGCCGAGGGCGCCAAGGTCGTGATCGGCGACATCCTCGACGACGAGGGCAAGGCCGTCGCGGACGAGCTGGGGGGCGCGGGCCGCTACGTGCACCTGGACGTGACGAGCCCTGAGGACTGGACGGCCGCGGTCGAGGCCACCGTCGCCGAGTTCGGCAAGCTGAACGTGCTCTTCAACAACGCGGGGATCGCCAACGGCGCGGCCATCAACCGGTTCAAGCTGGAGAAGTGGCAGCAGATCATCGACATCAACCTCACCGGCCCGTTCCTCGGCATCCGCGCGGCCACCGACGCGATGATCGCGGCCGGCGGCGGCTCGATCATCAACAACTCCTCCATCGAGGGCCTGCGCGGTACGCCCTGGGCGCACGGCTACGTGGCCGCCAAGTGGGGCCTGCGGGGCCTGACCAAGTCGGTCGCCATCGAGCTCGCCCCGCACGGCATCCGGGCCAACTCGCTGCACCCGGGCCTGATCCGCACCCCGATCACCGAGGGCATCCCCGACGACATGATCCCGATCCCGCTCGGGCGTCCCGGCCAGCCTGAGGAGGTCGCCTCCTTCGTGGTCTTCCTCGCCAGCGACGAGTCCTCCTACGCCACCGGTTCCGAATTCGTCATGGACGGAGGAGCCGTCAACCAGATCCCGCACAAGACCTGACCGCGGGCCGGGCCGTCCGGCTCGGCGCCCCTGGCCGCTTCAGCGGGCGTGCCGGGTGATCCGGTCGACGAGCTCGGGCCACAGCGGCGGGGAGAACAGGTGCCCCATGCGGTGAACGAGGACGAACGTGCCGTCCTGGACGGTGCGGGCGATGGCTCGGCCCGCGCTCGGCCGGACGATCGGATCCTCATCGCCGTGGATCGCCAGGACGGGCTGAGTGATCTGGCCGATGCCGCCCTTGGGCATCTTCGCGGCACGGCTGGCGGCCAGCTGCCGGGCCCGGGAGTGGGGGTCGGGCCGGCGGCGGCGCAGGCACTCCTCGGCGATCTCCTCGATCCAGTCCTCCTCCAGCGGCAGACTCTTGCCCCCGCTGAACCGGGTGATGTCCATGAGCATGCGCTTCTGCTCGTCGCGGCTCTTGCCGTAGCGGTGGAAGGCCATCTTGAACGGGCCGGGGAAGCGGATGTGGCGGAACAGCCGGAGCTGGTTGCCGTACTGCGGCGCCGCCCCGATGAGCGTCAGGGTCTTCACGCGCTCGGGCCGCAGCAGCGCGGCGAACTGGGCCAGGCCACCGCCCATCGAGAGCCCGACCAGATGGGCCGAGGTCCAGCCCATCGAGTCCTGGACGGCCAGCATGTCGTCGAGCATGTCGGTGACCTCGTAGGCCCGTTTCCTGCCGGTGAAGTGGGTCGACAGCCCGGCGTCCCGGTGGTCGTAGCGGACGACCTGGTAACCGGCCGCGGCCAGGGCCAGGCAGAAGCCGTCCGGCCAGCCGATCATCTGCCCGTCCATGCCGCTGACCAGCAGCAGCGGTGATCCCTCCGAGGTACCGAACACCTCGTAGGCGATCTCGACGTCCCCGTTGCGGGCGGTCGCGCTGTCCATCGGGCACCTCCGTGTTGTCATGCACTCGCATGACAACGCTAGCCTATGTCATGCGAACGCATGACCAACGGAGGCCGGATGCCGAGACTGGTGGACCACGCCGAACGCCGCGCCACGATCGCCCAAGCCGTCGTACGGCTGGTGGCGACCAAGGGGGTGGAGGCCGCCAGCCTCCGCTCGGTCGCCGCCGAGGCGGGCATGGCGATGGGTACCGTGCAGCACTACTTCAAGACCCGCGACGAGATGCTGCTGTTCGCCCTGCGCCAGGGCAACGAGCTGCTGACGGTCCGCGTCCGGGAGCTGCTGGACCAGCGGAAGCCGGCCACGCTCCGCGAGCAGTTCCGCCTGGTGCTCTCCCTGCTGCTCCCGTTCGATGACGACGGCCGCGCCGGAGCCCGGCTGTGGGCGGGGATGATCTCCCGCGCCTGCGTCGACGACCCCACCCGCGGGCTCGCCACCGAGGCCTACACCAACCTCACGGCCTTCGTCGACCGGCAGCTCGCCCAGGCCGTCCAGGCCCACCACGCCCGCGAGGGACTCGACGTTCCGCAGGCGGCCCGCCACCTGGTCAGCGTCATCGAGGGGCTGCGCTGGCCGCTGCTGTTCGGGGCCTACACCGACCAGGAGGCACTGGCCGTCCTCGACGCCCACCTCGACCTGATCTTCACCTGAACCGACCCTCTCCACCTGGATCCGAACAGCGGGTGGCATCGTCTCAAGGCAATGCCGATGCTGGTTCTGTCCCCGCGCTACACCGCCGACTCACGCACGCTTCGTACGGCCGCCGTCACCGCCGGCTGGGGCGTGGAACGGCTCGGCGGCTGGCGCGCCCCCGATCGGTTGCGCGGTCGCGATGTCGTCCTGTATGGGGAGCCGCTGTTCGTCGAGATCATCGCCACCCGGCTCGGGCTGGCGATGCTGGACGCCCCGGCGGGCTGGCTGCCGGACCTTCCCGAACGCCATCTGGGACGCCGGATCGCGACCAGCACGCTGGGCGAGGCCCGGGCCATGGCGGGACCGGTCTTCGTCAAGCCCGCCGACGGCCGCAAGGGCTTCGAAGGGGCCGTTTACCGGAACGGTACGGGCCTCCCGCCCGCCGGTGCCCAGCCCGACGACACTCCCGTGCTGGTGGCGGACCCGGTGACGTGGGAAGTCGAGTTCCGATGCTTCGTCCTCGAGGGCCGGGTCGTCACGCTGTCCCCGTACCTGCGGGAAGGAGAACTCGCCCAGGGTGAGGACGGCCAGTGGCACTCCTCGCCGGACGAGACGTCGCAGGCGCGGGATTACGCGGCCCAAGTCCTGGCCGAGATCGACGTCCCCGCGGGGATCGTCATCGACGTCGGCCGGATAGCGGGTCACGGCTGGGCGGTCGTCGAGGCCAACAGCGCCTGGGGCGCGGGCGTGTACGGCTGCGATCCGCGGCGCGTTCTCGACGTCCTGGCGCGGGCCTGCGTACCGCGCGACCGCCTCACCGACGGCGACGCCCCCTGGGCGGTCGAAACCCTGGAACTCGACGGCTAGCGCGCTGACCACCAACGTTCACCGGCGCGCCTGGAGCGTTGACTCGTGGCGTGTTCGCCTAAAACGACATGGCCAGAGGCGAACACGCCACGAGTCAACGTAGGCGGCGGCGCGGTGAAGGGTCGTGGTCACCGCACTTGGGCGCTCTCAGGCCAGGCCGGTGAGGTCGTTGAGGAGTTCGGAGGCGGTGATGGGGGCGATGGCATCGGCGGGCGGACGGGTGAAGCGGACCTCGCGGAGCTTCTGTTCGGGGAAGACGTCGAGGGCACCGACCGCGATGCCCGGATCCAGGTCGATCACCAGGTCGAGGCCCTTCAGGACGGGACGGAACAGCTGTCCCTGGACGCCGCCGTCGCCGGCGCCGCCGCGTTCCCAGCCGCGCCGCGTCAGGCCGAGCAGCGCACCGACCGGGACGGTGGTGCCCGCGAAGCGGTCGAGGCGGCCGGTGCGGCGCTCGTCGTCGGTCAGTGCGTGCATCGGGCGTGCGAGCTGCGGGAACGGCTGGAGGATCTCGTAGTCGGCGAACACCTCGGCCCAGTCCGCGACCGCGTCGCCGAACTCCTCGTAGCCGAGTTCCATGGGGTGCGCGATCCCGATCCGGGCCGTCTCCGGCAGCGTCACCGCCTTGTCGCCGATGTCGGCGAACGTGCGGTCCTCGGCGATCCGGAAGGGGGTGTCCTGGGTCGTCCACACCAGCCTGCGGGCGATGTGCCGCAGGAGCGGGTGGTCGACGAAGTAGCGCTGGAACTCCTCGGGCTCCCAGCGGCGTCCGGTCACCATCGCCCGTTCCATCCGCTGGACCTGGTCGCCGGCGACGGCGCGCACCTCCTTCTTGAGCGCGGAGAAGCGCTGGTACGCGGCGGGCGCGAGATCGGCGTCGTCCCTGGCGCCCGGTTTGGGGAGGGTCTTGCGGTGCTTGCCCGCCTCGTCGATCACATGGGGCTGGAGCTGCTCGCCGAACCCGACGGTGAAGCGGCGGGGTCCGTAGTCGAGGACGAGCGTGCCCGCGGCGTCCAGGCCGAGGTCGGGGACGAGCCGGTCGGCGAGCTCGTCGGGCGTCAGGCCGCGCCTCTTGGCGGCTGTGGCCAGGCAGCCCTCGGCGGCGCGGCGCAGGCCCGGGGTCGCCTGGCGGGCGATCCGGTGCAGCTGGATCAGCGCGGTGTCGGTACCGATGTCGCCGAGCGCGCCGGCGCCGTGGTTGCCGATGTCGTTCGGCCGTTTGCGCATGTGGGCGCCCAGCTTCAGGGTGACCTCGTCGTCGGCCAGCCAGACGAACTGGTCGACCACCCAGCGGGTGCGCTTCGGCCGGCCGGCGGCGATCCAGCTCTCGAACAGGGCCCAGCTGAACGCGGCCAGCGACGCGCGGTCGCACAGCTCCAGGACCTCGTCCAGGCCGGGGTAGATCTCCGCCGGGCCGTTCCAGCGGACGCCGGGGGAGAGGGTGAGCGCGCCGATGAGGTTCGCCACGGCTTCGGGCGGGAGCACCAGGCCGTCCCGCAGCCGCACCTCCGGCAGCCGGTCCCGGTCCAGCCATGTCGTCGGCAGGGGCTTGTCGGGTTTGGCCGCCGGTCCCTCGGCCACGACCTCCGGAGGCGCGCCGGTGAGGATCTCCTCGATGGCCTCGGCGGCGCGGTCGCCGTGCCGGCGGGCGGCCTCCACCACCTCCGCCGTGCCGTGCTCGGCCGCGATGAGGGACAGCGCCGCCGTGGCCTTCTCGCGAGGCACCCGCCGCTTGGCCAGCGCGTCCGGTACCAGGAACGGCACGGCCGCCGTTCCGTGCCGGAGGAGCCAGCCCCGGGCGAGCCGCCGCACCGAGCTCAGCCGTACGAACCAGTCGGCCATCATCCGGGCGACCTCGACGTCGAGGTACGGGCCGAGCGAGGCACCGAACCTGTACGTCTTGGCCCGGGCGTTGAGCAGCACCACGTGGAGCGCGTCGAGCTCGAACCGCGCCGCGATCATTGTGAGCTGGGAGGAGCAGTAACCCTCCAGGCGGGGCTGCCACTCAGGAAGCAGTGGCCGGACCAGTTCCTCGGGCGCGCCGCAGAACATGACCGCCTGGCTCGGCGTCCAGGTCAGGTCCCCGTCCTTGTACGCCTGGACGACTCCTTCCCATCCCTCCGCGTCGAGACGGCCGTTCTCCTTGTCGGAGGAGAAGCGCCACTGGGGGCGGACCCTCAGCCACTCCTCCCGTTCGCCGGGCTCCCATACGACGGACTGCTCGGCGGGCGGCTCGAGGCCGGGGACGAGCGGGGGCTCGTTGGCGCGTTCGGCCTTGACCGCGGCGCGGTACTCGCGGGCGTCCTGCTCCCACGGGGGGTCCACCAGGAACGCGGGCAGGGCATCGCTCATCTGTCTTTCCTTTCGAGGGGGCGGCGCGGACGCGCGCGTCATGTCGCCTGATCGGTCAGGGCGAGGAGGTCGGCGAGGATCTCCGAGGCGGTCGCCCGGTCGAGGTCGCCGAAGCGGCAGGACCGGCTCCCGTGCGGGGCGTCGGTCAGCCGCACCCCGTACAGGGTCTGCTCGGGGAATTCGTCGAAGGCTCCGGCGATGATGCCCGGGTCGAGACCGATGACGACGAAGCGGTCGTCGGCGACCTGCCGGGATATCCAGGACTCGACGCCCGCGTCCTGGGGGTCTCCGCGCCGCCAGCCGCGCCGTTCCAGCCCGACCACCTTGCCGACCGGAACGGCGCGGCCCTCGAAGCGCTCCAGGCGGGCGCCGTCGCGCTCCTGCTCGGTGAGGGCGTGGACGGCGCGTGCGAGCTGCGGGAACGGCTGGAGGATCTCGTAGTCGGCGAACATCTCCGACCAGCCGGTCAGCTCGCCGTCGTCCAGGTCCACGGGGTGGCGGATGCGGACCCGCGCCGCGTCCGGGAGGACGAGCGCCTCGTCGCCGATGTCGGCGAACGTGCCGTCCTCGGCGATCCGGAACGTCGTCCCGTCGTCGGTCGCCCACACCAGGCGCCGCGCGATGTGCTGGACGAGGGGATGCCCGACGAAGAAGTCGGCGAACTCCTGGACCGTCCACCGGCGGCCCGTCACCATGGCCGTCTCCAGCCGCCGGATCTGGTCGGCGGCGATGGTCCGCACGTCCTTCTTGAGTGCGGTGAACCGCTTGTACGCGGCGGGCGCCTGTTCCTCGTCGTCCTTGGCGCCGGGCTTGGGGAGGGCCTTGCGGTGCTTGCCGTCCCCGTCATTGACATAGGGGGTGAGTTGCTCGTCGAACCCGACGGTGAACCGGCGCGGGCCGTAGTCGAGGGTCAGGCTGCCGTCGGAGGTGAGACCGAGATCGGGCACCAGCCGGTCGGCGAGCCGCTCCGGGGTGAGCCCGAGTCCGGCCGCCAGCTCGTCGATCCTCTCCTGGGCCCGCGCCTTGAGGCCCTTGAACTTCACCTTCTGCGCGATGCCGTTCAGGTGCATCAGCGCCACGTCCGAGCCGATCCCGGCGAGCACGTCCAGCCCGGCGACCGCCTTCTTGTGGCCGCCCTCTCCCGGCCATGCCCGTACCAGCGGAGATAGGCGCCGGACGGCCTCGTCGTCCCCGAGCCACCCCAGTTGCGTGAGCGCCCACCCGTCCTTGGCCGGCGCACCGCTCAGCTCCCACCGATGGAAGACGGCCCAGGAGAACCGCGCGAGCGATTCCGCGTCGCAGAGCCCGCGGACGATCTCGATGCCCGGGTAGGGATCGCCGGGCTTGGACATCGCGAGCATGGTGAGGAAGTGGCCGGTGGCGGCGGCGGGCAGGGCCCGGCCGCCGATCAGGATCTGCGGGAGCAGCGCGGGATCGGCCCACGCGCCGGGCCGGGGCACCTTGGCCGGCAGGACGTCCAGGGGGTCGGTCGCCAGCATGGTGGCGACCGCGTCCGCGGCCCGGTCGCCGTGGTGCCGGGCGGCCTCGACGATCGGCTCATCGCCGTGCCCGGTGGCGAGATACCGCAGCGCCGTCTCGGCGCTGCGGCGCTCCACGCCGGGCTTGCCGAGCGCGGCGGGCAGCAGCGGCGGGACGGCGTCGAGACCGTGCCGGTCGAACCACTCCCGCGCGGCGGCCCGGGCCGAGGTGAGGCGGGCGAGCCATCCGGCCGCGAGGGAGGCGGCCTCCGCGTCCAGGAACGGCAGGATCAGCAGGCCCGCGTTCGCCGGGTTCGCCCGTGCGATGCGCAGGACGAACGGGAGCGCGCCGCCCTCGAAGCGCGCCACGATCGGCATCGCCCAGCGCTGCGCGCCCCACAGGTGGTCCGGGCGCCACTCCTCCAGGATGGGACGGACGAGGTCCTCGGGTCCGTCGGCGAGGAGCCCGCGCACATCCCACCAGGTCAGCCTGCCCGCCCAGTACCGCTTCGCCATGCCCTTCCAGTCGGTGTCGGCCCGGTGGCGCCAGTACTCGCCGGCGTCGCCCGCCCACCGCTCCCGCTCGCCCGGCGCCCATCGCACGGCCTGGACGGCCGGCGGGGCGAGGCCGTCGAGCACGACCGGCTTGGCGGCCTTCCGAGTACGCGTCCATGGCGGCTCGGTCAGCAGCGCGGGCAGCGTACCGGCGGGTACGTCCCCGACCCGTTCCAGGCATGAGGTGACCGACTCGGGCAGGCCGTCCACCAGCAGTTCGGGGTGGGCCACCAGGTGGGCACGCAGCAGGTCGGTGGCGTGCGCGGCCTTCGTGGAGCCCCCCTTGGCCGCAGGAGCCAGCAGGCTCACCGCCCGCTCGGGGAAATGCTCCATCGCCTCGATCACGGCCTCGCGCACGGACGGCCGGCCGAGGCGGTCGACCAGGTACTGGAACGGTTCGTCTTCCGGCAGGAGGGCGACCATCCTCAGCAGGTCGCTCCGGAGGTCGTAGGGGCAGCCGCCCTCCACGATCTCGGTCAGCAGGGGCAGGACGCCGGCGGAGCCGACACCCTCGACCAGAGCGGCGACGACGGACACGGACAGGTCGTACCAGCCCAGCCGCAGCCATCCCCGGACCTGATCGAGCTGGCGTGCCGAGCTCAGCGAGCACAGCAGCAGCCAGGCGAGCCGCTGCTCGTCCCCCTCGGCGAGCGGGGTCGCGCACGCGTCGTCCACCCAGTCCTGCCGGGTCGGCACCAGGTAGGCGGCCACCACGCGCTGGAGCGGGCTCCGGCGATGATCCGCCAGCCGCCGTACGGTCTCGGCGTAGGCGGCGTCGTCCGCGCTCGCGAGGAGTGCGCGAAGACGCAGCGGACCCGGCCCCGACACCCACCACCGCATGGGCCCGTCGCCATCCCGCCGGAACCGGATCCTTCTGTGTTTCTCCACCATCACGTCGACGAGCTCGGCGAACGCGCAGGCGGCGAACGGCAGGCCGTGCTCGGCCACCCAGGCGTCCACGAACCCGGGCTCGAGTTCGTCCCACCGCATGCGCGGAGCGGTGGCCACGATCTGCGTGACCACCGCCGCGCCCAGGGGATCCGGAACGCCCTCGCGATAGGCCCGCGCCCGTTCGGCCGGATCGGACTCCTTCGACCGGGACAGCACGTCCTCGATGTGGCGGTCGACCTCGAGGAACAGAGCGTTCGCCGTCCCGCTGTCAAGGGGCCCGACGGGCACGGTGAGCCCGCCGCGACGGGGGTGCAGTTCCCGCAGCAACCATTCCGGGAACTCGAGCATGGCGTCACTCCGCTTCTCGTTCACCGCCGACGCCTGCCGTGGCCGGTGCCGATCTCCACGCCCGCCGCAGTGAAGGCCTGGGTGATCCGCTCGACCATTTCCTCGGACATGAAGTGGTAGCCGAGCTCCAGCCGCTGGAGGCCGCGGAAGCCGGCGGAATTCAGCAGCACCTGCGCCCCCTTATCGGTGAGGAGGCTGCGGGACAGGTCGAGGCTGTGCAGCCGGGGCAGCACCTGCGAGGTGGCCAGTTGCTCGACCACCTGGTCGATGAAGGTGAACTCGCGCAATCCCAGATGGCGGAGGCGCGGCATCGTCCCGCCGCCGAAAAGCTCGTCGAGGGCAGATCGTTCGCCGGGATCCTGCGCGTCGCTGAAATCCTCCGACCACCACAGCTCCAGGTGCTCCAGAGCGGGCAGCCGGCAGGCGGCGATGCGCTCGATCTCGTCCACCTCAAGCACGCCGTGCAACGCCAGGCGCCGCAGCGCGGTGTGGCCGGGAACGCGGAACCGCAGCGCCAGCTGGGCGCACATGTCGAGCTCTTCGAGCCGCGGGAAGGCCTCCAGCAGGACGGCCACGTCGACCTCGTCGCCGCTGAAGACCTGGTCGTCGTCGATCTCCCCGACGAACAGCGCCCGCAGATTCGGGAAGTCCGCCGCCCGCCGCGCCAGCATCTCGACGGCCTGGGAGAGCGCGACGGCGTCGTCGTCCACGTACGGGTCCCCGCCGATCGGCGTGACGAAGATCTGAGGACGGGGCGTACCGACCGGCTCCTGGGCGTCGGACTCCACCCGGCCGTGGTCGAAGGTACCGCCGATCACCAGTGCGCTGATCGCCTCGCCGCGCGTCCGCTCGGCGAGCCAGCGCAGGTGGTCGCCGGTGTGCCGGAACCCGTCGCCCCAGGACACCAGGGGCAGCCACCAGGCCACCGCCCCCGGATCGGCGAGCGCCACGGCCAAGCGCTCCGCGTCGTCCTGCTCGTCCGGCACCAGGCCGGGCGGGACGGGCGCGTCCATCCGCTCCAACGCGGCGGCGGCACCCTCCCGCAGATCCCAGCTGCCGCGCGAGGGCAGCGCGTCCAGCACCGGCAGCCCGCCGAACTCGACGATCTGGTTGCGCGGGAACGAGCTGATCACGATTTCCGCCGCCACGATGCGACCTCCTCAGCGGTGATGAATGCGCGGTGAATCGATCACTTGGGCGACCTCGGGCACCCGCCGGTTCCCTCGGCCCGTGGATCGGTTCAAAACGGTCACCCGACTGCCTATCCGTGCCCGGATAAGTGCGAATGGGGGAATTCGCAGGGCCGAAGGCCGATCCCGCCCGGCCCCGGCGCTTAGCCTCGCTCCCACCGGCGGGAGCGGCTCGTGATGCGCGCCGGCCCCGTACCGGATCTGCGTGGCGATGTCGCGCAACGCCCACCGGGCACGCTCGGGAAGCAGCCCCCAGAACGGCGTGGACGGCCGGGGCCGTACAGGGCGGTCATGGCCTCGTCATCTTGTCGATGGCGACCATGGTGGCGCGGGGGCGATCACCACCTTGCGGCGGGCTGGGCCACCCCCGGGCCACCTTCGTGCGGGATGGGAACGTACCGCTCGGCGGGCGGAGGCAGCGCCTCGACGCACGCCGCCGAACAGGCGTTGACCAGCAGCGGCAGGACGTCCGTGGCGACGCGCAGGGAGATCCACACCTGCCGGAACCCGTCATCGATCGGTGCCGCGCAGACGCTGCAGCCGCGGACCGCGTCGGCGCCCTGAGAACCGGGATCGGCACGACCCGGCAGCAACTCGGGGAACGGCGGCCGGTTCTTGAAGTTCCCGTACAGCACCCGGGTGCTGACCGTGCTGTCACGCAGTCTCGCGCACCGAGTGATCTCGTACGGGAACCAGTGCAGCCGGTGCGAGGTGTACGGGCTGAACTCCTCCAGCCCGGTCATCCCGCCGATCTCCGGCGGGATCCGGACGAGGTTGCTCCCGTACAGCACCAGATGCCTGACAGCGGTGAGCTTGGCGATGGTCGGCGGCAGCGTCACGATCTGCCGCCGTTCCGCCGGCCCCAGTTCCACCAGCGGTTTGAACTCCTCCCGCCCGTCGGCGGCCGCTTCCTCGATCAGCTCCAGCAGCCGCAGCCAGCCCGGGGCCGAGGTGTCCTGACGCTCGCCGTGGAAATGGACGCGCTCCGCCTGCTGCTCGCCGTCCCAGTGGCAGCAGGTGCAACGATCACGATCGCTCCCGCCCCCGGGCCCGACCGCGTCCGCCCACCGGTTGCCGAACGTCCTCAGCGGCTTTTCCTGCGTCATGGCGATCAGGGTAGGACCCCACCGCGCACCAAAGTGTGCCGTAAGCCGCATTGCACGGGTGGTGGCCGGTCGGCGGGGGACCCGTTCACGGCTCCGTCTCACTCCACCGGACAGCCTCCCTCTCGGGAACGGGTCTATGAGCCGGTGACCTTCGCCTTTGCCTTGCGGGAGGTGACGGGCTCGGCGAGCCGCTGCTCATCGCAGGCCTTCTGGAGGCTCTCCAGGGTCTCGTCCAGTCCGGCACCGAGTCGCGGGCCGGGGGTGAAGGTCGCCGGGAGGTAGCGCATGCCGTTGATGACGGAGATCGTTTCGTAGTGCGCGGTGCCTTCGGGGTCGCAGGTGTAGTCGGGCATGCGGTCGAGCACCTGAATGAGCATGCGCTTGAAGACCGTGCGGGCGACGTTCGAGCCGATGCAGCGGTGGACGCCGAGGCCGAAGCTGTTGTGCCGGTTGCCCTCGCGCGCCAGGTCGATGCGGTCGGGGTCGGGGAACGCGGCGGCGTCCCGGTTGGCCATCGCGAAGGACACCCAGAGGCGCTCGCCCTCCTTGAACCGGGTTCCGGCGAGCTCGCAGTCGGCGGAGATCGTCCGGCCGTTGCCCACCACCGGGGTGTAGAAGCGCAAGAACTCCTCGGTGGCGGAGTCCAGGAGGGTGGCCCGCTCGCGACTCAGCCGGTCGCGTTCGGCCGGGTTCTGCGAGAGCCATTCGACGGCGTGCGCGGTGAGCGCCGTCGTGGTGTCGAAGCCGCCGCCGATGAGCAGGCCGAGCACGCCGTGCAGTTCCTCGTCGGGCTGCTTGTGGCCGTTGATCTCGGCATTGACCAGCCCGTCCACCAGGCCGGGGCGGGGATGCTCCCGGATCTCGGCGAGCCGCCGGGCGATCTCCCGCTGCATGGCCATGTGCAGTTCCCCGACACGCATGATGTCAGGCGAGGTCAGCGGGGTGTACATGACCGCGTGGGCCGGTTCGCTGTAGATCCGCCAGTCCTTGACGGGGATGCCCATCATGGCCAGCGTGAAGGCGGCCGGGACGATGTTGGCGAGATCCTCGACGAAGTCGATCCGGCCTTCCTCGATCCTCTCGTCCAGGCAGGCGCACACCAGCTCGTCGATCCACGGTATCCAGCGGTCGATGGCGGCAGGGGAGAGGTACGGATTGAGCGCCTGGCGGTAGTGGCGCTGCTCGGGCGGGTCCATTTCGAGGAAACCGCCCCGACGGCCCCGGCCACGTTGCGGGGCGGGAATGGATATCCCCTGGTAGCCGCGCCGCTCTCCCTTGACGTCATGGTCGTTGGAGACGTATTCGGAGGCGCGGACGATTTCGAAGACCTCGCGGTTGCCGGCGGCGACCCAATGGCCGCCGTAGGTCTCGGACCATGCGACGGGGCACCGGGAATGCAGCTCCCGGGTGATCTCTTCGAAGTGTTCGCGGTAGCCGGGGGCATGCCGGTCGAAGTGAAAACTGATCTTCTTTCGGTCCTCGCCACCGACATCTTCCGTGCTCATGCGTCCTCCACAGAGATCGCCTGCTCGGGGCAGCTTCTGACGGCTTTGATCACTTGCGGTTCCCAGCCGGCCCGGACGGTCTCGCTGGTCGGTGACGAGTGGCCGTCGACGTCGTCCAGTTCGAAGACATCCGGAGCCTGCATGGCGCAGAGCGTGTGGCCCTGGCAGCGCGCTGGATCGACCTTGACTTTCACGACGATGTCTCCTTTGTGGTCCGGGTATGGGAATCAGCCCACGTGAAGCGGCCACCGGCATCGACCCAGGACGGCGTTCCGATCATGTGGGCAGCCGCGCCGAACGACAGCAGGGTGCCACCGGTTCGAGCGAGAGTGACCAATCGTTACCGGGCGTGCATATTGGAGTCTCGCTGTACGAGAGCATTACTCTGTTCAAAGAGAACGATACTCTCACCGGTTTGCCCGCACCAGACCCGATGAATATCGAGGCGTATCGTTGATCTCGATTGGCGTACGAACCACGTGCGTGCCGGCATGAGCCGCGCGAGCGGACGCCATCGCGGAGCGGCGACACAATATGTCTCGTTCGTCGCGACATGGTGGACCAGGACCATGCTCCACTCGACTGGGTGATCGATGCGTGCGACGACGAGACGGCCATGCGCCGCTGCGCGACCTCCGCGCATCCCGCGCTGCGGCGCAGCGCGGCGCACTGTCCGCATCTGCCGGCCGATCTGGTGCGGGCTCTCGCCGTGGACGATGACTTCCTGGTCCGGCTCTTCCTGGCCGAGAACCATCCAGACCCGCCGAGTGAGCTGCCGCGAGTAATCCGGCACTGCCGGTCGAGACCATGGACCACATTCTCAGCGGATGACGTGTCTCGCCGCCGCGCACGGCGCAGACATCGGAATTGCAAGGCCCTGAAGGTTCGCTGGAGAAGTTTCTCCAACAGCGTTGGCTTGTCAGTGCCGAAACGGTGCCACAGGCTCTGACCTCCGCATTTACAGGTTCGGCGCGGCCAGGATTTCTCGCCGTACCGGGGTGGCGGTGGTCATCGGCGTTGCTCGGGACGCGCGGGCGCGATGATGGTGGCCACCGGCGGGTGGCCGTGCGGCGAGGCCGCGGGGCCGAGCACTTGGCAGCGGGCGGTCCCGTGCCTGGCCCACAGCGTTGCCGTCCAGGCGCAGATGAGGGCGTCGATGAGGTCCTCGCGATGCTTGTAGGCGAGGTCGGTGTCCGGGGACGGTTCCTCGGTCAACTGCCGGGCGACGGGGTGAGAGTCCAGCAGCAGGGGCGGAACGACCGTTGCCAGACCATGGAGGCGGCTGATCAACTCGTCGCAGGTCTCAGCGCGTCGGGGTCGCCAGGCCGAGACCGGCAGAGCCTTCGGTTTGCGTTTGTAGCGGGGGCGTTCCTGGTCGTAACCGAACTCCGTGGTACCTACCAGGGTTGTGTACGGATAGCACTCCGAGACCATCTGACCGGCTCGCGGGGGGCCATGATGCCCGTCGGAGTAGGCCCATCCACGTGTTTCGAGTCTTTCCCGTAGGGCGACGCCCGCCAGTCGCGGCGAGGCGGCGTTGGTGGTGTTCGCGCTGACCTTCCAGCGGCCGTAGCGCTGCCCGACCTGTGTCTCGCAGATCCGCTGGCCACGGGCGTTGGTCACCACCAGTGGCGCGTCGACGAACAGCAACGCCGGCCGGTCCGCCGCGGCCCGCTCGATCCAGGTGACGGTGGCGTCCAGCCCGCGGGTCCAGCCTGCGTCGATGATCCTGCCTCGGTCGTCGAGGACGGCGACTCCGCTCTCGTTCGCCACCCGGTCGCCGTCGCTGTCTCGCCACGCCAGGTCGACACCCAAGAACCGTTCCATCGCCATACTTTTTGTACCGCCCTCCAACCAGCCCGGCCAGCATCGTGTCACGACCATCTCAGGCAGCACCGCGCTACGTACGGCACGTCAATATGAATCATCGCCGTCGTCGTACTGCCGTGATCTTGCATAACTGGTAGATATGCCGGCAGGCGAATCGGTTGGTCGAGCAGCGACCTCGAGATTTCGGCGGGTGGTCCAGAGTGAAGACGCGACTGGTCGAAGAGCACCCCTACGACTCACGATTTCACTCGGGCGGTGATCGCGCGGCCGAAGGAAAATGCTCCTGGCACGGTGGTACGTGCGACGACGAGGTCGTGGCCAGCATCCTGACCCGGGACGCGGGCGGGGACGCCTGGCATGCCATGTGCCGACGCGCACTGGGAGCCTTCCGTCCGGGGCGTGAGATGGGCGAGCAGTCGTCCACCGTGGGCGAAGGGCTGAACGTGGTCTCTTTCACGGTGCCGAAATATCCACCGGCCAAGAACGAAGCCCTGTCCATGATGGGCGCCGGTCATTCTCATGCGGGGAGGGTCCGCCGCCTTCTGGAAGCGGCAGGGCGTGCCCGCGATGAGCAGGCCTTCGTTCCGATCGAGAACGGGTGGGTGGCCCTCGACGTCGTGCTACACGCTCCGGCGGATCGCGATCCATGGGATGCCACCAACTATCTCGGGGGTATCGCGGACGTACTTGAGGACAAGTCACGCCGCGGCACGCTCGACCATCTCGGTGAACTCGCAGATGTCTGGCTGTACCGCAACGACCGCCAGATCAAGGAGGTCACCTATCGCCAGATCGCGTCCGGCCACGCCCAGTACGTGGTCACGGTGCGTGTCGTCGAGAACCCCGAGGTGCCGTGACCGCTCGGTTGGGCGACCGAAGACGCCTTCCGTGATGAGCTCGCCAGCGAGGCGGGAGCGGTGGCGAGATCAGGTGCCTGTGCGGGGGACGGCCCATGGGCTGGTCACTTTCAGCAGGGTGGGTCTGCGTCGGGCGTCGCGCCAGATCTGCAGGAGGTGGGCCGGGCCGTCGGCGCGTACGTGGTAGCGCAGGCGGTAGTCGCCGTGCCCGGGCAGAGAGGGAAGATCGTGGCGGGTGCCGTCCAGTTCGGTGATCGACAGTTGGCCGGTCGGTGAGCGGTAGCTGATCTCCACGATGTCGTCATGGTCGTCGAGGACGGGCTCCGGGCCGTACGGAGCGAGGACGACGGTCAGGTCCAATGGTCCGCTCCGGTGCGGCGTCCACAGGACGGCGCCGCCGGGGACCACGTCGACGATCCCCGCACTCGCGGCGTCGTTCGGGAGGGGAAGGACGCTCGCCACGGTGTGCCCGCGGTCCAGTAGGTAGAGCTGGCCGGCGACCACCTGCGTCCTTACGCGCAGCGTCGCGGGACGGGCGGTGGCGCGGCGGTCGAGTTGCGGGTCCGGAGGGAAGCCCGCCGCGGTCACGGCGGCGGCGAGTTCTTCCTCGGATACCTCGGCGGCATGGCGCATCACCGCAGGTTCAGAGTGTGCGTAGTGCGAGGCTCATGGCTTCGACCGCCAGGAGCGGCGTGACGTTGGCGTCGATTCGGTTGCGGCATTCCATGATGGCGTCGAGTCGTCGCAGGGTCTCCTCTGGCGTCCCTGATGAGGCCGCCGTGAGCAGTTCGGCGATCCGGTCGGGGTTGACCAACTCGGTCGTTGAGCCGAACTGCAGGACCAGGACGTCACGGTAGTAGGAGGCCATATCCAGCAGCGCTCGATGAAGGGAATCGCGCCTGATCCTGATAGCGCGGGATCTCTGGCGTTCTTTCAGCTCCCTGAGGGCACCCGCCGTGCCGGGTGGCATCCGCCCCTCGCCGTTCTCACCGAGTGCCCGTCTGAGGTCGGCGGTCTCGATGGCATCGAGTTCCTCGGTAGTGGCTCTGGCGTCCGCGGTGGCGGCGGCCATCAACGTGGCGGCGGCCGTCACGGCCGGACCGACTCCCGTCAGCAGGCAGGGCAGCGCCAATACCTCGTCACGCCGGTTGCGAGCCTCCTGGTCGATGGTCATCTGCCGTGCCCGGCGGATGTCGCCCTGGGAAGCCCTTGCCGCCTTGATGGCGAGCTCACGGTCGGTGCCGTCTCTTTGGACGAGCGCGTCGGCGATCGCCGCGGCCGGAGGCGTGCGCAAGGTGGCCGGCCGGCATCGGGATCTGAGGGTCATCATGAGGTCGTGCGGGGTGGGGGCACACAGCAACCACACGGTTCTGGGCGGTGCTTCTTCGATGGCTTTGAGCAGGGCGTTGGCGGCGTGTTCGGTCGCTCGGTCGGCTTCCTCGAACAGCACGATCCGCCAGCGCCGGCCGGTGGGTGACGTGGCTGCCTGGCGCACCAGTTTCCGGGCCTCGTGGGAGCCGTACGACAGCCCGGCCGGCCGCACTACCTCGATGTCGGCATGGGCGCCCTGGCGGACCTGGTGGCAGGAAAGGCAATCGCCGCAGCCGGGTGGCATGCGGGGACATTGGAGGGCCGCGGCAAAAGCCCGGGCGGCGGTGGAACGACCGGATCCCGGAATTCCGGTGAAAAGCCAGGCGTGTGTCATGCCCGCGCCCGCCTTGCCGGTGCCGGCCAGTACGGTGCCGGCCAGTACGGCAGCGGCTTCGTCGACCGCGGTGGCCAGCCGAGAAACGAGTGCTTCCTGGCCTATCAGGTCATCCCAGACACTCATTCTCCAAGATTATGGAATTCACCGGCCTCGGTGGAGTCCTGCCGGGACAAGTGGGGCCGGAGAAGGGCCGCCACCTTGGGGGCGGCCTGTTCGGGGATCCAGTGGCCCACGCCGGGAAGGGTGTGGAAGGTGTAGGGACCGGTGACGTAGTCGCGGGTCAGGGAGGCGCATTTGGGGCCCAGGGCGGGATCGGCGTCGCTGGCGATGAACAGCGTGGGGACGGTCACGGGGGACAGACGGCTCGGAGGGTTGAAGGGCATGGCCCGGTACCAGTTGAGCGCCGGAGTGAGCGCGCCCGAGGTGATGAGGAACGTGACGTCCCTCAGGGTGTTGGCCTCGGGTTGCCCGGCGGTCATCTTCGTGGCCCTGGCGGGGTTCCCGGAGCGGTAGAGGCGGCGCAGGGCCACTTCCGGGATCCAGGGGAGCTGGAAGAAGTACATGTACCACGACATCAGGAACTGGCGGCTGGTGAAGAGGGAGCGTATGAACGCCGCGGGGTGGGGGACCGACAGAGCCGTCAGCGTGGACAGGGCGTTCGGGTGGGCTGCGGCCAGTGCCCAGGCGACCGCCGCTCCCCAGTCGTGGCCGATGACATGGACACCGCGAGTGCCGGGGTCGGCCGTCCTGATGAGGGCCAGGACGTCGTCCACCAGTTCGGACGTGCGGTAGGCGTACCTGCCGCGAGGACGGGCTCCTGGTGAGTATCCGCGCTGGTCGGGGGCGAGGGTGCGGTATCCCTCGGCGTGCAGGAGGGGGGCCAGGGCGTCCCAGGAACTCGCGGTCTGGGGGAAGCCGTGGAGGAGGACCACGATGTCGCCGTCCAGGGGGCCCTGGTCGACGACGTTGAAGACCAGTCCGTCGCGTGTGAAGGAGGAGAGGCGCTTCATGGGCGGGCCTGCGCCCACTGGCCGTGGAAGGAGTAGCCGAGGCTTTCGGGGACGGGAAGGGTGCAGACGGGGCCGTCCGCGACGGCCCGGGCGTTGAAGATGACGATGTCCGTCGTCCCCGCGGCGATGTCGTTCGTGTAGACGATGAGCCAGCCCTCGTCGCTGGTCTCGTCGCGGTCGCGGGGGACGAAGAGGGGCTCGCCGACCAGACGGCCTGGGCCGTGGTCGTACGTGTCGGCCACGCCGGTCTCGGTGTCGTAGCGCGCGACCGCCGTGAACGCGATGCCGGTCGTGGCCGTGGTGGCGGCGGCGCCGTAGACGTCGCGGTGTCCCGCTGTGGACAGCCGGGGGTCGATGGTGGGCCATTCGAGCGGCTGGCTGTGGAGCTGATGGGCCTCGACCTTGCCGGACGTTCCGACGCGGTAGCGCCAGAGCCGCCCGACGGGCAGGCAGGACGGGTCGGTCAGGTGGCCGATGCTGGAGATGGCCTCGTGCATGACGGTCCAGGACCGGAAGCGGACCAGGTCGAAGACGATGTCAGGGCCGTCGTCGTAGGCGCCGGCGAAGTGCCACTGGAACCAGGGGTCGGTCTCGACGACGCGGAACGGGCCGCCCGCGCGGGGGACGAGCAGGATGCGGGTGGGCTCGTCGCCGTGCCAGCGCATCGACTGGAAGGTCGGAAGGCGGCCGGACAACATCGCGGCCAGGTCGAGGATGACGGGGCCGAGGCAGAACACCAGGTGGGTGGCGGTCATCGCGAAGTCGTGGACCATGAAGCGGCGGGGGATCCGGATCGACCGCACATGCTCGGTCGCTCCGCCGCGCCTGCTGCGGTAGATCTCCAGCTGGTTGCGCGGGGCGTACACGCAGCCGAAGTTCCAGAGCTCGCCGACGGCGGGGTCCCAGCACGGGTGGGCCGAGTAGGGCGTGTAGGCGGCCCCGAAGCGGCCGGACGGCTTGAGCCCGCCGTCGAGGTCGCAGCGGCCGAGGGTCTCGAGCGTGGCGGGGTCCAGCTCCCAGGGCATGTCGGCTTCCCAGAGCGCCAGCAGCCGGTCGTCGATCATCGTCACCGACGTGTTGGCCTGTACGGCGGGCGGGCGGAGCATGTTGCGGAGCCGGCCGCCGGGCGCGTTGGCCCCGCCCAGGCGGAGCGGAGGTCCCTCGCCGTCGCGGGCGTCGAGGGACGCCTGGTACGAGGGCGTGCGGACATAGCGGGACCGGACCCGCACCGGCCTGCCGGGCGCGAAGGTGACGGCGCTGACCAGGCCGTCTCCGTCGATGACGTAGTCGGACAGATGGTTGCCCGCGCCGTTGCGGTAGAGGGTTCCGGCCAGGCCGTCGGGGACGCTTCCCTGGCTCGGATGGAGCTCGGCGTCGACCTCCCGGGCCCAACCGCCGCGTCGCAAGTCCATGAGCGCTCCAATGTAATCAGTGAACACATTCATGTAAGCGGTGATTACATCGAGCCCCGGGACAGCTGTCAAGGTGTGGTACGACTGGCTGCATGAAGACGACGGGACGGCCCTACCACCACGGGTCCCTGCCGGAGGCGCTGGTCACGCATGCCGTCGAGCTGCTGGACGAGAGCGGCGCCGAAGCGGTGACCGTCCGGGAGGTGGCGCGCAGGGCGGGCGTCTCGCCTGCCGCGCCGTTCCGGCACTTCCCCGACCGGGCGGCCCTCATGGCGGCCGTGGCGGAGGCCGTCATGGTGGACTTCGGCGTGGTCCAGCTGACCGCGGTGGACTCGGCCGACTCCCTGCCGTTCCGGGCCCTGGGCACCGCGTTCGTGCACTACGCCTTGGCCCACCCGCACCGCTTCGCACTCCTGCGGTCCGCCCTCTTCGCCGCGGATCGAAGTCCTGCCATCGAGGAGGGGCACCGCGCCTTCACGAACGCCATCACCGGCATGATCGTCGCGGGCCAGCAGCGCGGCGAACTCCGGCGGGCCGATCCCGAACTGATCAGGATCACCGCTCAGGCCCTGGTCTACGGACTCTCCCAGATGTTCGTCGACGACTACCTCGACGCGGCCCGGGCCGAGACCCTGATCGACGAGGTCATCGACCTGTTCGGCCTGGGCGTCCTCGCACCGGGCCGATCGGTCGACGCCTGACGAGACATCGTCCGATTCGCCCTTCATCGAGAGGGTGTTGCGCAGCAGCAGCTCGGGTGTGGACCAGATGCTGGCGATCGCGTCCTCGACCGGACTCACCCACGGGACCGTCCGCCAGATCGACAGGGTCAGGCAGGCGGCCGCCTTGATCCGGGACGGGCTGCCGTCCCAGGAGGTCGTGCACCGGCTCGGGTACTTCGACCAGCCGCACATGTCGCGGTCGCTGGCCCGGTACGTCGGCCGTACCGCCACCGAATCGTCCGCGAGCCGGCGGTGCCGCTGTCGCTTCTGTACAAGACGTGACTACGGTGCACCTCTAGCGTTTCGGCCGCGGCTCACGGGAGCCGGGAGACGGGAGGTCGCCATCATGCGCAAAGTCGTTTCGACCCTGTTCATCTCGCTCGACGGAGTCGTCGAATCGCCCGAGCAGTGGCAGTTCACCTGGGACGACCAGGCGGCAGCGGCACTGGCCAGGGCGCTGGACACCAGCGACACGGTGCTTCTCGGCCGGTCCACCTACCAGATGTGGGCGGACTACTGGCCGAGCTACGAAGGCGGCGACGACGCGGCGTTCGCGGACTGGATCAACAAGGCGCCCAAGTACGTCGTCTCCGGCACGCTGGACGGCGTCGACGAGTGGCCGAACAGCCATCTGGTCAAGGGGGACCTGGCGTCGGCGATCAAGCGGCTCAAGGAGGCGGGCGGCAAGGACATCGCGGTCGCCGGGAGCCCCGGCCTGGTCGCGTCCCTGCTGGAGCAGGACCTGCTGGACGAGCTGACGCTGATGATCAATCCGGTGGTCGCCGGCGGCGGCCGGAGGAAGCTGTTCCCCGGCGACGCCACGCTGAAGAAGCTGGAACTGGTGCGTGCCGAGCCGACCAGCGGCGGCGTGATCCTGGCGACCTACCGCCCGGTGCGCTGAGCCTGCCGTACGGGCCGAGCCCAGCGTCTCCCCGCCCGATGGCTACCGGACCCCGGCTTGCGGTGAGCGTGAGGGTGTCGGCCGCATGCGGTCAGCGGCCACGGTTCGCGATAGGTGACGCGTGGCCGACGCCTCATGGGTCGGTTCGGCCGGTCACGATCAGGACGAGGGACGCGAGGGTGATCAGGCCGAGTTCGATGCCGGCGAACCAGGCGACATTCTGCGGCTTCGTGGCTTCCGCGTCGTCGGCCAGTACCGCCTTGTCCGACTTCCCCGCGGGGTCGTGGCGAACGCGGACGCGCTGGTTCACCCGCAGGGTGCGGTCGGACGGCGAAAGCGTGGCGGGGCCGCCGCCGTCGCAGGCCAGCCGATGGAGGGAGAAGGTACCGGACCCGTTGAAGGACTCCTCTTCGGTGACGGCCACCACTTTGCAGGTGGTGACGCGTCCGCGCTCGTGCAGTAGCCACTCGCTGAACCAGGCCGGAACGGTACCGACAAAGAACAACGCGACGATTCCGGCGGCGAGGGTGACGGCCATCCCGACGGGCCGGCCCCCGGTGTTGACCAGCAAGAGGGCCGTCCATAGCCCCATCACCACCAGACCGGCCACGATGAACACCAGGATCAGCGCCCATCCCCGGACGCCGGCCGGGCCGTCGGCGATCGCCCACGACATGCCCAGGACCGCGGCGGCGAACAGCGTCAGCAGCCCCACCGCCGCCACGCAGCTCAGCAGCCGCCACATACCTGCCCTCTCCAGCCGCCCAAGCCAGGCGTCGTCGTCAATGATCACACGACGCCTGGCGCCTGTACCGGGCGGTCGCTCCGAAGCGGGCGATGCCGTTCATCGCCTGCGGTCGTTCCTCCGGGAGGTCAGCTGCGTTTGGGGCGTAGTGCGCTGGGGCCTATGCGGATCACCGAGTTGAGGGTGCGCCACCACGGGCGGGTGGGGTCGGGGTCGAGCCCCGCCGCCATGCGGTGGAGCTGGTCGGCGTGCCAGAGCAGGCTCAGTGCGCTGTCCACGGGCGGAAGGTCGGTGAGGCGGCCGATCAGGCCGCGGGCGCCGACCCGGATGACAGGGGCGTCCAGCCGCTCCTGGCCGCGTTCGAGGAGGGCCCTGGGCGCGTCCGAGGTGATGCAGGCGGGCCGTCCGATGCCGATGATGTCGCAGTCGCGCTCGGCGAGGGCGCGCTCCATCGCGGCGCGTGTGCGGAAGCCCCCGGTGACGGCGATCGGCACCTGGCCAGCGATCTCGCGGACGGTACGGGCGTAGTCCAGGAAGTAGGCCTCGCGCGCGCGGGTGGACTCGGGTAACACGCCCATCATGGCCGGTGCCTCGTACGAGCCGCCGCTGATCTCGATGAGGTCGACGCCCTCGGCGATCAGGGTACGGACGACTCCGTGGGATTCCTCCTCGGTGAATCCGCCGCGCTGGAAGTCGGCGGAGTTGAGCTTGATGCCGACGGGGAATCCGGCGCCGACGCTCGCGCGGACGGCGCGCAGGACCTCGACCACGAAGGCGCGGCGGCGTTCGGGATCGCCGCCCCAGGCGTCGTCGCGCTGGTTGGACCCGGGGGACAGGAACTGGGTGACGAGGTAGCCGTGCGCCCCGTGGATCTGCACTCCGTCGAATCCGGCGGCTTCGGCGACGGCGGCGGCGGTGCCGAACCGCGCGATGATCTCGCGGATCTCCCGGTCGGTGAGAGCGCGCGGCTTGGCCGCGCCGGGGACGCGGGCGGCGATCGCGCTGGGCCCGACCGGGCGGTGCCGTCCGGCGCGCTGGTTGGCCTGGCGGCCGGGGTGATTGAGCTGCGCCCAGAGCGGCCCGCCATGTTCGTGATAGCTCCCGGCCCACCGGGTCAGGGCGGCCAGGTGGCGGTCGTCCTCGATGATGACCTGGCCGGGCTCGCTCAGGTGCCGGTGGTCGATCATGATGTTCCCGGTGACCAGCAGGCCGTATCCGCCGTCGCCCCATCTGCGGTAGAGGTTGGCGAGGCGGGTGCCCGGGGCGCCGCCGGGCTCGGCGAGGCCTTCGCTCAACGCCGACTTCATCAGCCGGTTGGCCAGGGTCCGGCCCGAAGGAAGAGTGAGGGAAGAGCCCAGTCGGCCGCCGGCCGGAGTGGAACTCATGGCTTTCTCCTTGCGGTCCATGCCGCTACGGCGGCGCCGTACATCACGCGGAGCGCGCCGCTCGGGTGGCGAGGTGTTCGGCGCCTTGATCGTCTCACCGATGACGGTGGCCAGAGGGACCATTTCCCCATGCCCTTGGCGCTGCCGGCCGGCGTCATCGTCCAGGGCTCCGGACTGGCCATCGCGGGCCTGTTCGCGGTGGTGGTGCAGACCACCGTCGCGTACACGGCATCGCGGACCTGTGGGGATGGCGGAGCATCTACCTGGCCCTGGCGATCCTCGCCGCCGTCCTCGCGCTGCTCACCCTCGCGCTGCTGCCGGCGGACGCCCTTCTACTCCCTCGGTTCCGCGCTGGGAGCAGCCGCGACCACGGCCTTGTACGACGCCGCCGGCTGGATCGGCCCCACCGTCCTCGGCGCGACGCTCGCGCTCTGCGCACTCGCCACATGGGCGCGTACGGGGACGGCCGCGAGACCCCCGAGGACCTGCCGCAGGTGCTGGTACGGGGAGGAGCGGAACGGGTCCGGCGGTAGCGGAGCGGCCTTGGCGATGATGGCCTGATCCGGAACGGCCGGCCGCGGGCTGGCGGCCGGGCGGATCGCGGTCGCGGGATCGGGATCGGGATCGGGAACGGGCTTTCTCAGTCCGCCGCGATGACCTCGATCTCGACCAGCCAGTCACTGTCCAGCGTGGTGGCGATCAGCGCCGTCGTGGGAACTCTCCGCTTCCCCAGCGCGGCCGTTCGGGCGGTGGAGTTGGCCTCGGCGTAGGCGGGATCCCGCAGGTAGCTGGTCAGCCGCACGATGTTGTCGACGGTCATGCCGGCCGAGGCGAGGATGGTACGGATGTTGGACCAGACCAGGTCCAGCTGTTCCTCGATCCCGGCGCCGGGCCTGCCCGCCGGGTCGAGTCCCATCGTTCCCGCGACGAACAGCAGGCGCCCCGCGCCGCGGACTTCCATGGCGTGCACGTAGTCGCTGGTGGCCGCGTACACGCCCGCGGTCGGGTTATGGGGGACTTGTTCCAACGGTCGTCTCGTTTCTGGACGGTCCGGCAGCGCCGGGGACGACGCCGTCGCGGAACGGGCGGGTCTCTACGAGGCGGAGCTTACGATCTCGGCCGTGCCGGTGAACAGGCGTACATCGTGGCGGAGGCGCCTTGCCCGCCGGTGTTACCGGCGCGTCGCCGCGGTCACGAAGAGCGGGAGGGCGAGGAACAGCCGCCCGCGCCGGCCCCGTTCACGCTGCTCGGCGATCCAGGCCTCGGCCTGCGCGCCGCTGATCGATCCGGCCGAGCGTGCCTTCTCGGCGAGGTTGGCCAGAACGGGCACCATCGCCGCGTCGGTGAAGATCCTGGTGTGGGCTTCGACGGTGATGTCGGCGAAGCCCGCGTCGAGGAGGAGGTTGCGGGAGCGTCTGACGATGCGGGGCGCGGGGACCAGGTCGGCGCGAGCGTGCACGATGGTGCGGGTGAGCGCGGCGTCGTCGGCGTCGATGACGAAGGTGTCCCAGTCCTGCCCGATCAGCACGATGCGCCCGCCGGGGGCGAGCACGCGCCGCGCCTCGCCGATCGCGCCGGCGGGGTCGTCCAGGACGTGGTACACCTTCTCGGCGCGGTAGCCGTCCAGCGCGCCGTCGGCGAAGGGCAGCGCGTGGGCGCTCGCCACGCGGAAGTCCACGTCCGGCCAGCGCTCGCCGGCCACAGCGATCATCCGCTCGTCGGGGTCGACGCCGACCGACCGCGCGCCCCGCTCGGCAATCTCCGCGGCCGCGCGGCCGGATCCGCATCCGACGTCGGCCACCGCCGCATCCGGCGCGATGCCGAGCAACTCGTAGGAACGCGCGCGCAGTTCGCTCGCGCCGGGAATGCCGTCAGCGATGTCGAGCAGAGCGATGAGCGCGTCGGTGTCGTCCTTGGTACGGCCTGCCGTCCGGTTCTGGTCCATGACCGGATCCTGCTGGTTAAAGCCCACTTGAAGTCAAGCGGGCCGTTCGGCTGAATGAGCGTCGGCGCGCCTGCCGGGCGTTTCGTGGCTACGTGAGGGCGATCCGGGTACTGCTCCCCACGCCGCTCAGCGCCTGCATGGCCTCGCGCTCGATGCGTGAAAGGTCGCCGAGGAGGGTGCCTGCCTGTTCGAGGCAGTGCGCATCGCCCGATCCACCGGCTTTCGCGATCAGTGCGGCGACCTCCGTCCACAGGGCGGCCGCCTCGGTGTACAGCCTGTGGCCGGTGCGCAGGTGGCCGCTGTCGACCACGTGGATGCTTTCGGCCAGGAAGTCGCGGTAGAGGTTACGGAACAGGGCGCCGCCGGTGCCGGCCTGCTCCATCAAGAGTGCGGCCTGCGGCAGGTCCCGCTGCGGGTCGTCGGTCCGCTGGAGCCATGTGCGCACCATCTTGCCCGCCTTCTCGATGCCCCGGTGGCCGAGGTTGGCGATGGGCGGGTTGAGGAACGTGTCGGCGCAGGCGGTGATGGCCGGAACGATCTGGTCCTGCGGGGAGGCCAGGTCCCGCGGAGCGGTGAGGGTGAAGGACCGGTGCTTGGCGGTCATCGGGCCCCGCGCGGCCCTGGCCTGAGCGAGGCTGGGCAGGCTGGTGCGTACCGCTCCGCCTTGCGGGTCGGTGTCCACCAGGTAGGCGTCGTGGTCGTCGTAGCCGTACATGGCGACGACATGACCGCCGAAGTGCACCTTCGTCCCGAAGTAGTCCAGGTGGTAGCTGTCGAGCTGCAGTCCGACGGGCCGGCCGGCGTCGATGGGGGCCACCACGTTCTCCCAGCCCTTGCGGGGTGAGGTGGTCTCCTGGACCAGGAGCTCCAGCCCGAGCCGGGCGGCGAGGTTATTGGTGAGCTCGAAAGGCTTGACCCGTCCTCCGAGGAAGGGAAAGCCCATGTTCTTGCCGTCCCAGTAGATGAAGGACAGGCCGGAGCCGAGGCCGAAGAGCATGGGCTCGGACAGATCGATTCCCTGGTGCCGCAGCAGCACGCCCAGCGTCGTCGTCTCGCAGTGCTGCCCGCCGCGGGCATCGATGTCTAGTTCGTATGGCACGCCATCATGGTGGACCCTCCCACGGTGGGAGAGTCCACCATGACGGTCTCCTAGCGCGTGGCCTGCGCGGTGACGCGCTGGATCGCCCCGACGGCGACATCAGGCTGGTCGACGTAGATGTAGTGCCCGCTCTTCGCGGCGGTGCTCAGCTTGCTCTTGCTGGACAGCGTGAGCCACTTGCGCTGCCCCGCGGACCATGCCCGCTCCAGGCGCGGCCCGTACTCGGGAATGGCCGCGAGGTACTGCTGCCCGTGCTGGATCACCTCCACCGGGATGTCCCCGGCGGAGCCGACCTTCCCGTCGACGATGGCCAGCTTCTCCGGGTTCTGCCCCTGGAAGACGGCGAGGTTCTGGGCGCGTACCTGGGCTCCCGGGCCGGTGGCCGACGCGGGAATCGCCGTGCTGATGTCGGCGACCATCGTCGGTGGTGTGGCGTCCATCAGGGCCAGCCCCTTGACCCGGTCCCGGTGGTCGGGAGCGTACCGGCCGGCGATCAGCCCGCCCAGCGAGTGCCCGGCCAGAACGACCGGCGCGTCACCGGCGATCTGGTCGAGCACCCCGGTCAGGATCTTCCCGCTGCTGGCGAAGCTCTGCGGGCCGTCCGGCTTGTCGCTCGCGCCCGCGCCGAGGCGGTCGTACGAGCAGACCCGGTTCTTCGCGCTCAGGGTCTTCTGGACGGCGGCCATCTTGTCCAGCCCGTCGCCCCCTCCGTGCATCAGGACGATGACCGGCCGGCCCTTCGCCAGGTCGCCCGCGCACGAGACGTTCACCGACTTCGCGCCGACCTTGATCTTCTTGGTGCCGGTGAACGGCTCGGGCTCGGCGCCCTGCGTGGAGGCGAGCGGGTCCCAGTTCTCCAGCGAGCCGTCCTGGCAGCCGGTGAGTCCCGTACCGACCACGGCACAGCACAGGGCGGTCACGGCGGATGCCTTGAACTTGCGAAGCACGATGTCCTCCAGAGAGCGAATTGCCGCCGAACGATTCACACGACGGTGAGGGGAGCGGCCGAAGCGGCGCGGCTCAACGCTAGGGAACCGACGGTGCCGGCATCGTCACCGTCCGGTGGACATTCGCCGGTAGCTCGCACGGGGGACAAGCCGCTCCGCGGAAGCCGCCCCTGGCCGGGCGCCTGCGCGGGCGGGCACGTTCATGGCGTTCCGCTCAGCTCGGTCGCGAGGGCGGTGATCGTCTCTTTCGGGTGGGTCGATCCGGGGAAATAGGCGCAGACCCGTTCGGCCACGTCGCCGAACCGGGTCCTGATCTCGGCGGCGCACTCGGCCGGCGTTCCGACGACCGCCAGGGTCCGCGTCATCGTGTCGTCGATCAGACCGACCATCGTCATGATGTCGCCGGTCTTGGACAGCGCCTTCAACTCGGGTTGCAGATCCCCCCAGCCCTCGATGTCCAGGACCGGCCGGTACGCGGGGGTCGAGCCGTAGAACGCCAGCAGTGCCTTCACCCCGAAGGTCGCGGCCTCGATCTCCTCGGGGGTGTCGCCCATCGCGACGATCGCCTGCGGGTACAGCTCGATCCGCTCGCGTCCCGCCCGTTCCAGGCCCTCGGCCACGGCCGGGAGCGTGCGCTCGCGGAAATGCCGATGGCTGTGGAACGGCATCACCAGCAGCCCGTCGGCGACCTCGGCCGCGGTCCGGGTCATCACCGGGCCCAGCGCGCCGAGCAGGACCGGCGGAACGCCGTAGGGGTTCGGTCCGGGGACGAACGTCGCGGGCATCAGGGTGTGCCTGGTGAACTCGCCGCGGAAGTCCAGCGGGGTGCCGTCCTGCCAGGAGTTCAGGATCGCCTTGACCGCGAGGACCGTCTCGCGCATCCGGGCGGCGGGCCTGCTCCAGGTCGAGCCGTACCGGTTCTCGATGTGCGGCCTGATCTGCGAGCCCAGTCCCAGCCGGAACCGGCCCTTGCTCAGCAGTTGCAGGTCGTACGCCATGTTGGCCAGGTTCATCGGGCTGCGGGGGATCGCGATGGCGACGTTGGTCATCAGGTCGGTCGGCGGCACCTCCGCCGAGCCGGCCGCGACGATCAGCGGCAGGAACACATCGTGCGGGCCCTCGAAGGTGAACAGGCCGTCCACCCCGGCGGTGACCAGCGCGCGGGCACGCTGCGCCGCCTCGTCCGGCCGGCCGTCCAGTTGCACATCGAGCTTCATCGACCGATCTCCGTTCCGCGGCGGCCACACGTCCGCCGGCGAGGGGCTGGATTCCTGGAGTGAGCCTGGCATGCCCTTGAAGCCTTGGGGTGTCCGAGCACGCCCCATATCCCGCCCGGGCGGACTCCGGCCAAAGCTCTCTCGATTCTTCCGATCATCTATACGATGCGCGGCATCCCCCTCTTCGGGAGGCCCGCATGGACATCGCGTCGCCGGTGACGGCCGTTCGCTGGGCTCGCGTGGTCGCGGTGGGGGTGAGCTGCGGATTCGCCTTCGGCGGGTATGTCGGGATCATCAATGCGGAGCCGGGAGGCAAACCGGCCGCGTTCGTCCTGCTGACCATGCTGCTGCTCCTCCACCTGCGGAACTGCATCCGCTGGTCGGACGACGCGCGGGTGCGGGGCTGGCAGTGGACGCTGGGCGTCCAGGCGGTCCTCACGGCCGTGGGCATGGTCTGGTACGCGTCCACCTGGTACGGGAACTCCGGGTTCCTGGCGGCGGCGGTCCTGCTGCTCATCCGCCGGCGGTGGGCGGCGTGGGGCGGGTTCGCGCTGGTGATCGCGGTGCAGTTCGCCGCCGCGCTGCCGGTCCGGCCGACGATCGCGGAGGCGGCCTATCTGGCGGTCGGGCACGCGGCGTTCGTCGGGATCGCGCTGTACGGGGTCGCCCGGCTGGCGGACCTGGTCAGCGACATGCGGCGGACCAGGGACGAGCTCGCGATGGCCGAGGTGGCGCGCGAGCGGCTGGTGTTCGCGCAGCAGCTGAACGAGCGGGTGGGCGTGAGCCTCGAGCGGGTCATCCGCGATGGGGAGGCGGGGGACGCGCCGGCGGTCAGGCGGCGGCTGGACGTGGCGCGCGCGGCGCTGAACGAGACGAGGTCGGTGGCGCACGGGTACGGGCGCGAGCACCTCGCGGGCCCGCCGGTGGCGGATGATCTGACGTCCAGGGCGGTGGCGGTGCTCGGGGCCGCGACGATCTGCCTCATGATCGTGCCCAGCCATGTGCGGGCGTTCCTGCGCGTCGACCTGAGCGTGCCGGAGACGGCGGTGTTCCTCACGGCGCTCGCCGCGTTCGTCCTGCTGTTCCTTCGTGCCTGCGCCCCTTCGAGCCGTCCGCTGTGGACGTTGGCCATCGCCGTGCCCGCCCTGGCGCCGCTGCTCCTCTTCGATCTGGCGCTGTGGCACGTGGTCTACTACCTGCCGGGCGTCGTGCTGGTCGTGGTACGCGGGTGGGCGCGGTGGGTCGTGGCGGTCCCGTTGATCTGCCTGGATTCGCTGCTCGCGATCTGGGACGCGCAGCTCGGCGATCCGACCGCGCTGGGGCTGGTCTACGAGATCGTGTGGTCCGGGGAGCGGGCGCTGGTCGTGTACGGGCTGGTCCGCATGGGCGAGCTGGCGCTGCGGGTCAGGGAGGCGCGGGCGGAGCTGGCCCGGGTGGCGGTGGCCCGCGAGCGGCTCAGGTTCGCGACCGATCTGCACGATCTGCTCGGCCTGGGCCTGTCGGTGGTCGTGCTCAAGAGCGAGCTGGCGCTGCGGCTGCTGGACAGGGATCCCGCTCGGGCCCGCGCGGAGCTGTCCGAGGGGCTGGCGGCGGCCCGCGGGGCCCTGTCGGACATGGAGGCCGTCGTGGCCGGGCGCGGCGAGATCGCGCTGGCGGCGGAGGCCGAGTCCACCCGCGCGGCGCTCGCGGCCGCCGGCATCGAGGTGTCCGGGTCGGTCCAGCCGGTGCCGCTGCCCGCGGAGACCGACATGCTCCTCGCCACCGTCCTGCGCGAAGGGGTCACCAACGTGCTGCGGCACAGCGAGGCCGGCCATTGCGAGCTGGTCGTCGAGGTGGTCGGGCAGAACGTCCGGTTGCGGCTGGTCAACGACGGTGCCTCGGGCCGGGACGCCGCCTCGGGCCTCGGGCTGAAGAACCTGGCGCGAAGGGTACGGGACCAGGGCGGGACGCTGACCGCCGGCAAGGACGGGGACGGCTTCCGGCTGGCGGCGGTGGTGCCGCTACAGCCAGCCCTGATCGGACGCGATGCGGATCGCGTCGATCCGGTTCCTGGCGTCCAGCTTCATGACGGCCGACGACAGGTAGTTGCGGACGGTGCCCCGGGTCAGTGAGAGGGACCGGGCGATGTCGTCGGCCTCCGCTCCGGTCGCCGACAACCGGAGCACATCGGCCTCGCGCGCGGTGAGCGGGTTGTCCGCCCGTTCGAGCTCGGCGAGGGCCAGCTGGGGGTCGACCACCCGTACACCCGCGACGGACTTGCGGATCGCGTCGATGAGGTCGTCGGCCGGTGCGTGCTTGAGAAGGAACGCCGAGATCCCCGCGGCCAGCCCGCGGCGCAGGTATCCGGGTTTGCCCAGACCGGTCAGGACGACCGTCCGGCAGGCCGGAAGCTTCGCGCGCAGCTCGGCGGCGGCGTCCAGGCCGTCCAGGCCGGGCAGGTCGATGTCGAGCACCGCCACATCGGGGCGCGTCCGCTCGGCCATGACGACGATCTGGTCGCCGCGCTCGACCATGGCCACCACCTCGATGTCGTCCTCGAGCCCGAGGACGGTGGCCAGCGTCTCCCGCAGGATGCGGACGTCCTCGGCGACCATCACACGGATCATGTGATTCCTTCACATGGAAGTGCTGAACCCCGCCACTACCGGCGAATTCTTCGGATTGCGAGTCTAATCA
Organism: Actinomadura sp. 9N407; assembly: GCF_044326315.1. Taxonomy (NCBI): domain Bacteria; kingdom Bacillati; phylum Actinomycetota; class Actinomycetes; order Streptosporangiales; family Thermomonosporaceae; genus Actinomadura; species Actinomadura sp. 9N407. Next base: position 98,755 of record NZ_JBIRAW010000006.1, on the reverse strand, counting down.
CGCCAACACCGGCGAAATGGGCTCAATCGGAGGAAATCATGCGCAAGCTCATTGCTTCCACGTACGCCACCCTCGACGGCTTCATCGACAACCCGCACGAATGGTCGCTGCAGTACTCCGAGGAGAAGGCGCAGACCTACGCCTTCACCATGACCACGGACGCCGACGCGCTCCTGCTCGGTCGCGTCACCTACGAGGGCATGGCGCAGGCCTGGCCGAACATGGGCGGCAACCCGTACGCGGACCACGTCAACTCCATGGCCAAGTACGTCGTCGCCAGTGAGCCGGTGGACACCTCCGCCTGGAATCCCACCACGGTCATCGACGGGCACGATCTCGCCGGGGCGGTGACCGACCTCAAGAAGCAGGACGGCGGCGACATCCTCGTCTGGGGCAACGGCCGCCTGACCGACGGCCTGGCCGCCGCCGGCCTCCTGGACGAGTACAAGGTCTGGATCTACCCGGTCATCAAGGGCTCCGGTGAGCCGCTGTTCCGCCCGGACAGCGCCGGAGCCGTCGAACTGGCCGACTCCATCACCTTCCCGAGCGGAGTCGTCGTCCTCACCTACCGTCTCCTCGGCGGCTGATCCGATCGGGCTCGGGCTCGGGCGCGGCTCCGCGTCCGAGCCCGCGGTCGCCGATCGGCGCAGGCCGGTAACGGTCGTGACGGGTCTTGGCGCCGATCATGCGCAGCTGCCTCAGCAGCATCCACCGGTCCAGCCGCCGCGGGACCAGCCGGGCCGAGGTACGGACCAGCGCGGCCATCCGATCGAAGCGCCGCTGCTCGGAAGCGGTCCACTCGATGTCGAACCGCTCCCGGACCGGCTCGGGCAGGCAGCCGATGGCCACCAGCGTGCCCAGCCGCCGCAGGACCGGCCGCCCCGCCCGGAGGGCCACCGACGGGACGAACGGCACCGCGCCGATCCCGTCGGTACGGGCGATCTGGATCGATCGGACGGCCGGAGCCGTCAACTCCAGGCGCTCGGCGCAGAAGGCGTCGAACGCCTTCTGGAACGAACCGTAATCGGGCGGCACCGGGCGCATGCTCACCCCGTACCGGGCGTACCAGGCGACCGTTCCGGCGTAGAGGCGCTCGCGGTCGGCGGCGGTCAGCGCGCCGGCCGGGAAGAACAGTTCGGCCGTCCGGAACATGTGCCAAGTGAACGTGGCGTGCGCCCACCAGAACGTCTCAGGATCCAGGGCGTGGAACCTGCGTCCTCCGGAGTCGACGCCCTTGATGTCCATGTGCAGATCGCGGATCCGCCGGGCGCGCTCGCCCCCGTCCGGCTCGAAGATCGTCGCCCAGATCTGCGGGACCGATCGCCAGATCCGGCCGAACGGATCGTCGAAGAAGCCCGACTGCTCGGCCACGGCCGTCCCCAGCGGCGGATACATCAACTGCAGCAGCCCGGTGGCGCCACCCGGCAGAGCCGCCCGCGAGTCGCCCGCGATCCGCCACAGCAGCGACTCCGGCCCGATCGGGTCGCCGGAAGCCGACCGGTCGCGTCGTCCGCCGAGGTGCTCGGCCGCCGCCATGCCCGACCTCCTTCGGCCTCAGAATGAGACAATTACACGATGTTGTTGCATGTGTCCAGCATCGGAGACGGCGGCGGCATCATGACCACGTGGACGTTGAGATCTCCCTGCCGGACCTGGCTCGACGGCTGCCGCCCCCACCGTCCGGGGAACCGCGTCCCTGCCTTCGGCTCTGCACCTGGTCATTTGACCTGACCACAGACTTCGGCAAGCCGGCCAACGATCTCCCGGCAGCCGCTTGACGACCAGGAGCGTTCCAGGTGCGCGCCGTCGATATCGGTCAGCGTGCCGCGAGGTCAGGCCGACTGGCCGATGTTCTGTGGGCATGTCGGGACGAGGCTCTGCGTGTGCGACCGCGACAGCCTCCGATCGAAAGGACTCCCCACATGACCATCAGGACACGGGCGAGGCCCTTGGCTCTCGCCCGCGACGCAGGCGGACTCGCCGGCCCCGTGGCCGGGCTGATGTTCACGACCGCGATCGCGGGGGCGGGCCGGCTCGCGAGCGACCCGTTCCCAGCGCCGGGATCGGCCCCCGAGACCATCCGCACCTACTACAGCGGGAGCGCGCGGGCGGCTCGCTTCAACGCCGCCTGCCAGGCGCTGTCCCTCCTGGCTCAAGCACGGTACGTGGCCGCGATGGTGCGCGTGGCATCGCGGCATCCGGCCCATCCCCGGCTACTCGGCGGGGTCGTGCTCGTCGCTGGTGGCGCCGCGGTGACGGCGCTTGCCGCTTCGGCGACCGCTCAGGCGAGCCTGACCGTCCCGAAGGAACGTACCGACACCGAGGTTCTGGCCACGACGCGACGCGTTTTCGTCTCCGGGGGGCCTGTCCACGGTGTCGCCAACGGCGTCCTCACCGCTGCCACCGCGGTCGCCGCGCATCAGAAGGGACTGCTCGGCAGGACCGGTGAGGGACTCGCCCTGCTCTCCGCGGCGGCCAACCTGGGCACCCCCGCCTACTTCCGCTGGGAGCCCGCCGGCTGGCTGATCCCGATCGGGCGGTTCAGCGGCTACCTCGTCAGCGGCGTGATCGGTGTCCGGCTCGCCACCAGGGGGAACGATGATCGGCAGGTCCAGCATTAGTACCACTCCCCGGCCTGAAGGGCAGGCTCAAGGTGCCTCCCGAGACACCCGCTGACCACGTCGTACGGCCTCGCGGTGGCGCGCTGCGGCTCCTCCGCGACAACCGCGAGTTCCGGGTGCTGTGGATGGCCCGGGCGGTTTCGGTCCTCGGCGATTCCCTCGGTCTGGTGGCCCTGCTCGTCTATCTTCAGGCCGAGACAGGCGCCGCGATCGCGGTCGCGCTTTTGCTGTTGGCCGGAGACTGCGTTCCGGGGTTGTTCGGCCCGGTGGCAGGCCTCATCAGCGACAGGTACGGGCTCCGCAGGGTGATGGTCGCCTGCGAGGTAGTCCAAGGGCTCTTGGTGCTGGCGATAGCCGCGACCTTGCCGCCGCTTCCGGTCCTGCTGCTCCTGGTCGCGGTACGGGGCATCGGCGCCACGACCTTCATCGCGGCCTCGCGCAGCACCGTCCCCCGTATCGTCGACGACGAGGATCTCGAAGCGGCCAACGCCGCCCTGGGCGCCGGCACCTACGGGCTCGAAGCGCTCGGCCCGCTGATCGCGGCCGCACTGTTCGCGCTGAGCGGGATCCGCGGCGTCCTGCTCGTCGACGTCGCCACTTTCGCCGTCTCCGCTGCCCTGCTGACCTGGCTTCCACGGCTCGGTAGCGTGCGCCGGCCGGACGCCGCGACCGACCGGAGCCCATCGTCCCGGTGGTACCGCGAGTTGATGGCCGGCCTCAGACACCTTTGGTCGATCCCAACCGTGCGTGCCGTCTCCGCAGGTTTCGTCGGCGTGGTCGCTTTCAGTGGAGTCGATGATGTCGCGCTGGTCTTCCTGGCCCGAGACGAACTCGGCGGGACCGGCACCGACGCGGCCGTCCTTTATGCCGGGGTGGGCATCGGCCTGCTACTCGGCTACCTGCTGCTCGCCCGCGCGGGCGGACGATGGCCGGCCCTGGCACTGCTGATCGTCGGGTTCGTGGTGAGCAGTGCCGGCAACCTGGTCACCGGGCTGGCCGGGTCGATCGTGGCCGCCCTGCTGCTCCAGACCCTGCGCGGGGTCGGTATCGCCGCCCTGGACGTCGGCGTCAACACCCACCTGCAGCGCGTCGTCCCGCCCAGCGTCCTCGGCCAAGCCTTCGGCACGCTCTACGGCGCGGTCGGGCTGGGCGCCGGGCTCTCCTACGTCCTGGGAGGCCTGCTGCTCGCCGCGACCGACGCGCGCATCACCTTCGTCGCCGCGGGCGCCGGCGGTCTACTCGTCAGCGTCATCACGGCCGCCGCGATCTACCGCTCCAGGAGCCGCCCGGACCGGCCGGCATCTCCCTCCTGAGCTCCGATGGGAAGGGGCGCCGGGTGTCAGCGCCGGCGTTCCCCGGCGGACCTGGCGGCTGCCGCGATGGCGGCCAGCTCGGTACGGCTGGAGGTCCCGAGCTTCGCGTAGATGTGCGACAGGTGGGTCTTCACGGTGCTGCGGCTGATGAACATCCGCGCAGCGATCTCGGGATTGGGCAGCCCGTCGGCCACCATGAGCGCGACGGCGAGTTCGGTGGGGCTGAGGCTTGACCAGCCGACGGTGGGACGGTTCCGCGGCCCGCGGCCTCGGGTGGCGTCGGCGATGACCGCGTCCAGCGCCAGGGCGGCCCCTTCCTCCGAGTGCTCCCGGTAGGCCTTCTCACCGAGCTCACGCCGTACGAGAGCGATGGTGCGCTCGTGGTCGGGCCGGGCGACGGGCGGCCTCGGGCACCCCATCTGCTCGCGGGCCGCTCGCCCGGCCGCGAGCATTCGCGCGGCGGCGCCGGGCGAGCCGGTGGTCGCGGCGAGGCCGCCCAGCGCGTCGAGGCTGTCGGGCAGGTAGGTGGTGAGGTGGTGTTCCCGGCGCAGTGCGAGGGCCTGATGGTGGAGGTCGAAGGCTCGGGCGGGGTCGGCGGTAGCGATCAGCCGCGCTTGCTCGTCCCTGGCCGAGGCGAGCAGGTAAGGGCTGTCGATTTCGATGGCCGCGGTGACGGCCCGTGCCGCCGCGTGGCCGGCCTCCTCCGTCCGGCCTAGCCGTCGCAGTGCCGCGGCTTGCGGAGCGAGGCACCGCAGTGCCGTCCATTCGTAGGTGTCGTGCTGCTGCATGCCGCGCTCGAACCATTCGAGCGCGGTCGTGGGGCGGCCGGACCACAGGTGCAGGAGGCCGATGACGTATACGTAGGCGATGACGTCGACGTCGCTCGACCGATCCATGCCTTGGACTATGCGGGCCATGATGGCCATGCCTCTGTCGATGTCGCCGGCCATTCCGAAGGCGTGCGCGACGTTGGTGGCGTTGGAACCGTAGGCGAAGTAGTCGCCAAGGGGCTCCGCCAACGCCATGACCTCGACACCGACCGACACTGATCGCCGCACCTCGCCGGTGTGGAGCCGCGCGAGCATGTCGATGCCGAGCGCGAAGCTGCCGCAGAAGCGGTCGTGACGAGCGAGGGCACGCTCGTAGGCGGGCCGTGCTATCGCGGCTGCCTCGGCGTGCCGGTCCCGGCGGTTCAGGGTGTACGCGTCGAGCACGGTGGCCCAGTCCTGGGTGAACGCGTCGCCGGCCGACTCCGACATGGCCCTGGCTTGATCGGCCAGTTCGTGGCAGCGGGGAGGGTCGACGAAGTACAGCGAGTAGGCGCGCATCGCCGTGGCCTGTGCGCCGATGGCGGTGTCGTCGATCTCGGTGGCGATCTCGCCGGCGACGGCGGCGGATTCCCCGGCCTGGTGAACGTGCCCGGCCACCATCGCGAGCCAGGCTCGTCCCACGTGAAGGCGGGCCTGGACGGCGGACCGGGCGTCCGGGGCGAGGCCGAGGGCTCGCTGCAAGAAGCCCAGGCCCTCGTGCGCTTGGGAGCGGATCATCCACTGGTGGGACATGGTGGCGGCGAGCAGGCGGCTGCTCTCCGCTCTGGCCGGGGTGAGCGCCCATTGCAGCCCGGCGTGGATGTTGTCGCGCTCTGCCTCCAGGACCGCCCGCCAGTGGTCCTGGTCGCGAGTGGCTCCGTCCGCCGCTTCGACGGCGAGGTCGAGGTAGTACGCCAGGTGCCGATCGCGTGCCCGTGCCACCTCGCCGCAGCGTCGTAGCTTGTCGAAGGCGTAGTGCCGCACCGTGTCGAGGAGCCGGTAACGCACCTGGTCCTGGTGCCGGCGGGTGGCGACCAGAGACTTGTCGACCAGGCGGCGCGTGACCACGAGGGCATGCTCGTTCTCGGCGGGGTGCCCTGCGCGCTCGTCGTCATCCCAGCGTTCGCCGGCCACGGCGGCAGCGGCGGCCGCGGTGAAGTCGCTTCCGAAGACCGCGAGCCTGCGCAGCACTCGTTGCTCGTGAGGATCCAGCAGGTCGTGGCTCCAGTCCATGGACGCCATCAGCGTGCGATGCCTCGGGATCACGGTCCGGGGGCCGCCGCCCAGCAGTTGCAGGCTGTCCGCCAGACCGGCCGCGATCTGAGCGGGAGTGAGCGCGTGGACCCATGCGGCGGCCAGTTCGATCGCCAGCGGCAAGCCGTCGAGGCGTGCGCAGATCGCCGCCACCTCGGCAGGGGAGTCGTCCATCGTGAAATGCGGGTCGCTCAGCGCGGCCCGTTCGCTGAACAGCCGCTGCGCATCGGCCGGCGTGAGGCTGGGAACCCGGTACACGGCCTCGCCCGGAACTCCGAGCGCCTCTCGGCTGGTGGCCAGGACGACGAGACGCTCGCAGCCCAGGAGCAAACGCCTGATCAGATCGGCGACGGCGTCGAGGAGATGTTCGCAAGTGTCCAGGCACAGGACCGTCGTGGGCGCGTGCAGGCGCCGGAGGAGACCGCTGGTCGGGTCCGCCTCAGGCTCGGAACGCACGCCCAGCGTGTCCGCGACCGTGCGTACCACCAGGCCCGGATCGACCACCGGTCCGAGATCGACCCACCACGTCTCCTCCACGGTTTCCTCGAGCTCGCCGCACAGGTGCGCCGCCAGCCGGGACTTGCCGCTGCCGCCCTCTCCGGTCAGGGTCACGAGCCGGTGCTCGGCGATCCTGGCGTGCAACTGCACGAGCTCTCGGTCGCGGCCGACGAAGCTGGTGAGTGCCGCAGCGAAGTTGGTGTTCACCGGTCGCCGTCCCTCGTCCTTGCAACGGACATATCCTACGGCCGGTGCGCGTTCGCGCCGCGGGAACGGGCGCGCTGCCGGCCGAGCAGCAGGAGCGCACGGGCGAGGGCGGCGACTGCGGCGGTGCAGAACAGGGTCCGCACGATGTTCCCGGCCACCCAAGGCCCTTCGAATCGGTCGCGGACGTGAGCGAGGTCCTTGATGCGGTCCGGGTCGCCGGCCTGGTCGATTTCATAGTTGAGCGGGATGTGGAGACCTGCGGTGACGGCGAGGACGACTCCGTAGAGCACGAGAGCGACGATGGTCCACCGCACGGCCGCCCCTCGGGCGAGGGATGCCTGCAGCACGACGGCGAACACCATGGATATCAGCGCCAGGGTGAAGCTGACGGGAAACACGGGATTCTCATTGAACCGCTGCGTGACCTCCACGAAAGTGCGGTCGTCGACGCCGGCCATATTGGGCATGACCGCGACCGCGAACGTGAAGTTGAGCCCGGCGACGAGGGCCAGCATGACCAGCGCGGCGCCGAGTGCGAATCCCGTCCACGCGTGTCCGGCGGAGCCGTGGCGAGCCGGCCGTGGCGGGCTGGTGGCAGGGTGGTCGCTCATCGGTCCGCTCCCTCTCATGGTGATGGGTTCTCTACATCCACTCTGAGGGAGCAAATCCGGCGTTGCCATGCCCATCGCGCGCGAAATCATGCTCATACGTCCAGCTCGACTAGACGAAGGATCGCGACAAACGGCAACCTGAAGGCATGGATCCTCGGACCACGCCCGATCCACTGGGAGAAGCCCTTCACTTCCTGCGCATGTCGGGCTCGTTCTACTGCCGGTCCGAGCTGACCGCGCCCTGGGGACTGCACCTCCCGGCCGAGCCCGAGTCGATGTGGTTCCACGTCGTGAACACCGGGCGATGCTGGCTCGACGTCGACGGGCTCGAACCTCGGCAGCTGCAGCCGGGAGACTTCGCCCTCGTCCCGCACGGTGAGGGGCACCGGCTGCTCAGCGAGCCCGGGACTCCGGCGCCACAGGTCGATGACCTGGAGTACGACTACGCGAGCGACCGCTACGCGATCCTCCGCTACGGCGGCGGCGGCACACCGGCGAGCGTCGTGTGCGGCACCGTCCGGTTCGGGCACCCGACCGCCCGCGGTCTCGTGGCGCTGCTGCCCCGTACGATCGTCATAGACGGCGCGCCCGCATCGAGGTCGCCCGAGTCCGACTGGATGTACAGCACGCTCCGGCTCATCGCCGCCGAGGGACGGTCGCTACGGCCCGGTGGCGAAGCCGTGATCACACGGCTGTCCGACATCCTCGTCATCCAGGCCATCCGCTCGTGGATCGCAGGAGAAGGCGTCGGGCGGACCGGGTGGCTGGGCGCGCTGCAGGACCCCCGCATCGGTGAGGCCCTGGCCCTCGTGCACCGCGATCCGGGCCGGCCCTGGTCGGTGGCCGTACTGGCGCGAGAGATGACCATGTCGCGATCGGCCTTCGCCGCCCGGTTCACCGATCTAGTGGGGGAACCGGTGATGCAGTACGTGACCCGCTGGCGGATGCAGGTGGCGCTGGACTGGCTGCACCACGACGACGTCCCTGTCGCGGAGCTCGCCTCCCGCCTCGGCTATCAATCGGAAGCGGCGTTCAGTCGCGCGTTCAAACGCACCATCGGCGTCGCCCCCGGCGCCGTACGCCGATCGCCGCTCGACCGGCCGTCACAGGCTGCGGGCCGGGCCGCGCCCGATCCGCCGCACATCCGGCCATCCCCGCATTCCAGCACCTGGCCTTCCCCGAAAAGCCACCCTGCAAGGTGAAAGATCGTGTCGAGCCTGCTCCCAGGCCTCGGTCCGCGGCGTCCTCGCCCCCGAGAACGTTCAGGGTCAGGTGTTCTGGATCTCGGCGTGGGCGCGGGCGAGCACAGCGATCGCACGGGGGTGGTCCTGGAGCTGTTCGGAGAGCAGTTCCAGGCTGGGCAGGAGGCTGTACGTGGGGACGTTGCGGGCGGTGAGCAGGCCGGAGACCCATGCCATGAAGCCGCTGAACAGGTCAGGGTCGTCCACGTACAGGGCCGCGCCGAGGAAGCCGACGATGTGCGCGACGTCCTCGGCGGTGTGGTGCCGTTGCCGCTCGCTGTAGGCGGCCATGGCGGGGAACCGGGACGCCAGCCCGGTCATCACGTGCCGGACCAGGTGCGGCGCCGTCCGGCTGACGTGCGCGTACTCCAGGTCCGCGAGGTGCGGCAGGTCGTCGATGACCTGGCGGTGGACCGCCGGCGGCTTCGGCGGCGGCCCCTCCGCCAGCCGTTCGGCGGCCGCGCGTGCGTCGGCGGCCCAGGCGTCCGCGCCCAGCCGGGCGACGTAGCGTCCGGCTGGGCCGAAGGCGGCACCGCCGACCATGACCGGGGTGCCGGTCGCCCGGCAGGCGACGATCGCCGCGTGCGCGGCGGGCAGCCGAGTCGCGATCGAGGACGACAGCGCGATGACCGCAGGGCCGGTGCCGTGCAGGTGGGCGACCAGATGCTCGGTCGGTACCTGCGCGCCCAGGTAGTCGACGTGCCAGCCGCGCAGCCGCAGGATCTCGGTCACCAGCCGTGCGGGCAGGGCGTGCCACTCGCCGTCGATGCACGCCACCGCGACGCGGCCGGGCCGCCGCCGCGCCTCCTGCCGCTCCCGGACGGACGGGTGATACGCGAGGGCGCTGATCACGCGTTCGTTGACGGCGGTGGCGAGGTGCTCCTGCGCGACACTGAACCGGTTGGCCGCCCACTCGTTTCCCACCCGGCCCTGGAGGGGCGCGATGACATCGAGCAGCAGGTCCTCGATGTCGAGCCCGCCGTCCAGTGCCGCGATGGCGGTGTCGGCCGCGGTGAGCTCGTCCCCGGAGGTAACGGCCTTCCAGAGACGGTCCGTCAGGGATTCCGGGGCGTGCGTCATGACGTTCCCTGCCGTGCGTGCCGGGGAGCGGTGATCGCGATGATCGCCATATCGTCGTGCCGGTTCCCGCCCACCCATTCGGCGGCGAGCATGTGGATCCGCTCCACCAGCGCCTCGGGGAGCATCCCGCCGCAGCCGGCCAATCCGGCGCACAGCCGCTCATCGCCGAACATCTCGTCGCCGAGCGGGCCACCGAAGGCCTCGGTGATGCCGTCGGTGTACAGCAGGCAGGTGTCACCGCTCCGAAGGGTCACCTCCGCGGTCGTGGAGGCGATCTCGTCCAGCACGCCGATCAGCGAGCCGCCGGTCGGCACCTCCTCGACCGGGCCGTCGGCTCGGACGATCAGGGGCGGGGCGTGGCCGGCGCTGGTGAGCCTGACGCGCACCCGCCGGCCCTCCCGCCGGACCGAGGCCAGAACCAGCGTGGCGAATCTGGTGCCGCCGTCGTGCAGCAGCGCCGCGTTCACCAGTTCCAGCACCCGCCGGTGGTCTCCGGCCAGCGGCAGCAGGGCCCGCAGCGTGGTACGGATCTTGCCGGTGAGCACTGCGGCCTCCAGCCCCTTGCCCGCCACGTCCCCCAGCACCACGAGGGACTCGCCGCCGGACTCGGCGGGGTACACGTCGTAGAAGTCGCCTCCCACACGTTCGGCGTCCTCGGACGGCCGGTAACGCGCCGCGAGCTCGATTCCAGGAAGGTGCTGCGCCGGCGGGGGCAGCAGATCACGCATCAGCGTCTCGGTGATGGACGCCTGCTCGCCGTGAAGCCGGGCGGCCGCCATCGCCGCTCCCGCGTGGCGGGCGAAGAGCCGGACCACCGTCTCCTCGCCCTCCGAGAATCCCTGCCGACCACGGCGGTGCAGCAGCAGGGCCCCGGCGGGGACGCCCTGGCCCGGAAGCGCGATCACCGCGATCGCGCCGTGTTCGCCCGGTTCCGGGCGCGCGACCCAGGCGGGGACGCCGGACGGATCGATCCAGCGCGGGGCCGGGAATCCCTGCATCGCCTCGACGAGTCCGGGCACCTCCGCGGGGTCGATCACCAGCTCCTGGTGATCGACGTTTCCGTCCGGACCGCAGGAGGCGATGGAGTGGGTATGCCCGGATGGCGCGGCGATGACCAGGGCCGTGTCGGCCAGGTGCCGGGCGGCCAGCCGGACGGCGGCCTCCATGCACCGTTCCAGATTGAGTGACCCGAGGAACCAGCTGGACTCCTCCGCCAGGAACGCCATCCGCCGCCGCTCGGCCGCCAGTTCCTGGGCGAGCCGAGCCTCCTCGGTGATGTCGGTCAGCCACCAGATCGTGGGGGCGGGGCCGCCCTGGGCGCTGTGCCCCGCAACCGCCCGGGCCTCGAAGATCCGGTCGCCGATCGGCCCGCGCGCGGTCCTGATCGCCGCCGCCTTCTCCGTCCCCGCTCGCCCGTCCCGGACGGGCGCGGGATGATCGGCCAGTGAGCGGTGCGCGTCGGCCAGCCAGCCGGGTGCCCTGTCGGCCAGGGCGGAACCGGCCGAGGCGCCCAGCAGCGCTCGCGCCGCGTCGTTGAGCCGGGAGATCAGCCCGGACGGCTCGACCGCCAGAGCCGCGTAGGGGGCCGACCGTGACACCGGGTCGAGGGCGCCGAGAGAGCCGTCTCCGTCTTTGGTCATTGGCATCGAACCAGAGCCTGGCGCGGGGCTCCTCTTCCCCTTCGGACGCACCCACAGTGGATCTTCTCCCCTTCGAGGGTAACCGAACCTGGCGCGGCTCGTCACGTGGCGTAGTCGGACGGGTCCGCCCCCGCCTTCGCGTCTTCCGCGAGGGGAGTCCTCGGCGATCCGCCGCCTTCACGGTCCGCGTCGAGAGGCGGTGCCCTGTTTCCGTATCCACCAGGTAGTGCGGGCCTAATATGAACTCAAAAAGGTTCTGCGCGTCCTGGTGGGCCTTTCTGAACCAAAGGAGCGTGATGGCGTACGAGGTCATACTCGTATTCGCCGACTCCGTGCACCCGGAGGAGTTCCTCGACCTCATCGAGGAACTCGGTGGCGTGCGACGTCCCGATGAGTGGACGAGCGGCCGGCTGTCGCGCGAGCGCCGGCATGTCTGGGTGACCGTGGCGCCGAGCCCCGACCTCGAGTTCGAGCCGGAGGACCTCGAGGAGTACGAGCGCGAGCTCGGTGCGCCGATGCGCGCCGCGGTCATCCTGTCCATTTCCACGACCACGGGCAGCGATGCCGTCGCGATGGAGATCTTCGAGGCGGCGGCACTGCGCTGGCGCACGATCCTGGACGACGATCACGGCCGATGCTTCTCCGTCGACGAACTGCGCCGCTACGCCCCCGACCGCCTGCCTTTCAACGGCGGCCCGCTGTGATCCCGCGCAGGGCGCGTCCGCGCATCGTCCGTGGGCATGGACGACGCGCCTGATCCGGGTCCGGAGCGCTTGCGGAGAAAAGCGTTGGCCTTTCCTTGACGGCACGGGGCAGCATGGACCGGGCGGCGCCAAGGGAGGGCGGTTGGCTTGCAAGAGGCACGGGACGGCCGGCCACCCAGGAAACGAGCGGTCCTGCTGACGCTGCGCTACTACTGCGGTGTGCTGCGCCGCCAGTGGCGGGTCTCGCTTCCTGCGCTGACCCTCCCGGCGCTCGGAAACACCTGCCTGTTCTACATGTCGCCGCTGGTCGTCGCCGCTCTGGTAGGGCACCTTGCCGATTCCGGGGAAGGCGACCTGGCCGGGCTCCTGCCCTACCTTCTCGGCTTCGGCGGCCTGATGCTGGCGGGCGAGGCGCTGTGGCGGGTGGGGATCCACTTCCTCAACCGGACCAACGCCCGGGGCGTCGAGCGGCTCGGCGTCGTGGGCATGGACGAGTTGCTCGCCAAGGACAGCGCGTTCTTCCACGACAACTTCGCTGGAGCACTGACCAAACGGATCCTCAGTTTCTCCGGCGGCTTCGAGCACTTCGCCGACACCCTCACATTCTCCGTCATCGCGAACGTCATCCCGCTGGGCTTCGCCTCGGTGGTGCTGTGGTGGTACGACCCGCTCCTGGTCGTGGTGCTGATCGGACTGATCATCGTCACCGGCTTCATGGTCGCCCCGTTCATCCGCCGCAGGCAGGCGCTGGTCGACGCCCGCGAGGCCGCCAAGGTGCGGGTGTCGGGACATGTCGCGGACGTGATGACCAACATGGAGACGGTCCGCGCGTTCTCCGCCGAGGAGCGGGAGGCCGCCGAGTTCCGGACCCGGATCCGCGAGCAGGCCCGGTTGTCGCTGCGCTCCTGGGACTACGCCAACCTCCGGGTCGACATGATCGTCGCCCCGATGTCGATCCTCACCAGCGTTCTGGGCCTGCTCGCCGCGGTGGCGCTGCGCGGCGGACTCGGGGTGGAGGCCATCGTGGTGACGTTCTCGTACTACAGCAACGCGACCCGGATCATGTTCGAGTTCAACCAGGTCTACCGGCGGCTGGAGAGCACGCTCACCGAGGCCGCGCAGTTCACCGAGCTGCTCCTGGAGCCGCCGACCGTCGTCGATCCGCCCGACCCGGAGCCGCTGCGCCCGGTCGGCGCGGCGGTCCGCTTCGAGCGGGTCCGCTTCGCGCACGGCGGTGGCCCGCCCCTGTTCGACGGGCTGGACCTGGAGATCCCCAGCGGCGCCAAGGTCGGCCTGGTGGGCCGGTCCGGCGGTGGCAAGACCACCCTCACCCGGCTCCTGTTGCGGCTCATGGACGTCGACGCCGGCCGGATCCTGGTCGGCGGCCAGGACATCGCCCGGCTGTGCCAGGCCGACCTGCGCGGCCTGACCGCGTATGTCCCGCAGGAACCGGCGATGTTCCACCGGTCGGTGCGCGACAACATCGCCTTCGCCCGGCCGGGCGCCACCGAGGCCGAGATCCTCCGGGCCGCGCGGGCGGCGCACGTCACCGAGTTCGCCGAGAGCCTCCCGGACGGCTTCGACACGCTCGTCGGCGAGCGGGGCGTCAAGCTCTCCGGCGGCCAGCGGCAGCGCGTCGCGCTCGCCCGCGCCATCTTGCGGGACGCTCCGATCCTGCTACTGGACGAGGCGACCAGCGCCCTCGACTCCGAGAGCGAACTGCTCGTCCAAGAGGCCCTGTGGGGCCTGATGCGCGACCGCACGGCGCTGGTCGTCGCGCACCGCCTGAGCACGGTCGTCCGGATGGACCGGCTGGTCGTCCTGGACCGCGGCCGCGTCCTCGAACAGGGGTCGCACCGGGAGCTCCTCAAGTCCGAGGGCCCCTACGCCCGTCTATGGCGCCACCAGTCCGGCGGCTTCCTCCCCGACGAATCTTCCCCGGACGCGCTCGACCGCCGCCCGGCCTGACGAGAAGGGCCTTCGGTGGTTGTGGCGCCACCTCTGGTGTCTCTCCGATGGACTTTCGCGTGGAACGGCGTTCCTGTGCCGGTTGTAAGTGCTGACACCGATGGCGGCAATACGTCGATCTCACGTCTCGGGTGGCTGTCTCGTCTCGTGGGTGTACCCGCTGACAACAGCAAGGAGTGCACCATGGAAGCTCGCTTGAACCTCCCCGGTATCCCGATGGCGGCCAAGTCGATGCGGCACATCGCCTCGGCGAGCATGTCGATCATCCAGGAATCGACGCTGCCGGCCGCGACCCGGGATCTGGTGCTGCTGCGCGCCAGTCAGATCAACGGCTGTGGCTTCTGCGTCGACGTGCACAGCAAGGACCTCGCGCACACCGGGGAGAGCGCCACCCGGGTCAACCTGGTCGCGGCCTGGCGCGAGGGCAAGGTGTTCACCGAGGCTGAGCGTGCCGCTCTGGAGCTGACCGAGCAGGGCACCCGGATCGCCGATGCGGCCGGTGGGGTCACCGACGAGGTGTGGGAGAACGCCGCCGAGTACTACGACCAGGAGCAGCTCGCCGCGTTGGTGATGCTCATCGCCCTCATCAACGCCAACAACCGCCTGGGCGTCATCACCCGGATGGCCGGCGGAGACTACCGGCCCGGCCAGTACGGATACTGAGCAGGAGTGGCCACCATGACCGAGCGGTCGGGTACTCGGCGAGCGGCCGAGTGGGCAGGGCCTTCAGGAGGAGCCGACGTGATGCGGGCCGAGGAGCGAGCGGGGGAGTTCCAGAAGCTGCGGCCGCTGCTTTTCTCGATCGCCTACCGGATGCTGGGCAGCGTGGGCGAGGCCGAGGACGCGGTCCAGGACACCTGGCTGCGCTACCAGGCCTTCCCGGCCGAGCCCAGGTCGGTCAAGTCGTTCCTGTCGACCACGGTGACCCGGATCTGCATCGACGTGCTGCGCTCGGCTCGCGTGCGGCGGGAGGAGTACGTCGGGCCGTGGTTCCCCGAGCCGCTGCTGGCCGATCCCTACCAGGACCCCGAGCGGTCGGCGGAGCTGGCCGACTCGGTGTCGGTGGCGGCTCTGTTGCTGCTGGAGCGGCTCAGTTCGCTTGAGCGTGCGGTGTTCGTGCTGCGGGAGGTGTTCGCCTTCCGCTTCGCGGAGGTCGCATCGGCGGTGGGGCGGTCCGAGGCGGCGTGCCGTCAGCTTGCGATGCAGGCGCGCCGCCACATGGAGGCCGGCCGGCCCCGGTTCGAAGCCGACCGCAAAGAGCGCGATCAGCTCGCCGGACGGTTCTTCGAGGCCTTCAGAGAAGGGGACGTGGACGGCCTGCGGGAGCTGCTGGCCGCCGACGTCCACATGGTCGGCGACGGCGGCGGCAAGGCTCCGCAATTGGCGGCCCCCGTCATCGGCTCCGGCGACGTGGCCCGGATGCTGGCCTCGACCTTCCCGCCGTTCGCCCGCATCGGCGGCGTGGTGGAGCCGCACGAGGTGAACGGCCGGCCGGGAGCGATCTTCCGCGACCGGGACGGCAAGGTCGTCTACACCCTGGCGCTCGACATCCTCGACGGACGGATTCAGACGATCCGCACGGTCCTCAACCCCGACAAACTCGGCCACGTGGGTCCCGTGGCCGACGCCTGGGCGGTCGCCCGGGAGACGAACCAGGCCCGCCAGTCCATGGAATGACCGCCGCGGGGAGGAGCCGCAACCAAAACAGCGGAGTGCAAATGAACCCACCGAGTTCGTTGAAGTGATGTCTTCCTGGCCTGCCGGTTTGGGCCGTCGCCGGAGGATTCGGCGCGGCGGCTTCCGTACGCGGAAGGCGGCTGAGGAGGCGCTGGCGCAGTTGTGCAGACCGTCGGGTCCGGGTGGTCTGCTGACGGTGGGGGATTGGCTGGGGCAGTGGGTGGCCACGTGTTCGGGTGCGGTGTCCACGGTCAGTGACAACGCCTGCCACATCCGCCGGTACCTCGCTCCCTATCTCGGTCGGGTGGTGCTGGCGGAGCTGTCGGTGGTGCACCTGCAGATGATGTCCGCGGCGATCGCGCGTCGGCACAGTGCCGGTGGGGCGCCTAGGTCCGAACCCAAGTCGGCCTCAGCCTGGACCCAGGTGCCGGGCCGCGGGAGCACCGAGGGTAGCGCCTGCCCTGGTCAAGGGTGGTGCACCCGGAGGGGTTCGAACCCCCGACCGTCGGCTAGAAGGCGATGCTCTCGTGTCGGGCCAGTGCTTTTAGTGTTGAACGGTACCGCCGTGTCCGCTCCTCGTTGGGGCCGTGCCGGCTGAACATGCCGCCGAACAGGGAACGTCCCCGGCTCGCGCGCACGTCTAACGCGCTCGGGCACGGATGGATCTGGGAGCGCGGACGATGAGTTTCGACCTTTGCGTGTGGCGAGAGGATCGCCCCATCACGGCCGCGCAGGCCCTTCGCACCTACTGGTGGCTGTGCGGCGACGAGAGGTTGACGGACGCTGACGAGGCGGAATTCGGAGTCGAGCAGGACGAGCGAGTCGACGCCTTCCATAGTGAACTGCTGAGGGCGTACCCGCCGCTGGAAGGGCTGGAGACCGCCGAAGCGGATGCTTCTCCCTGGAGCATGACTCCCAGCCACCTCTCCGGCCACTACGTGATCATGATGATGGGTTTCTCCGATGCGCCGGACGTCACCCCGGTGGTCGTCGAGCTGGCCATGCGGCACGGCCTGGTCTGCTATGACCCGCAGGTGATGCGGGTCCACAACCCGCCGGACATCGTCAACACCGGTGGCCTGCGCATGGAGTTCTGCGACGGCGGCGTCGTCAACGATCCCTGCCCCGAGGATCTCCCCGAACTGCTGGGCCAGATCACCGACCGGAACTGGTGGGCCTCCCTTGATCGAGACCCAGGCTGGTTCATGCAGGTCGGTATCGGCGAGCGGGCCGGCGGACTCCCCGACGGCGTCTTCGGGCTGGAATACCGGGAGGGGCACACCGACCGGCATTTCCGCGTTCTGGTCCGCGACCTCGACGAGGTACTCCACGCCTTCCAGGGCTATGCCGAGGGCCACGAGCGCTGGAAGTCCGCGTTCGACTGGCAATAGCCGGTACGTTCCACCACGGCCGCACTCACGTTCTGGCACGGGCCGCGGCCCGGGCGCCCAGCCCCGCAAAAGCCGAAGAACACCACCAGCGGATCCTTACCAACGAGCATCCCGTGCCGTTGGAAAACCTGGACCACCGCTTCCAGAACGTCGTGCCCAAGGTACGAGAACCTGCCCCGCAGGCCCGGATTCTCGAACCCGACCCCTCCAGCGACGATCCGCTTAGGAAGCGACCAGGGCGAGCCGTTCGCTGATCTGCTGGGCCGCGGACCCTACGGCTGCGGCTACGTCGGGGACACGTTCGTCAAGCACACGGTGCGACAGCGCGGCAACGCTCACCGCATCTCCCTCACCGCGGAACGGCGCGGCGATCCCCACCAACGAAAACGCTGAGCGCTCTCGTCCAGATCCATCAGAAGATTCCGGGCCTGCTGCGTCACCTACGCGCCCGTCGGGTTCTCGCCGGTCGGCGGCAGCACCAGCTGGCGGATCTCCCGCTGGACCGGTGGCCTGCTGGAGGGCAGGACGCTTCACCTGCCGCCGCAACACCGCAAGCGGATGACGTAACACCAAGATCTCGACCTCCTTGGCTGCGTCCCCGCGGAATCGAAGCAGCATCACGCCCAACGAGTTGCGCGTCAGGTCGTACAACAGCGACCACACCATGGCGCTTCAGCCTGCCCGACCGCGGCGTGATTCCGCCGGGAAACCAGCAGGTCAGACCCTGAACCGGGATAATGAAGCCGCACAGGGATATGTGCTGCAGGGCAGCGCGGCATTCGGTCGCGGGACTGTCCCACAGCGCCGTTTGGCCTCGGCGCTCACTCCGGGCTATCCGTAGGCCTGATTCGTCGAGCCAGCATCGAGATCTGGCCCACATTCCGGGAATTTGAGCCAGATCCTGTTCTCAGATCTACTCCTGTCCAGGCCCTCGTCGGCATCAACTGCGGCCGCCGCGGCCGGTGCGCCGGCGACGTCGCGGGCGGCGACCCCCGTCACCCAGAGCGTTGTCAGGTACTGCGGACGTGGGTGAAGGACCCGGCCGCCACGATCGCGGCCTGGGCCAGCACCGGCGCGGTCGGATGTTTGTATGCGGCCTTGGCGGAAAACCTGTGAAGGATGGCAGATTTTCTAGTCTTCCTTCCTCGGCGGCGCCCATAAACTCAGAGGAATGATGAAGATGGACCGTTGGAAATTCCTCGCTGTCGTGGGCGGGCTGGTGGTCGCATTGGTGACGTCGCTGGCCACACCCGCCGCCGCCGTCGCGTATCCGACCGCCTACAACACCAGGCACGATTATGTGACGTCTGCAACGTACCAAAACGACCCGACTCGATGTGTGGAACGAAGAATCTATCTGGCCGAAGGTCATTATAACTGGCATCGGCATTTCTATCTCGCGGAGTGGGTCATACGGGACAACTTTTATCTGGGTGCCGGTTGGTACACCTGGAAGGACTGTCTCGACCCTCTCTCGAACGGAAACTACAACCAAACCAGCAACCTAGATCCTGACAACCCCAACTGGGTATCGGTGAACTACTCTTTCACGATATGGGTGGTGCTGCCGAACTACAGTACGTGGGGTTCATCCCTGGATCCACTGTTCTAGGGAGGTCTATGCGAAAGACCTCAACTGTCACCGGTCGTTGAAGGAATGCATCCACAATCGACCCACCGGGGTCAACCCAGAGAGTGCACCAGGCGGAGCCGAATGATTAGCGATCATCCGGTTCCGCTCGTGTTAGCGGGTGAAATAATGGCTCGTATCATACGGATACTCGTCCAGGAACCCAAGGCCGGGAACCTGCGTCTCATCTGCGGGGGTGTGACATGAGCGATGCGGGATGATTCTTCAAGTTACTGGTGCCGCTAACTGCAGTTGGTATTGTCCTTTTCTCTGCGCTGCAGTTACCGCTGCCTACGCCGCGCTCCGGGACACCTTCTGGGGCGCGGCCGCCGGAACCGTCGCGGGCGGTCGGGCGGTGTTCGCCGGCGCGGGGAACGATCACCTGGTGTATGTGTGGGATGCCGGGACGGGGCGGCTGCTGGGTGAGCCGCTGGTCGGCCATGGCAGCAGCGTCAAGGCCGTCGCGACCTTCAGGTTGCCGGGCGGTGGGCTGGGCGTCGCCTCGGGCGGCGATGATGGCACGGTGCGGCTGTGGGACGCCGAAGCCGGGACACCGGTGGCTGAGCTGTTGACCGGCCACGATGGGTGGTTCACCGAGCTCACCACGCTGGAGTTGGGTGACGGTTGCACCATGGTGGCGGCCGGCTAGGTCGACTACGGCGCGGATCGGCGGGTCCTTTATCGGTGGGACGCGGCCACCGGTGACCTGATCGGTGATCCCATCGTGTCCGGGGTGGGGGAGGGAGGCCTGTCGGGGGCATGGATCGGTGGTCGGCCGAGGTTGTTGTCCTTCAACGACGACGGAGCGATCATCCAGCGGGATGCGATCACCGGCGAGTTCTGCGCCGAGCCGGTGTGGACGGGATGCGGTTTCGCGCAGGCCATGCTCCCCGACGGGACCAGCCTGATAGCGATAGGAGCGCAAGACGGCTCCCGCTCGATCCGCAGCCTACGCTCGTCCTGAGCGTCTGAGGCGGCCTGCGCCCCGCGCTGATGGTTGAGGGTCATGAGTCGTGAAAGAAGGGGCGCATGGGATGACGTTGCCCGCCGGTAGGAGTCATGCGTGGGCGGTCTCGGTCAAGGGCGTCGTGTTCGATGCCGTCGGCCGAGTCCTGCTTCTACGGAACGAACGTCAGGAGTGGGAGTTGCCGGGAGGGCGGTTGGAGTTCGCCGAGACGCCCGAACAGTGCGTGGTGCGCGAGATAGCCGAGGAGACCGGCTGGAAGGCCGAGGCGGGCCCGCTTCTGGACGTGTGGGTGTACGAGCCCATCCCGCGCGCCAGAGTTCTCATCGTCACCTACGGCTGTCACGTCGTTGACACTGACACGCCGCCGCGGTTGAGCCATGAGCACAAGGAGATCGCCCTCTTCGGCAGTGACCAGGTCACGGGCCTCAAGATGCCGGACGGGTACAAGCAGTCGGTCCGCGCCTGGTATGAACGCAGATAGGGCTCCGGTGACCTCTGGCTGATGGCCATTGCGCCTCTTCTCCATGGTTGTGCCAGTCAACAGTGCCCAACACTTGACGCCCATCGCGAAGTGGGGCCTCCATGAATCTCGTCGCCGTTCAATTTCCGTTCGGTGGCTTCGGGGGAACATGGAGTGGAGGTCATCGACCGTGGCTCTTTCAGAACGCTTCTCGCATCCGGGCGCGCACGTGGTTCTGTCATGAAGGAGTTCTGAGATGGCGTCGAGTCTTTCCGGGAGGGCGGATTCAAGCCTGCCAGGGGCGGCGATTTATCGCAGCCCTTCTGGCGGATTTCGACTGCGTCTCCGATGTCGAATGGTGGCGCGGCCGAACTAATCAGTAACGCTCTGCTGTATACGCGATCGGGAGAGGCAGGGGGCTGGTTCGGTGTGGAGGTCGTCTGTAACGGCCCTGTCTGGATCGCTGTACGTGATCGGGTGGAAGCCGCGTCCTGATCGTTCACGCCGAACAGCCGGCGGGCACTCCGATCGAGAACGGCCGGGGACTGCTGGGCGTGGTGAGGATGGCGGCGGAGTTCGGCTTCCGGGCGACTCCGGAGAAGGGGCATACGGTCTGGGCGCGCCTGCCGGGGCGTTCCAGTTCATCGGGGGACCAGCCGGGGGACCAGTTATGACTGGCACGGGCTGGAACTCTCTTATGGCCGGGTTCAAGTCGACTCGGCCATCTTGCAGCCCGGCACTCTGCTATCAAGCCGGACGGGGGGCTCTCTCCATGTTGATCGGCATGGCGCGGAGTCATCCGCATCTACGGGGGCAGCCGACCGCTGGTACCCGCCACCCGAACATGTCTCACCCCTGGGGCCGCCTGGGCTACCGGTCTCTACGACGTTTGTTATGCCTGCGGTGGACGGTGCCCGGTGCGGGCGGAGGAGCTGGAGGTGCACCAAGTACTACGTCGGGAAAAAGCCTCACCCAGTGCCACAGCATGCCGCAGTCGTTCGCCTCGGTGGCGATTTCCTGGCCACAGGCTTCGCAGATCAGGTTGGGGCCGTAGTGCGGGTCGAATCCGCAGCATCCGCCCATGTGTTCGCGCTTGGGATGGGGCGCTAAAGCGATGAGATCGTCCACATTCACCACGATCGTTCTACGCGGGCCGTTCGACGTGATCAACCGGTCGCTTTCAGGGACCGGGACAAAAGGTGGCCCGAACGGTTCGGGGTCGATGGCGAAGCGGCCGCGCGGGATCAGCTGCGGCGCATCTGCATGGATGTCAGGCCGACCGGGCGGTTCGCGGCCGGGGTGGTAGCCGGTCTCCTCCAGGTCCAGAGTCACCGCTGTACCGCACCGGCTGCAGGTGAACATGACCACAACGAGAACCTAGCGCGACCCCGGTCACTCGTCCGATATTTCACCATCACGCAGCCCGAGCAACATCGACCGAGCCCGCTCGGTCGGGTGCTGGCCTCTGAGCCGTGAGCTTCGGCCCCGTGCCCGTACGAGAGGTGGCGGGTGGAACTCGACCGGGTTGGAAGCGGATTCTTTCCAGGGCTGATTCACACAGCTCAGAGGTTCCAACAGCAGAGTGATCTCCATCGACGTTGTCACTGGATCAGGCGCCGAGATTGTTAGCGTCTTCGGGGTGTGGTTACTGTGGGCAGGGCTGGACATTGGTGGGAGTACATGTGGATTGGCTGCCGGGCAAGAGGCGGCGGAGCAGCGATGAGGACCTGCGGGACAGGCAGAAAGCGATTGCGAAACTGCGGGAGCGAGCCGCATCCGCCCCCGCCCGGAACCGTCCCAAGCTCGCCGCCGCGTTGAACGATCTCGCCATCGAACTCGCGGCGCAGGGGCGACCGGCCGAGGCGTTACCGGCAGCGCACGAGGCGCTGGCGATCGAGCGGGAACTGGCCCAGGCCAAGCCCGCCCGGTACCGTCCCGATCTGGCGACCTTGCTGTACAACCTCGGCCTCACACTGATGGAGCTGGAACGCCCGGGTGAGGCCCTGGCCGCAGAGCAGGAGGGACTGGCGATCCGGCGGGAACTGGCCGAGACCGGCCCTGCCCGTCATCGTCTTGAGGTCTCGGAGTCGCTGAACAACCTTGCCAACACGTTGAGAAAGCTGGGCCGGTCGTCTGAGGCGTTGCCGCTCGGCCAGGAGGTCGTGGCGATCAGGCGGGAGCTGGCCAGGACCGACCCGGCCCGCTACCGCGCCACCCTTGCGGCGGCGTTGTACAACCTCGGTATCGCGTACGCGGACCTTGGACGGCCGGCTGAGGCGTTGCCGATCGAGGAGGAAGCGGAGGCGATCTGGCGGGAGCTGGTCGATAGCGGCTCCGATCGCGCCATCTCCGACCTCGCCGTCACGTGTGCCACCCTCGGCGCCAGGTTCACGGAGTTGGGACGTGCCGCTGAGGGCCTCCCCTTCGCACAGGAGGCGGTGGAGATCTACGGGGCGATGTTCGAGGGCAATCCCTTCCACGGTCGGCACCTGGCCGACGCGTTGTCCGTCCTCGGCGACGCACTCCAGCAGTTGGGGCGTCAGGAGGAGGCCCAAGCCGCACGGAACGAGGCGGCCCGATACGAGCAGGGCACCTGACGCCACCGCTCGACGCGCTCACGGGAACCTGGGCACAACGGTCATGCGCCTTGAGCCGAACGGCAACCGGGCAGCGCCCTTTGATGCCGCGCTTCACCAGCTCCGAGTGGCGATCAGGTCTTCCAGGTCCGCCTCTGCGAAGCCGTACGCCGATGCCAGGAACCCGAAGTCCGCGGCGATCAACTCTCGCGCCACGGTCTCGATCTCGCTGTCGGCGGCGCAGAACTCATCGTCCAGAGCGTTGAACTCCTCGGTCGCGGCCTGCGTGAGCGCGTACAGGGCGTCCAGATCAGGTGGCCGCTCGGTCTCGATCCGCTCGCACACCCGCAGCAGGATCGCCTTCCCCTTGTCGACCAGATGATCGGGAAAGTACCCGTCGTTGTACATGCCCTTCAGGAAGGCGTGACCGGCTATCTGTTGGTTCGTGAGCGACACCGTGTTCTCCCCCTGCTCCAGACCGGATGCCGATACTGCCCTGCACCACCGACAACCCTCACCAGACCTCTGGCGGGACTTGGCAGTGACCGAGCGTGGAGTACCTGGCGAGCAGTCGGACCGGGCCCTGTGTGTAGGACGCCTTAGCTCGAGCGAGACGTTTCCCACGAACACCCTGTCGCCGGGCTTGCCTCCGCGCTCAAGGCTGGCGCACTGACCGCGGACGCCGTCGCCCTGGAGGCACGCAAGGCGGCCGAAGCCGACGATGTCGCGGCTCCTGTCCCGGCCAAGCCGGACCGAACGAACGTGACCTCGCTGACCGAACGGCGGCTGGCCCGACACCCGGTCGCCTCCCTCGGTCGCGGCCTACGACCACTTGCCGCGAGCACGGCAGCCGGCCGACCGACCCGCCATCCATGGAGAGATGCCGTGACACTCCAACGACACCGCGGGCTGACCGAACAGGCCGCCGACGCCGCCGTTGACCAGGCATGCCGCATGCTCCGGCTGCCGACCATTCGGGCCCAGTTCCCCCACCTGGCCGAAGCCGCCGCCCGCGACCAGATGTCCTATCGCGGCTTCCTCTCCGAACTCCTGATGGCCGAGTGCGACGACCGGGCCCGCCGCCGCTCCGAACGGCGCATCAAGGCGGCGCAGTTCCCGCGGGAGAAGTCACTGCGGACCTTCGACTTCGAGGCAACGGGAACATCGACGCCGCGGTCATCCCCACCCTGGCGGCCTGCGAATGGGTCAAGAAGGGCGTGCCGCTCTGCCTGATCGGCGACTCCGGCACCGGCAAGTCCCACCTGCTGATCGAGCTCGGCACCGAGGCCGCCATGGCCGGCTTCCGGGTCCGCTACACACTCGCCACCAAACCGGTCAACGAGCTGGTCGAAGCTGCGGACGAGAGGATCCTGACCAAAACCACCGATCCGCGGCTCTGCGTGGCCATCATCGACCGCCTCACCTTCGGCGGGACCGGCACGGAGTCCTACCGGCTTGCCAGCACCAGGGCAGCCCGAGCACAGGGCACTATCGCGGGCTGACCTGCCGAATTTCATCGTCACCCGACGATGACCATTCACGTCGGATCAGCCCCGGACCACGTCGGTGGCTGGTCCGGGGCCGGGCTGGATGCCACGGCATCGTGTCAGGCTGTCCCGCAGCGACTGCGGAGGAGTTCCACACCGTCGCCTTCGAGATCGTCGCAGTAGGTCGCGCGCCCGGTCATGGCCATTACCAAGTTCAAGGTGCGGCCGGACACGAGGGGCCCGGAGCCGGTCGTGAACGGGCCGTCATCCGCTACAAGTCTCAGGCCACCGATACGTCCCTTGGCAACGACCACGAGGTCTGAGCCTTGGTAGTACTCGGCCGTCTGCGTGACGACCCCGATCGGATAGTCGTGGCGGATGCCCAGCGGGCGGCGGATGTCCTCACCGTGCACGATCGTCTCGCCCAGCATGGCGATGACAGGCAAGGGAGGCTTGGTCGTGCTCGGGACGATGCGCCGGAAACGTTCAAGGGTCTCGCCCGGGGTCGCGCCGAGCTGCTCGGCCAGCCGCATGGCCACCTGCTTGTCGAAGTCGAACCGGCAGCGGATCACACCCGCCAGCCAGCTCACGGTGTTGAGGCTCGCGCTCGCGGTCAGGTGCGCCAGCACCTCACGCACCGTCAAACCGGCGCACAGCGACGGCGTTGCCCACTGCTCGTCCGTCAGATCCGCGAGATCGGCCGCCAGCGCCGCTCGCTCGGTGCGGATCAAGGGCCAGAACCCGGTCTCGCGATTGCGGTCTGCCCTCAGTGCCGGATCAGTCATATGAGCTGGACTCCTGTCAAGGATCGTGATCTGCGTTGCCCCCGGCCCGAACAGTGGACGTCCGGCAGGGGCGTTCCTGAAGAAGACTCATGCTCCGGAGCAAAATCATCGCCAGCGGGCGATCTTTCTCCGACGACTGACCCCGGATCACACGCGCACCGGTAGCTCAGGTTGAGGTGACACGTTCATCGGCACCGACATGATGCGACTGCTCGGGGTCAGGTGTTGCGATTACCTTTAGACCCCCAAGCTGGTAGGTGGGAAGCAATGCTTGGAACCTGTGGATCACCGGGAAGGGGGTACCCTCCCGGATCACTTGGTGTAAGCGTCGACCTCGGCCTGCAACGCCTCGGCCAGCATCCGGCAGGCGCCCTCGCAAGCGATCTCATCGATCAACGACGCGGCCGGACGCATCTCGTCACCCTGGTCGCGGTCAGACGGGTCGGGAACTACGTTGAGCATTCGGGGTGTGCCTTCCCAGCCAACGTTGCCGCGTCGGCCTGCTTGGAGAACCTGCTCGCCCGGTTCGTCGACGAGCGTGTTTCTTACGGCCGCCGCCTGGTCGTTCGTAACGGTTACTACCAGCCCCGGCAGGTCCTCACCTCGGCCGGGGCGGTCGAGGTGAAGGCGCCGCGGGTCAACGAGAGACGCCTCGACCCGGTCACCGGTGAACGGGAGCGGTTCTCCTCGGCGATCCTGCCGCCGTGGTGCCGCAAAAGTCCGCGCATCACCGAGGTGCTGCCGCTGCTGTACCTGCACGGCTTGTCGTCGGGGGATTTCGTGCCGGCGCTCGGGCAGTTCCTCGGCTCGACTGCCGGGCTGTCGTCCTCGGTCATCACCCGGCTCACCGAGCAGTGGAAGGCCGAGCAACGTGCGTTCGGCGCTCGTGACCTGTCCGAGGTCGACCATGTCTACCTGTGGGCTGACGGGATCCACGTCAACATCCGGCTGGAGGAGCACAAGTTGTGCCTGCTGGTGGTGATCGGGGTGCGTGCCGAGGGCCGCAAAGAACTCGTCGCGCTCGCCGACGGCTACCGCGAATCCACCGAGTCGTGGGCCGGCCTGCTGCGCGACTGCCGCCGCCGCGGCATGGGCGTCCCCGCGCCGGCGGTCGGTGACGGGGCGCTGGGGTTCTGGGGCGCGCCGCTGGAGGGGTTCCCCGAAACCCGCGAGCAGCGCTGCTGGTTTCACAAGATCGCAGACTGCCGGGGTGCGCCCCCGAAGTCGGCGCACCCCGGCGCCAAGAAGGCGCTGGCCGAGATCTGGAACGCCGAGGACAAGACCCATGCCCGGAAGGCGGTGCAGGCCTTCGCCGACGCCTATGGCGCCAAGCACCCCAAGGCCGTCGCCAAGGTCACCAAAGGACCCGGCTCACGCGCCGCCGGCCTCGCCATGGCGTTCAAACTCATCGAGTCGGCCCAGGCCCGCTTGCGCGCCGTCAACGCATCGCACCTGGACGCTCTCGTCCGGGCCGGAGCCCGCTTCGAACACGGCCGACTCGTTGAGCGCGGGGAACAGGCCGCATGAGCGACCGCGTCCGCATGTGGTGCCTGCGCCATGCCGAGTCCGGGAACGTCACTACCGGCACTGCGGGAGCCGTTCCGACCGTGCCGCTGACGGCACACGGCCGCCACCAGGCCCTCGCTGCAGCCCAGATCCTCGCAGACGAGCCGATCACCAGGATCTACTCCAGCACGGCGGTGCGGGCACGGCAGACCGCAGCGCACCTGGCCGCCGTACCGGACCTCGTCATCACGGCGATGCCGGAGCTGGCCGAGGTCGGTATCGGCAAGCACGAGGGCACCAAAGACCCGGCGATCCGCGCCCGGACAGCAGAAGTTCTTCACGCCTGGGTCGTCGAGCACGACTTGGGGCAACGGGTCTCAGACGGCGAAACAGGACACCAGGTCATCGCCCGCGTGACAGCGGCCTTCCAGCAGATCGCCGGAGCTCATCCCGGTGAGACCGTCGCCGTCGTCGGCCATGTCGCCAGCCTCACCGTCGCCCTCGGACGCCTATGCGCCCTCGGCTCCCAGATCTGGGGCACACCCCTGCCCCACGCTCGCCCCTTCCTCATCGAGTGGGACGGCCACACCTGGCACTGCCCAGCATGGCCCGGAGCAGTCGCTTAGCCCCTATCGGTCGGCCAGCGTTGCTGGCGCGCAGTGATGTCTCGAAGGATATGGAGATCTTGGTGCTGCGGCATGAGGTCGCGGTGCTGCGTCGTCAGGTCATCCGGCCTCGGCTGGAGTGGACCGCCGCCCTCGATGAAAGCCATGGCCGAACGCCTGCACTGCAGCGCCCCGAATCTGACCTTCATGGCCAACCAGCTCGCCGACCGCGGCCTGGTGGAGCGCGCCGTGGACCCGGCCGACCGCCGCTCCCGCGTCCTGATCCTGACCGCCAAGGGCCGGCGGGTCCGCGACGAGATCATCCGGGCCGCCCAGGAGAACAATCCGCTGGGGACGCTCAGCACCCGCGAACTACAGCAGTTCACAGCTCTGCTCAACCGCGCCCTCCGGCCCGGCGAGCACCAGAAGCACCTGATCAGGACATCCGTTCAGCGTGTTCTGCGGTAACAGGTCATCGGGCCGAACAGGCCCGGCACCGTTTCGAAGGGCGCCATGCCGAGCCGTTCGACGACGGCGGCCGAGGCGGCGTTGCCCTCGTCGATCTCGGCCAGCACCTCGGGCAGGCCGAGCGGCCCGAGGGCGTACTCCACCACGGCGAAGGCGGGCTCGGTGGCGTGCCCCTTGCCACAACTGCCGGGAGCCAGGCTGTAGACGACCTCCGGTCCCAAATCGTCCAGCGGCCGGATCCCGGCCGTGCCGACCAGGCCGGTCCCCTCCGCCTCCCGGACGAGCCAGAGGCCGTACCCGGCGGTGGCGAAACTCCGCACGCTGTCCTCGATGGCCCGCGTGATCTCCTTCGGCGAGAGGATCGCCCCGTCGAACAGGAACCGCCGTACCTCCGGCGCGGTCCAGTGCGCCAGCAGTTCCGCGTGGTCCCGCGCAGGCGCAGGACGCAGGACGCAGGACCAAGCGTTCCGTCATCAGGACCTGGTTCACAACAGCCAAGCCACCCCGCCCGTACCGTCACGATCCCGGGAACGCCCTGGCCCGCGAGTCCCTCGGGGCAAGCGGGGTCAGCCGTTGGGGGTGGCCACCAGCCGGCCGACGACTCCGCCCTCGCGCAGGCGGTCGAGCGAGGCGGGGATCTCCTCGAACCCCACGGTCGTGGCCGGAATCTCGAGCCGGCCGTCTGCCATGAAGTCGAGCACGGCCTTGATCGCGTGGGGCGGGCCACCGCGCGAGCCCTTCAGCGTCACGGGCTTGGAGGTGAGCTCCGCGGTGGAGATGGTGGCCTCGTTGCGGCCGAGGCCGACCTGTACGACCAGGCCACCGGGGCGGACAGCGGAGATCGCCCCGGCCGTGGTGGTTCCGAAGCCGGCGAAGTCGACGATCGTGTCGAGCTGGAGCGGGGCCAGCTCCAGTACGTCCTCGACGATGTCGATGACGCCGCGTTCCTTGGCGAGCGACCATGTCTCCCGCCGCGGCTCGGCCGCATAGACCTCGGCTCCCAGCAGGAACGCGAGTCGCGCTCCGGTCATCCCGAGACCGCCCAGGCCGACGATGCCGATGCGATCGCCCGACTTCAGGCCGGCGGAGTGCACGGCGCCGCCGTAGGACGTCGCGCCCGCGTCCACGGCGGCGGCGCCCTGGATGAACGAGACCGAGTCGGGCAGGCGGATCAGCGACGTCACCGGCGCCAGGCACTTGGTGGCGAACCCTCCGTCCGCGGTCCAGCCTGCGGCGTAGGCCTCGTCACCGGCGAAGACGACACGGTCTCCGACCGACAGCCCGTCGACGTCAGGTCCGACCCGGGAGACGATCCCGGCGGTCTCGTGGCCGAGGACCAGCGGGACGGTCGGAGGTGCGATCACACCGTCGAGGAAGCCCACATCGCTGTGGCACATGCCCGCGGCCTGGACGTCCAGCACGATGAATCCCGGACCGGGGACGGGATCGGGCCTCTCGATCAACTGCAGCGGCTGGTGCGCCCCGACGAATCGCCATGCTCTCATCCGTTGCTCCTTGCTGCTGGAGCCGCTCGCGTGTCAGCGCGGCGACGATGGGCGGAACTTAGCCACCAGAGCCCTCGCGGGAGGACTGTCCGGTGCGGAGCAGGAAGCGTTGCTGCGGCGCCTGAACGCCGGGCGGCGAGCCGGGCAGATCCGCGCGGACGCCGACCTGAAAAGCGCCGCCGACGCACTCACCGGCGCCGTCGTCGTCACGGTGCTCGCCCGGGCCCCGCTGACGACCGAGCGGGTCCGCACCCTGCTCGATGTGGTCCTCAACGGCATCGCGCCCAAACCGTCCGGCCTCGGTGCCGCGGGCTCCGACCGTTCGGTCGACGCTTCCTGATCACCAGCCCGCACAGCGAGGTGATCATGGACGGAGTGGCGTGGCGATGGTCGGTCCGTATGGTGTCGGCGCATGACCCAGTGCGGCCTCGACGATCCGGATCGCCTCGGCGGGATCGATGCCGACGTCGGCGATGACCGCCGCGTGGTCGCGGGCGGCACGGTGGGCCTTGCGGGTGCCGAGAACCCTGTCCGTGCAGGTCACGCGGCATGCTGATATTCGTTGAGGATTCCGCCGAGGCGTTGATGTCTTCGGATGTTCAGACGCCTGATCGGGACGAGCTCGGTGATCGGCGGGGGAAGCGGAACGCATGGGCGGGCGTTCGTTATACCCCGGTGGGGCGGTGCTCGTCGTAGAAGGCTTCGAACGAAGGCGCAGGATCGCGAAGGCGTTCGTACCGCCAGGTAGACCAATCGCAACAGCACAACCGACCATCGTGCCGCGGCGATCACCTCCAGCGCGGCCGTTCGGAGCTGATCGACCACTACCGCCGCACCTGACGCATGAGCGCCGGCCGATGCCGCTCTCACCTGCGTGGACGATATTTTCGGCACCCGCAGGGATCAGCCGTCTCAAGCAGCGCCGGGCCGTGGCGACCCGGTTCGACGAACTTGCGGGTCGGTTCGAGGCGACGGTTCAGGTCGCGGCGATTCATCAGTGGCCGTGAACCCTAGTCTGCCGTCGTGCGGATGCCCCAGCAGGAAAGGACGAGCCTGCGGTCATCACGGAGGGAGAGCGCGTTTCCTGGCATTGGCGCGGGGCGTGCATGGGGTTGCACCTTCCGTAGGGGCATGTGGTTCGGTGGACTTACGTCCCGATCCTTGAGGAAAGGTCCCTGCTCATGCATTCGTCCTTCATGCCACCTCGCCAGGTCAAGATCGGTGACGCGGCGGCCTTCGCCGGCACCACGCCGCGGGCGATTCGCCATTACCACGAGATCGGCCTGCTCCCCGAGCCTGAGCGGGGCGGCGATGACCGCCGCCGCTACGGGTACGAGGACATGATCCGACTGCTGTGGATTCGCAAGACGGCCGACGCCGGCATCGCCCTGGACGACATCCGTGACGCCTTTACCACCGGCACGGCTTCCGCCAGTGCGGACAGCGGAGACGGTATCGCGGGCATCCTGGAGCGGTTGGAGGAAACCCTCGCCGAGCAGGAGGCGGAACTGCGGCGGCAGCGGACCGTTGTGCAGCGGATGCGCACCGAAGGCAGCCGGATGGGTCTGCTCTCCGACTTCGTCACCGACCGCCTCAAGAGCCTGCCCGAGGACTCCCTGCGTCAGGCGGACCTGGACAGTCTGCTGGTCACTGAGCGGATCTTCGGCCCGCTCGGCGCGGCCGTCCAGACCACCCGCTTCGTCGTCCTGGCCACGCATCCCACTCTGCGGGAGGACTCCGACCGCGTCGATGACGCCGAGGAGGCACTCGATGACAGCGTCGCCGTCGATGATCCGCGGGTGGCTCAGGTGGCCGCCGAGCGGCACGCCTTCGAAAGCGCCCTGCAAGCCGTCATCGAGGAGTCCGGCCTAGAGAAGGACGACGATGCCCTCTTCGACGACTGGGAGCACCCTGCTACCGCCGATGATGGCGAGGACGAGGCCGACCTCAGTTCTGCCAGGCGGGAGGCTGATTCCATGAGCGTGTTCGAAGCCATCGGCAAGATGCCCTACGACTTCTCCCCAGCCCGCCTGCGCTGTATGGAACTGGCCGGAGAACTATCCGCCCAAGAGCCACCCGCCACCTGAAACACGGCCTAGCAGCGTGGGCGTCCGCGCCGGTGTTTCCACGGGCCTGCTCCCGCGAGCGAGAACCGGCCCAGATGTGAGGACGGCGCCAGCGATCTTCGCAACGGGGGATCGTTCGCCGTTGAAGTGAGCCCAGAGTGGTGTTTGAGCCGCACTGGGTTTCGTGAAGTGATGTGACCCTGGCCTGCTGGTTCGAACCGCCTGTGTTCGCAGGGTGCTCCCCCTATCGGTGGTGTAGGTGGCGGGTATGGCTGTTATCGAGAGTTCTGGTGCGGTGTATCGGCGGTGCGGCTGCGTCGATCCGCAGTCCGCGAAGGCCTGGGGCGATCAGTGAGCTGATTCCAACCTCACCTGGCTTGGTGGTGGAGGGTGAGAATGGCTCGGACGATGTCGCTCAGGCGGCTGGGTGAGCAGCGGGCCTTCCGTAGGATGTGCCAGCTCTTGCCGCCGACGCCCAGATCAGCTCACCATGCGGGTCGGTCAGGAACTGCACGTTCACCCCGTGCCGACGATGCTTTCCCGAGTGGTACAGCCGGTCGGCCGCCCCCGACAGTCGGTCGGTGGCGATCAGGGAGCCGTCCAGGATCACAAAAGCCTTGCGCGCCGCGATCCGCAGCGCCTGCCGCAGATCGGGCGCCAGTTCGGCCAGCAGTGCCACGACTTCGGTGACGTAGCGGTGCGCGGTGGCCCGTCGTGGCGCTGCTGGGGCTCGTGCTGGTGGGCGGCGCGCTGGTGGCGCTACCAGGCAAGACCGCGTTCCGGGTTCGCGGGCTGTTCCTAGCGACCTTGGTCGGGCCCGCCCAGTCGTCCAGCCGGACCTTCCTCGCCCGCATCGTCACACCCGAGCGGGAAGGCGAGGCGTTCGGGCTCTACGCCACCACAGGGCGCGCCGTCGGCTTTCTCGGACCGCTGGCCTTCAGCGGATTCATCGCGCTGTTCGACACCCAGCGGGCGGGCTTGGCCGGCAGCACCGTGGTCCTGTTGGTTGGGCTGGTGGCGCTGCTTCCGATCCGCCCGCCCGAGAGCGTTCGATGAGGGCCGACATGGGCCATGCAGGCTGACGGGAAACCAACTACTCCGCGAATTGTCACGGAAGCGAAGGCCCCGCTCCCTCATCGCATCATCCAGAGGTTGTCGGCTGGTCATGATCGAGAGCGGTATCGTCTTGGTCCGAACAGCTTTTGCAGCCGCGACGCAGCAGTTCCACGCCGCCCTGGAACCTCGTGGCGACGTTGAGGTGGTCGAGAAGTTCCGCCACGCGTCGGCTGAAGGTGCGTGGTGAGATCCCCAGCCTCTTGCTGGCCGCTTCGTCCGTCTGCCCGGACAGCAGGGCTGCGACGATCGGGAGCAGGTGGCTGGGAGCGTCCGGCGGAAGCATCTCGTGTGCGCCACGGCTGGAGCGGCAGGTCCTCGCCGCGCCCGGCGAGAGCCTGTCGACCGCCGGCGCCTCTGCGTTCCTTCGCGGGATATGCGCGTTAGCGGGACGTCTCTTTCTCTCCGCCCGCAGAGAATTGACATTGGGAAACTCTGGCGCCGCCTTGCGAGGGATACCTGAATGGCGTGTCAATGCCGTCCCGCTTCCTGTGCGGTCTACCGTTCCGAGCAACTCGGGACCGCATGGACGACGTCATTGCGATCATTCCTGAAGCCGCTCTTGGTCAGTGATGGCCAAGCTAGCGACACCCGCCTTTCATGTGCCTAACCTCGAAGTTTCGCGCGCCCAGCAGAACAGGGAGGTGAGGCTGCGTGAGTAGCTGATCCTTTGTGTTCGTAAGCGCGTCGTCGCTTGCCGGTGGAAGTCCGGTTCGGGCAGCTGCCAGAAGGACCGGGAGCAGGCTGGCGGCTCCGTCTGGAAACGGCGGGGTCGAAGCCCAGCGTCAAAAGCCCTGTGCAGGGGGGCGACGGTGTGGTCCGTAGCATTACACGAAGCCTGCGGCGTGGTTAGAGAGGCCCTCCGCGGCCCGGCGAGTGCCGGTTGCTTTCGTCACGTGCGAGCCGGGCGTCCAGCGTTCTCATGCCGTTGTCGTCGGAGATCCCGCTGAACAGTTCGCGAGCCTCTTCCCATGTGGCTTTGGCGGTGTGGTGGTCGCCGGCGGCGTTGTGGGCGTCGCCGAGGGAGCGGAGTGTTCGTGCCAGGTAGGCGATCCAGCCGCGGGTTCTCCAGACCTGGACCGAGCGTTCGAAGGCGGCGACTGCGGCGGGCAGGTCTCCTTCGGCCAGGTTCAGATGCCCGAGGACGCTGAGCGCGTCGGCGAGATGATGGCCGAAGTTGCCGTTCTCGCTGTGGGTCAGCGTCAGGTGGAGGGTCGCCCTGGCACGCTCGTCCCCGATCGCGACGAAAAGCTTGGAGAGGTAGAGCAGCGAGAACGTCTCCAGATAACGGTCGTTCAACCGTCGTGCCATCGCCAGGGACTTCTCCAGGAGTTCCGTGCCTTCCGAGATGTCACCGCAGAACGATTTCGCCGCGCCGAGGAACTGCGTGATCGTCGTGGTGTAGCGAGCGTTGCCGAGCGCCACGGCGACCTTCGTCGCCTGTTCCAGGACCACGACCGCGCCCTGCGGGTCGTCCTCGCCGTGGACGACCGCCATCACGTGATAAGCCCGCGCCTGGCCGCCGATGTAGTCGGCGTCGACGGCGATCCGCAGGGCGCGCTCCGCCAGGGCGAGGGCCTGCGGGGCGTTCCCATGGGCGGTCATGCCCCAGGCCAGGGCCACCAGGGCGTCGGCCACCCCGACCGGATCGTCGAGCATGGTGAACAGATCGAGGAGTCCGGACGCGGTGACCCGCATCTGTGTCATCGCAGGTCCGGGGCCTGCCGGTGCCGTCCAGGTGGTGACCTCCAGGAGGCCGCGCATCATCACGGCCTCGCCGCGCTTGTCACCGGTCTCACGGCAGAGCGCGAGCGTCCGCTCGTGCATGCGCTGCCAGCCGTCATACAACCCGCGCACGTTGAGATACTGCTCGGTGGACCCCGCGAGGTCCCACGCGAGTTCGGTCAGCCGCGCCTCGCATGCCTGTGCCACCCCGGCGACCAGTGCGGAGCGCTCGGCGCCGAACCACGCCATCGGGTCGGCCAGCAACGCTTCTGAGATCGCGGCGGGCAGCCGCCAGCGCGGCGCGGGACCGTGTATGGGCGCGTAGCAGGGACCCGGGACGCATTCCGCCGCGTTCTCCGCCAGTGCCAGCCAAGCTCCGAGGGCCCGCCGGATCGCGGCCTCCCGCTCGGGTTCGGAATCCTCACGCAGGGCTCGTTCGCGCGCGTACAGCCGGATCAGGTCGTGGAGCTTGTACCTGAGCGTGCCCGTCTCGTCCGTCCCTATGAGGTTCAGCAGGTGCGCGTCCACCAGGATCTCGATCTGGCGTTCGGCCTGCCGCGCCGGCACGTCCAGCAGGGCCGCCACCGCCCAGGAAGTGAAGTCGGGCGCGTCAAGCAGCCCGGCCAGCCGGAAGGCCCGCTTCGCGCCGGCCGGAAGCGTCCGGTAGCTCATCTCGAATCCGGCTCGGACGTCGAGGTCCC
Source organism: Actinomadura sp. 9N407 (assembly GCF_044326315.1). Lineage (NCBI taxonomy): Bacteria > Bacillati > Actinomycetota > Actinomycetes > Streptosporangiales > Thermomonosporaceae > Actinomadura > Actinomadura sp. 9N407. Next base: position 64,147 of record NZ_JBIRAW010000006.1, on the reverse strand, counting down.
CCGCCACCAGTTCGTCCAGCCGGTATCGTTCCTCCCCGAGCACGCTGGCGAGGTGGGACAGGCTCCACTGCCGTCTGCCGACGAGCCTGGCCGCCGAGACGCGCACCGCCAGCGGGACCCGGCCGCACAGCCGGGTGATCTCCAAAGCCGTCTCCAGGTCGTCGCTGACGCGCTCGGGGCCGACGATCCTGATGAGCAGGGCCACGGCCTGGGCGGACGGCAGGACGTCGAGCTCCAGGAGGGCAGCACCCTCGAGAGTGACCAGGCGGACGCGTCCAGTGATGAGCACGGCCGTGCCGGGAGCCCCGGGCAGCAGCGGCCGCACCTGCTCCTCCCCGGCGACATTGTCGAGCAGGATGAGAATTCTGCGCCCGGCCAGGCAACTCCGGTAAAGCGCCACACATTCGTCCAGGGATTCGGGAATGCCGGCGGCACTGACACCCAGCGCGAACAGGAAGCGGCTGAGCACGTCCTCTGGGCGTACGGGGTCGGCGGAGGCACCGCCCAGGTCCGCGTAGAGCTGGCCGTCGGGAAAGGAATCTGCGATCCGGTGCGCGACGTGCACGGCGAGCGTGGTCTTACCCAGGCCGCCCAGACCCGCGACGCTGGCCATGGCGACGGTTCCGGGCCGTGGCTTGGTGAGGACCTCGGTGAGGTGTGCCACTTCGTCGCCCCTGCCCGTGAAGTCCGCGATGTCCGGCGGCAGTTCGGCGGGGGCGGGGACCGCCTGGCTCTCGGGCGTCGAGGCCGTGGCATGGATCGGACGGTCGGCGGCCAGGACGCGCAGGTGCGCCATCTGCACCTTTTCGCTTGGCTCGATGCCCAGCTCATTCGACAGACGCGCAGCGAGTTCATGGTAGGCACGCAGTGCCTCCACCGGTCTGTCGGCAGCCAGGAGCAGATCGATGAGTGCGGCGTGGAGCGGCTCATCATAGGGACGCTCGCGCGCCAGACTCCGCACCGTCCTGAGCGAGTTCTCCGGCGTCGCGGTCTCCCTGGCGGCCATGGCGAGTGCGAGGCCGGCCTGGCCGATCTCCTGTTCGAGCGAGTGGACGAGGGGGTCGGAACGGTTGATCCTTGCCATGCCGGAGAGCAGGGGGCCGCCGTGTTCCCCGAAGGCCGCGGAAAGGGCTTGGAAGCGCTCCTCCGGTTCGGACGCGGCGTGCGCCAGGGTGAGGGACGACGAGAACCGGCCGAGGTCCGACCGCTCCGGCGGGCAGTGCAGCAGGTAGCCGTCGGCATGGCCGATCGTGGGGGGCTCCGCCGTGCCGTCAAAGCCGGTGAACCATCTGCGCAGACGCGAGATGGCGACATGAACCGTCGCGTGACTGGTCTGGTGGGGGCGGTCCGCCCATACCAGATCGATGAGCCGGTCCACGGTCAGCGGTTCGCCGCGTGCGATGATCAGTGATCCCAGCAGGGCTTGGAGAACGGCGGAGCCGGGCGGCGTGACGCGAGACCCGCCGAGACGGACCTCCAAGCGCCCCAGAACCCGGAAGCAGGGATCCGTGGTAGGCATCTCGTCCGCCATTGAGTCCGCCAGCTTCTGACATCCCGAACCGGTTGCGATCTCGGAGAGAGAAGCTAGCACGGCGTCACGGCAGATCAGGGTCTGCTCAGTAAAGTTTCCATTGCCGAACAATGAGGAAAATTTGGACGATTCACTCAATTGGTTCAAGACTGTCCATTGTGGGAGTGTCTTTGAGTTCGGCCACCCGGCGGCGGGGTCTCGGCACCCGGACCGCTCGGGCTCGGGCCGCTCGTGATGCCCGAGGCCAGTATCAGGTCACGGTACGGGCCGGTCCGGAGGCCGAGCCGCTCATGATCGCCGCGCTGCGCGATCCGGCCGCCACTGATGATGCAGATCTCGTCGGCCTTGGTGGCGGCGGCCACCCGGTGGGTGATGACCAGGAGTGTGCAGCCCAGTTTCCGGATGCTTGAGATCACCCTCTCCTCGGTCACCCGGTCCAGTGCGCTGGTCGCCTCGTCGAGGATGAGAATCCGTGGGCGGCGGACGAGTGCGCGGGCCAGTGCGATCCGCTGACGCTGGCCGCCGGAGAGGCCGGTGCCGCCTGAGCCCAGGAGGGTCTCGTAGCCCATCGGCATGGCGGTGATCTCGTCATGGATCTGTGCGATGCCGGCGGCGTGGACGTAGTCGCCGGTGTGACCGTCCGCCGCGGAGGCGCCCATCATGATGTTGTCGCGGATCGAACCGGCGAAGACGCGGGCGTCCTGGTTGACGAACGATATCGACCGCCGCAGGGCGGCTCGGTCGATGTGGTGCAAGGGCGACCCGCCGATCAGGACCTGCCCCGCGACGGGCCGGTACAGTCCCGCGAGGATCATGGCCAAGGTCGACTTGCCGCACCCGGAGGCGCCCAGGAACGCCACGAAGGCCCCGGCGGGAATGTCCAGGTCGATGTCCGTCAACGCCGGGTCCATGGCCCCCGGGTACTGGAACCACATCCCCCTGACCGCCAAGTCCCCCCCTGTGTCGAATCGGGACTTGGCCGCCCGTCCGAGCTCATCGGGCTCGGCGTCCAGGATGTCGCCGAGCCGGGTGAGGGGAGCCTTCAGCGTGGCCACCTGGAACCCCGCCTGCACCAGGCTGGTCAAGGGAATGAAGACCCCCATGGACAGGGAGGTGAAGGCGGTCATCTCGCCGAGCCCGAGCTGCCCGGCGCTCACCTTGAAGGCGCCGGTGACCAGCACCAGCAGCGGCGCCATGAACTGGATGGACGCGACGAGAGACGAGAACAGGGTGAAGTGGCGGCGCCGCCTCGTCCCGGCGTTGATCTCCTCCATCAGGGAGTGGGTCCAGCGGCCGCCCATCATCTCGTCCAGACCCGCCGCCTTCACGGTGCCGATGCCTTCGAGGAGTTCGTTCAGCGCGCTTGCGGAGTGCGCCTGGCACTCCAATTCGTCGGCGGCCAGATAGATCTGCGACCGCCACGCCAGCAGCAGGAGCCCGACCTGGACCACCGCCAGCAGCGACACCCACACCGCTACCTGGCTTTCCACCAGGAAGAACGCGGCGAGGTAGCAGACGACCAGCACCCCGTCGAAGGCAGCCGAGAGCATGGAGGTGGTCAGCACCTGCCGGACCGAGGTGCCGGTGCGCACCCGCAGCGCCAGGTCGCCCGGCGTGCGCCGCCCGAAGAAGCCGAGAGGAAGCGCGAGGAGCCGGTTGAAGATGCCGAGGGTCACCCGTTTCTCCGCCGCGGCCTGGAGTTCGAGGATGACGGTGCCACGAAGCAACTGGAGAAGGAAGAAGCACAGGGTGGACACGGCGATGGCCGCGGCGGCCAGGACCGGAGTCAGGTGGTTTCCGGGACCTTGGTGGTCGATGACGTAGGCGGAGGCGAGCGGCGCCGACAGTCCGAAGACGAGAAGGACCAGGGAGGCCGCCGCCAGAACCAGCCATTTCTTCGAACGGGGAAAAAAGTAGGCGAGATGCCGCCAGGGGCTCTGCGGTCGCTTGACCTTTCTCCGCCGGCGAACCGAGCGCAGGGGAGCGTCGAACTCGACCGCCACACCGGTGAAGAGACGGTCGACGTCCTCGATGCGCAGCCGTCGCCGGCCGTAGGAGGGATCGACGATATAGACGTACTGACGTGTGGCGTACTCGAGAACGACGAAGTGGTTGAACTTCCAGAAGAGGATGGATCCGGGGAGCAGACTCCGCAGTCCCTCCAGGGACGTCCGCACCCCCCTGCCCGGCATTCCGTATCTACGGGCGGTCGTCAGGAGGGCGCGGGCCGACGCGCCGTCCCGCCCGCAGTCGGTGTCCTGGCGGAGTTGCTCGAGGCCGACCCGGATGCCGTGGTGTCCGAGCGCCATCATCAGGCTGACCGGACCGCAGTCGCTCAACTGGGCCTGGAGGTGCACCGGGACGGGGCGCCGCCTTCGTGTCCGGAGTCTGAGCTCCTTGACGCCCGGCCACGACGGCCGGGAGAACCCGCCCTTCTCCATGGGCGGGCCCAACTCACGGCCGACCGAAGTGGCCTGAAGCGCCTCCTCGCGGAAACGCGGGGGCTCGGTTGGGCGCCCGTTCTCCGAGGCGGGCTCAGGAGGACTTCCGGTCCCATCGCCGGTCAGCTGCGGGCGCGCGAAGTAGTCGAACGACGATTGACCGGCGCTCTTTTCCTTCATCGTCGCCCTGAAGCAGTTATCAGGTTCCTGATAAGAGTTTCGAAGATGTTTCCCGCACTGTCCACTGAGAACACGCTGCTTTCGAACACCACTTGGACGTCGAGCACATCTGGTCGACTGAATATTCGCAGCCCTATGCCCGATATCTGATAGTCGATCCTGGGGAGATAGCCGGTGGTGCCCAGCGCGGGCGGTTCACGGCCGGGTGCGCCGGACCGCCTTCGGTAGTTGACGAAGAGATCGGCCGGGTGCCCCTGGTCCCAAGCCGCGCTCCGCCGGTGCCGGACCGTGGCACGCAGCACCGCGCTTCCCACCGCCGCGACGAAATCGCGCCCGGTGCCTGCATCCCGCGGTCTCTCCACGGCCACGGGGACCTCCATGACGTACATGCCGACGACCTCGCGCTCCGCGGGAGCGCGCAGATTGACCGGGACGGCGATCGTGATCCGGTCCTGAGAGGTGAACCCGAGGACGGTCCTGGCGAAGGCGGCCAGGATCCAGGTGAACTCCGAGCAGCCGTGCAGGTCGGCCTGCTCCCTGAGGGCGGCGAGTCGCGTCCCGGTTAGGGAGAGGGAGGACTGCCTGCTGCGGAGGCCACGCTCCCCGGGATCCGGAGCAGGCACGTCGAACCGTGTGAGCGGACCTGAGGGGTCCCGTTCCGCGGACCGCACCGAGCCGCCGTCCGTGGAGGGCCGCCGTACGACCGAGTCGGTGAAACTCCGGCGGGGGAGCCCGCGGGGGGCGCGATCGGCGACGGCGTCCGCATAGGTGCGCATCAGGTCGCGGATGAGTAGTTCGGCCCCGATCCCGTCGACCGCCATGTGAGAGAAGCCGGTTATCAGGGCATGGACGGTGGGGCTGTACCGGAAGAGCCGGAACCGGAACGGGTAAGCGGCCTCGTCCCATGCCCGGCGCTGCTCCTGGACCATGACGTGCCGGATATAGCGGCTGAACTGTTCCTCCGACCGGGCGATGACGTTCTGGCAGGTGATCAGGTCGTTTCGGGGCGGCAGGCTCCTGATCCGCTGTGCCGGTTCTCCGTCGGGCAGCTTCAGTACCTCGACGCGAAGGGCCTCGTGCCGTGACACCAGTATCTCGACGCTGTCGGTGAACGTGTCGATGTCCAGCTCGCCGGGAATGCGGAAGCAGTCCCAGATCGCCATGCGCAGCGCGGGGTTTCTCCGCATGACCTCGAAGTGCTGGCGCTGACCCGCGGTGAGCGGGAATTCAGTGCCTCGGCCGGAACCGGCCATCCCCTTGCTCCTCGTCCTTCTTGAGGCCGCGTCGGGCGGTACGAAGAGACTGGGAACTCACCCTTCGCACCGCCCGTCGGGTCAACTCTTCTTCGCGTACGGAACGACCGCGTCGTCCCCGCCGCCGACGACGTCCTCGAGCTCTTCGTCGGCAAGAGCGGTGATGTCGACGTTCTCGACTTCCTTCTTCTCCTTCTTACCCATGGGTGACACCTCCTTCCCGTATTCGGTGCTGGCGGCACAGCCGGACCGGCTGGGGGGCGGTGCCGGCACGGCCATGACCAGCATGAATGTGAGAGCCTGGCTCCTGCACGCAAGGACTCACACGAACAGGAATCTAAGTGATAAGCGGGCCGGCCAACACCTCACAAATGCATGATGGCGAGAACTAGCCACGCTCCTTCCCTGGCCCGCGCCAGCGCGCTACCTTGACGACTCGGTAAGGTGCCGAAAGGTTGTGATCGCATGCCAAATAAGCCCTCAGTAACGCTGGCGCCGGTGACGGACAGCGATTATGAACTTTTCTCGCAATGGATTGCGTCGAATGCCGGGCTCTATGGTTCCGGTGCTAAGCATCAAGTCAGCGCTGCCGAGTTCAAGGCATTCCTGGAGCGGTCCGACGACCAGTACCTGATCGTGTGCACGCCTGATGGCCAGGCGCTCGGCTCGGTCGCGTGGAGGCCGACCGACACGCCGGGGAACTATGTCGTCGGGGCAATGATCGGTGATGCCGACATGTGGGGAGCCGGCTTCGGGCTTGAGGCGACGATCCTGCTCGTGGGAATGCTCTTCAACTCGAAGAACGCGCATCGCGTGGAATTCTTGTGCGGGGTGTTCAATCGGCGGGCGGTAGAGACCTTCTGCTCTGGAATGATCAACGTAGAAGGTGTGCTCAGAGACTATTTTTTTGTTGACGGAACCTATCACGATGCCCTGATCGGCTCGGTCCTCAGAGATGAGTACTACGCGGCACGGGGACCATCGGAAGCCGTTCCCGCCGCAGAGAAGGAGGCGGCCCGGGAAATTGTCGCCGACTTTCTCGGGAAGAATCCCATAGCGCCGCGGGACTGGCCGAGGGCGTCGATGTGACGCGTATCGAGGACAGGGGCGCGATCGCCGTCGTCGGAATGGCCGGCCGGTTCCCCGGCGCACGTGATCTGCAGGTGTTCTGGCGCAACCTGTGCGCCGGCACCATGTCGCTCACGCGGCTGACAGACGACCGGCTCCGCGATGCCGGGGTACCGGAGGAAACCCTGGCGGACCCCGGCTACATCAAGGTCGCCTCGCTGCTCGACGGCTTCCACCAGTTCGAGCCGGCCCTGTTCGGCATCACTCCGCGCGAGGCCGAGGCGATGGACCCCCAGGTGCGGGTCCTCCTGGAGATCTGTCACGACGCCCTGCAGGACGCCGGGTACGACCCGCACCGTTTCGGCGGCCGTATCGGGATGTACGCGGGGGCGAGGAATGGCAACGAGTATCTGACCGGCTATGTGCGCGCCAACCCGCGGTTCATGGAGACGATCGGCGAGGCACGCGCGAGAATCACCAATCACGCCGACTTTCTGTCCACCACCGTCTCCTACCATCTGGGGTTGCGCGGCCCGTCCATCAGCAGCCTCACCGCCTGCTCCACCTCTCTGGTGACCGTGCACCTGGCGCGCGCGGCGCTGCTGAACGGCGAGTGCGACATGGCGATCGCCGGCGGCGTGGAGATCCCGCTCCCTCCGTACTGTGGTTACCGGCACAGCGAGGGCGGCGGGATCCTGGCGGTGGACGGCGTCGTCAGGCCGTACGACGCGAGGGCCTCCGGGACGGTGTTCGGAGCGGGTGCCGGTGTGGTGGTGCTCAAACGGCTGAGCGAGGCCGTCGCCGACCGGGACGCGATCCACGCGGTGATCATCGGGTCGGCGGTCAACAACGACGGCGCCGCGAAGTCCGCGTACGCGGCGCCGAGCGAAGCGGGCCAGGCGGAAGCGCTCGCCTCGGCCCTGCGGATCGCCGGGATCGACCCGGTGTCGGTCGGGTACGTCGAGGGCCACGGCATGGGCACCCTGGTCGGCGACCCCATCGAGGTGGCCGCGCTGAACCGCGTCTACGGCGCGGGCCGCCGCGGGACCCGGAACGTCGCCCTGGGCTCGGTGAAGAGCAACGTCGGTCACCTCGGCGCCGCAGGCGGGATCTGCGGGCTCATCAAGGCCGTGTACAGCGTGCGGGAGGGGATCATCCCGGCGAGTCTCAACTTCAGCGCCCCGAACCCGCAGATCGACTTCGACGCCGGGCCCTTCCATGTCGTGGACCGCACGACGCCTTGGCCACGGGACCCCGGGCTCCGCCGCGCGGCCGTGAGCTCCCTGGGCATCGGCGGCACCAACGCCCATCTGATCCTGGAGCAGCCTCCGGTGGTGGAGACCGGCCCGACGCGGGGGCCGTACCACCTTCTGACGTTCTCGGCCCGTACCCCGACCGCTCTGGCGGCCATGGAGAAAGCCTTCCACGACCACCTGCGCGAGTCCCGGGGGAGCGGGGGCGGCGACGGCGAGGTCGCGGACGTCGCCTACACGTTGTCCGAGGGGCGTCCCATCCGTGCCGTGCGCCGCGCCCTGGTCGTGGCCGACAGGGAGGACGCCGTGAGCCGGTTGGGCGCAGGCCATGCCGGGACGGCGCACCCGGTACCGCGCGGCCGTATGCCCAAGCCGGCCTACCTGATGCCCGGGCAGGGCTCTCAGTACGTCGGCATGGCGCGCGGACTCTATGAGCGAGTGCCGGAATTCGCGTCGATCCTGGACCACTGCGCCACCGTGCTGCGCCGTTCCCACGGCCTCGACCTCGAGAGCGTCCTGTTCCCCGCGACGGCCGAGGCGGCCGCCCGGGCAGAGGCCGCGCTCGTCCGGACCTCGGTCGCACAGCCCGCCCTCTTCGCCGTTGAGCACGCGCTGGCCGGCCTCCTGACCTCCTGGGGTCTCACGCCCGCCGCGATGGCGGGGCACGGCGTCGGCGAGTACGTGGCCGCCACCCTGGCCGGGGTCATGGACGCCGATGACGCCCTGCTCCTGGTCGCCGATCGCGGCCGGATGATCGAGTCGCTGCCGGCCGGCGCCATGACGGCCGTCGCGCCGCCCGAGGACGAACTCCGGCCGCTTCTTCCGGCGGGCGTCGACCCCGTCCTGGAGGCGTTCGCGGAGCGTGTCGCCACGGTGCGGCTCCGGGAGCCCCGTATCCCGTTCGTGTCGAATGTGACGGGCGACTGGATCACGCCCGATCAGGCCACCGACCCGGCGTACTGGGCACGGCACGTCCGCGCGTCCGTGCGCTTCGCGGACGCCGCCCGGCTGCTGCTGGCCGACGACGGCCACCGCCTGGCGCAGGTCGGCCCCGGGCACGCGCCCTCCGATCTCGTCGCCGGGACCTCGACGGACTCGGACGCGCACCGGTCGCAGCGCGCCCCGGCCGTTCCCATGCTGCGCGCTTCCTGGGACGAGCGCGACGACCTGCGGGTGCTGCTGGAGGGTGTGGGCCGGCTGTGGTCGTACGGCTGCTCTGTGGACTGGGACCGGTTCTGGGCGCACGAGCGACGTGGCCGGGTGCACGCCCCCACCTATCCCTACGAACGCGAAACGTTCTGGGTGCCACGGGTGGGCGGTGAGTCCGACGATCGGGACTCCCCGGACGAGGGACCGCTCTATGTGCCGACCTGGACCGAGACGAGCCCGCCGCCGCGGGTCACCGCCGGTGAAGAGGGGGTGGCGTGGGTGGTGTTCGCCCATCCCGACGAGGCCGTGACCAACGAGCTGATCCGGCTGGCACAGGGCACCTGCGGGAACGTCGTCGTCGTCGCGCCTGGCGGCCGGTACGCCGCCGCGGACGGGCATCACATCATCCGGCCGCGCGAGGCCGCCGACTACGGCAGGCTTGCCGCCGCCGTCCTCGACGCGGGGCCCGAACAGGTCCGCCTGGTACACGCCTGGCTCCTCGGCGGCGGCACGGCACGCACCGAACAGGCAGCCGTGCGGAGCCACCTCGACCTCGGCCTGAACAGCCTCCTGGTCACCCTCCAGGAATTCTCCTGGAGGGCCTCCGAGACCGCTCTTGAGCTGTTCGTCCTGACCAGCGGTATGCAGGACGTCATGGGCGACGGAGACGTTCGCCCGGCGAAGGCCGCCGTACGCGGGCTGCTGAAGACCGTGCCCCGGGAGCTGCGTTCCGTCACGGTCCGCGGTGTCGACGTGGGAGTCGGCAAGGACGCGGGAGCCGGCAAGGCGGAGACCATCGCCACCCAACTTTTCCGGGAACTGCGGTCCGGCTCGGCCGAGCCGGAAGTGGCGCTGCGCGGGCGCAAGAGGTGGGTCGCAGGTCATTCCGCGGTCCGGCTCGACGAGGCCGCGGAGGCGACCTCCGTGCTCCGGGAGGAGGGGGTCTACGTCATCACCGGCGGCCTGGGCGGTCTCGGCCTGGAACTGGCCAGGGAACTGGCCAGGCTGGTGCGCGCGAGGGTCGTGCTGGTGGGCCGGTCCGGGCTACCGCCCCGCTCCGAGTGGGAGCCGCTCGCCGCCGGGTCGCCGGACCCGGAGCTGAGGCGGCGGCTCCGGGGAGTCCTCGCCGTTGAGGAGACCGGCGGGCAGGTGCTGGTGTACGCCGGAGACGTGACCGACGAGGTCCGGATGCGGGAGATCCGGGCGGAGGTGATGCGCGCGCACCGCAAGGTCGACGGCGTGTTCCACCTGGCCGGTGTCGCGGGCGGCGGTCTCATCGAGGTACGTGCGCAGGAAGCCGTTGGCAGGGTCCTCGCGCCGAAGGTGCAGGGCACCTATGTGCTGGACCGGGTGTTCAGGCCGCCTCTGCTGGTGCTGTACTCGTCCATCACGGCCATCACGGGTGACTACGGTCAGTCCGACTACGCCGGGGCCAACGCCGTCCTGGACGCCTACGCACAGGCCCAGTGGGGCAGCGGACGCCATGTCGTCTCCATCAACTGGCCGCAGTGGACGGACGTGGGCATGGCCTCCCGCGCGCAGGACACCGTGCCGGAGGCGTACCGCGAAAGTGCCATCGGCCCTGAGGAGGCGGCCGGGGTGCTGCGGTCGATCCTGGCCTCCGGTGCGGGTCCGCAGGTCGTGGTGAGTCCGGGCGGGCTGCTCGGGCGGGAGCGACTCGCCGACCGTGTCGCCATCGACGCGGGCGGGGCCGGTGCCGGGGGTTCCGTGCCCGCTCATGCCGCCCGGTACGTCGGCAATCCGTTCGCGCCGCCGCGGACCGATGTCGAACGGAAGCTGGCGGCGCTCTGGCGGCAGGCCCTGGGGATCGAGGAGGTCGGGCTGGACGACGACTTCCATGAGCTGGGCATGAGCTCGATCATGGCGGTGCGGCTGGTAGGGCGGATACCGGAGGTGCTCGGGGTGGACGTCTCCGTCCGGGAACTGTTCGAGTGGCGGACGCTGCGGACTGTGGCCGAGGCCGTGCAGCCGGCGCCGCCGCGACGGTGACCCGGGTCCGCGCGCGGGGTCAGTCCTTCAGCGCCTCCCGTGCCCGCGTGGTCAGCGCCAGCCGGTCGGTCTTCTTGTTGGCGTTCAGCGGCAGGTCGTCCAGGTACTCGTAGTGGCGCGGGATCAGGTACCGGGGAAAGAACGCCCCGAGTTCCTTCACCAGCACGGGCACCGGCCGCTCGTCGCCCACCAGGAACGCCACCAGTCGTCCTTCCGCCGCCACCGCGACCGCGTCCCGCACTCCGGGCAGCCGGCGCAGGCCCGACTCGACCTCGGCGAGCTCCACCCGGAAGCCACCGATCTGGACCTGGTGGTCGGTGCGGCCGAGGTAGGCGAGTTCGCCGCCGTCGACGCGGCGGACCAGATCGCCCGTGCGGTACCAGCGCAGCCCTTCATGATCCAGAAAGCGGCCGATGTCGTCGGCCGGGTCGAGGTAGCCGGGGAACATCTGCTCGCCGGTGACGCACAGCTCGCCGGTACCGTCACCGTCCTCCTCCGCGCCCAGGAGCAGGTACCGCAGCCTCGGGTGGACGGTCCCGATGGGGACGACGTCGTTGACCGCCAGCTTCGGTGACAGCTCCGGGTCGAACCGGTGGACGCTGCAGGAGATGGTCAGCTCGGTCGGCCCATAGAGGTTCTCCAGGCGGGAGTTCGGTGCCGCCTCCTGCCATTGGGCGGCGTCGTGGACCAGGAGGGCCTCGCCGCAGAACAGGCTCCACCGCAGGCCGGGCAGGGACGCGGAGCCCAGTCCCTTTCCCCTGCGGGCCAGAGAGATCATGTTGGGGGTGGAGAACCAGACGGTGATGCCGTGCCTGGCCACGAAGTGGGGCAGCGACACGTACACGTGCGGGGGGACGCTGACGACGGTGCCGCCGGCCCCCCACCCGGCGAAGATGTCGAACATGGCCAGGTCGAAGGTCAGGTCGAAGGTCTGCGAGAAGACGTCCTCGGAGGTGAAGCCGTAGCGCGCTCCGATCTGCCGCAGGTAGGCGGCCACGTTGGAGTGCAGGACGGGGACACCCTTGGGACGACCGCTGGAGCCGGAGGTGAAGAGGACGTACGCGACGCCCTCGGGCGAGGACGGCAGCGGCTCGTCCAGGGCGGGACCGGTGGGCCGGTGCACCACCGGGACACCGTCCAGCACATCGGCCAGTCCGGGAAGCAGTGACAGTGCCTTGTCGTCGGCGACGAGGCCGTCGAGTGAGGCGGCACTGATCATGTGGCGGAGGCGCTCGCGCGGGAAGGCCGGGTTGAGCGGGACGGCCGCCGCTCCGGTGTAGAGGGCGGCGAGCAGGCCGGCGTACATGTCCTCGCTGCGGGCGCCGAGGACACCGATACGCCGTGGCCCGCCCGTGCCGCCGGGGCCGTGGGGCAGGAGGCCACCGGCGAGCCGCAACGCACGTTCGTGGAGGCCTCCGTAGCTGATGCTCTCGCCGCCGATGCGCAGCGCCTCGGCCTTATCGTCGCGGTCGAGGCTCCACAGGAACGCCTCGTGGAGCAGGCGCTGTCCGGGCCGGTCCGATGCCATTTCCGTCATTCCTCCACTGGTGCGCTTGCCAGCCTCAGTTCGTGCGGCCGGAGGGCTTCCAAGAGCAGCCAGCCCTCCCATTGGTCCCCCTCGGTGCGCAGCAGCACGAGGTCGCCCTGTGCGATCACGCCGGTCGACAGCGCCGCGTAGAGGTCGAGCCATGCGTCGCAGGCGCTGGGACCGGAGAGGACCTGTACGCGCCGTGCCTCCGCCTCCGCGGGGAGTGCCTCCATTCCGGGAGCACCCTTGCCGTTGGCGACGATGCGGAGCGCTCCCGTGCGGGCCACCCTCAGGGCGACCCCGGCGAAGGCCGGCTTGTCGGTCTCGACGGCCACATAGGCGGGGTCGTCCACGATCACCACGGTGGCCCCCCGATCCTCGGGGACCGCCCACGTGAGCAGGCGGAACACCTGTGTTCCACCCTGTTCCCGAAGGTGAGTGATCCCCATGTCGTCGCCGGTCCAGCCGAGCGCGTGCACGGTTCCCGCAAGGGGCGAGGTCATCGGATCGACGACCTCGCCGGAGCGCACCAGGAAGAGCGTCTGGTCGTCGCCCGGGGGTCCGAGCGCGTCCAGCGCCCGCCACGTGGTGGCGTAGTCCGCGGCGTCGGCCGGGTCGCCGGGCACGGGGTGCCGCACGTACATCCGCTCCGCCGGGATGCGGCGCTCGCGCGCGATCATGTCCGCGACGCGGCGGCGCGGGTCCCTGCGGGGCAGTTCGGCGGAGGGCTGGAACCGCGGCCACGAGCGGACCGAGGTCGCGATTGCGTCGATGTACAGATCGGCCATGGTTACCCGCCCACCACCTCGACGACGATGACCTGGAAGTACGCCCCATGCCCGAGTGCGACCAGCGCACACCGGTCGCCGGGGCGCAGCCGTCCGGTCAGGTCGGCGTGCTGGAGGTTCGATAGTGCGTCGATCCCGTAGTTGTGACCGCGTACGGGCAGGAGGTCGAGCGGAACACGGTCGCGTTCGACGCCCGTTTCGCGGCAGAAGTTGCGCCAGAACACGGCGTTGGTCAGGTCGGGCATGATCCAGTCGAGATCGGTGATGCCGAGGCCCGCCCGGCCGGCGGCCTCGCGCAGGACCGTGGTCACGTGGTCGAGGCAGGCCTTCGCGTAGAGCCTCTGTTCCTGCTGGGTCATGCGGAGGGCTCGGTGGAATCGGTGGTCGCGCAGGGTCGCGCCGGCCAGGTAGCGATAGCGGAAGGAATCGTGGGAGTGGCCGTGCGAGGGGTCGTGGGCCGAGTGCACCACGACGGCTGCGGCCGCGTCTCCGCCCACGGTCACGCCCGGGATGATCCTCGCCGTGTCGTCCAGGCTGCCCCGGTCCCCGCCCAATACCAGGACCCGGTCGCCGGGCCCTGCCCCGGGGCGGGCGTGGTAACGGCGGGCGACCTCCACCGCCCGCAGCACGCTGACGCAGTGGATGTGGGAGATCCCGTAGAACTCCGCTCCCGGGACGCCGAGCGCGGCGCACAATCGCCGGGAGAAATCCGGCCGGTTCGCGAACTCCTGCACGACATGCGAGTGCCCGTAGAGCACGACGTCGGCGCCGCGTCCCGCGAGAGCCTCCCGGCCCGCGCCCACCAGGAGGTCCTCCATATGCTCGTCCGGGGCGAGAGTGGGGCTGTCGCGCAAGCCGTGGAACCTCCTGAACATCCGTCGCTCGAAGGGACTCCGGCCGGCCCGCTCAAGGACGCGGTCGACGGATTCGACGCCCCTGGGCAGTCGCACCGAGACCCGGGACAGTCCCAGGACCCGGCCCTCGCGTCCCTCGGTCATGGCATCGCCGCGGCGACGAGGTGCCCGGTGACGTAGTCGGCCAGGCTGCCGACCGTGCGAAAGATCTCCAGTCGCAGGTCCTCGGGGTCGACTTCGAATCCGAGGGCGTCCTCGAGGACCAGGAGCAGTTCGAGGGTGCCCGCCGAGTCCAGGCCCAGCTCCTCGTAGAGCTCGGTGGTCTCGCGCACCTCGGTGATCTCACAGTCGAGGGCAACGCTGAGCGCCTCCCGTATGTGCTCGATGATCCCCGTACGTCCCACTGATCCTCTTCTCGATCCGGCGCGGCGCCCTCGCGGTCGCTCAGGCCCGGTCCGCCGCGGAGTCCCACACCCGGTGGGCGGACGGCTCGCCCGCCATGACCAGGTCCTGCCACATGGCGCGGCGCCTCAGCTTGCCGCTGGTGGTGCGCCGCAAGGTGCCGTGCGGCACCTGCAGGACCGTCACCCGCAGGCCGGGCAGCTTGGCGGCCACGGCCCGCCCGACGGCGGAAGCCTCCTCGACGGTGTGGTTCCGGACGGTGATGATCACCGTGTCCTGCCCCGACAGGCTGCCGAGGAGGGCGACGGTCCGCTGCGGCCTCGGCGACGCGGCGGCGGCGATGATCTGCACGTCGTCGGCGAACAGCCAGCGTCCCCGCACCTTGAGGGTGTCTCCGGCCCGCCCGACGACGTACAGTTCGCCGTCGAGGGTGAACCCCATGTCCCCGGTGCGGAGGCGATCGCCGAACGGGGTGAGCTCCTTTCCCGCGTATCCCGCCGCCAGGCCCTCCCCGCTCACCGCGATCTCACCGAACACGCCGTCCGGTAGTGCCGTGCCTCCGGCGTCCAGGATCTCGATCCCCACCCCGCCGAGCGGGCGGCCGCACGAGGTGAGCCGGGTGGCCAGGCGCGTGTCGCCGGCGGGGAAGCTCACCGGCTTGCCCGGCTCCAGCTCCTCGGTGTCCACCAGCCGGGTGGCGATCTGGTTCGGGTCCGGCCGTACGCCGGTCACGGCCAGGGTCGCCTCGGCCATGCCGTAGGCCGGTAACAGGCTTTCGTAGCGGAGGCCGAAGGGGCTCAGTAGCCGGTGGAACGCGTTCAGGGCTTCCGGGTCGACGCGTTCGGCGCCGATGATGAGGCTGCTCATGCTGCCGAGGTCGAGCCCTTCCAGATGGGCGGGGCGCAGCTTCCGCAGTACATGGCTTAGGGCGAACGAGGGTGTGGCGGACGCGGTGCCCCCGGATCGGGAGATCTCGGCGAACCAGCGGGCCGGGGCCCCGATGAACTCCTGCGGCGGCATGTACGAGGCCCCGGCTCCCCGTGCCAGCGGCATCAGCAGGCAGCCCACAAGGCCCATGTCGTGGTGGAAGGGCACCCATGACACCACCCGGGATTCACCGCTGATCGACAGCCAGTCGTGCAAGGAGCGCACATGCGCGTTCAGCGTCGGCCACGGGATCTGGACACCCCGCGGCACCCCGGTGGATCCCGAGCTGAACTGGACCAGCCCAACCTCGGGCGGCTCGGGCGCGGTGTCGGCCATAGGGGCGTCCCCGGCCGCCTCCGTTAGGACGCGGCAGCCGAGTGGGCCGAGGCCGTCGAGGAACGCCGCCTGTTCGCGCGTGACCAGAAGGGCGGCGGGACCGACCGTGCCGACGATGTTCCGGATACGGGCGTCCACGTCCGCGGGAGCGCCCGGCGCGACGATGGAGGGCGTGGCGCCGACGTGCATGACGCCATAGAGGGACGTGACGAAGGCGGGCGTGTTCCCGCCGATGAGGACGACGATGTCGCCGGAGCCGATCCCCGCCGCAACGCACACAGGTTGCGTGCGGCGCACTCCCGCTGCCAGCGTCTCGTAGGAGTGGCTGGTCCAAGTGCCGTGTCCGTCGGAGAAGCGGATGGCCTGTTCCAGGCCGGGGTGCTCCAGCCACGACATGATGTGCTCGAAACCCGGCGCGATGGTCGTGCTCGTGGGGGCTGGACGAATCGTTGCGGCGGCCATGCCTTCACCTCCGGGGTACGGTGCGCAGCAGCTGCAGCTGCTCCAGGTGCGCGCGGACTCCTGGGGTCAGCAACCCCACCTTGGCCAGCGAGGTGACGATCTTCGTGAACATCAGCCGGCGGAAGTCGATCATCTTCGGGTCCCGCAGCGCGTACTCGGCTCCGTCCCTGACGTCCACGTCCAGGCGCCGCCAGATCTCCTCCAGGAGGAACCTCCGGGACATCAGCAGCGCCGCCTCCTTGACGAACTCCTCACGCTCGGCCTTCTCCCTTGAGGTCAGCTCGCTGTAGATCTCCCGCAGGGCGAGCAGGCCGAAGGCCACGTGGCGGGCCTCGTCCTTGGCGACGAGCCGGGTGAGCATGGCGATGACGGGATCGAACGAGCGGGTGTGCTCCAGCCTGAACGCGGCGAGCGCCAGACCTTCGACGATGATCTGCATGCCGAGGAGGACGATGTCCCATCGGCTCTCGGTCACCACCGTGTCCAGCATCCGCTTGAGCGACGGGTTGACCGGATAGCCGTTGCCGAGCAGCTCGACATAGCGGGCGTACGCCTCCACGTGCCGTGCCTCGTCGGCCACCTGGGCGGCGGCATAGAACTTGGTGTCCAGATCGGGGGCCATCACCACCAGCCGGCCCGTGGCCAGGAGGGCGCCCTGCTCCCCGTGCAGGAACTGGCTGGTCATCCAGGAGTGGAACTCCCACTGGAACGCCGCCCGGCGTTCGGGAGGGACGGGGGACGCGTCACGTCCCAGCGGGAGGTCGGGGCCGAGGAGCCCGACGTGGCCGGGAGTGCCCACGCCCGCGGCCCAGTCGATGTCCGTCGTGGCGTTCCACTGCGCCGCCTTGCCCCGTTCGTACAGGGCACGCAGCCGCTCGTCCGTTTTCGCGTACTCCCAGACGAACCTGGCCCCGCCCGGGTGCTTCCGGTCGTCGGCCACTGTCATTCCCTGCCTCACAGGCCTCTCCGGATGCCCTCGGCCAACTCGGCCGCGCGGACGTGGAGAGTGAGCCCGTCCACTTCGGCGACCTCGCTCAACGCGGGCACCGTGGCGCGTCCGTGGGCGATCATGTCGAGGGTGAAGTCCTCCAGATCCCCGACGGTTCTCAGGTGCGGAGAGTCCTCGATGACGAAGGGCTCGAATTCGAAGAAGTCTTCCAGAGCGAAGGTGAGTTCGACCTCTCGCACGGAGTCGAAGCCCAGTTCGTCCCGCAAGATGTGGTCGGATCGCACCTGCGGTGATTCCGTAGGCGCTATCTGGGAGACCAACTCCCTGATGAGCTCGCGCACCAGGGCCTCTTCATTGTCTGCGTCATTGTTCAGGAGGGCCTCGCCCCGGTCCGGGGATCCATCGGACATTCTCAAGGCCTCTCTCCCGTTGCGCCTGCGATGCGTTCTAGCGCCGCGCTGCCTGATCGCATCAGAAGTATCGAGTCATCCTGGATGACATGGAAGTGGTGTGGCGACAATTCGCCACGGTGCCTCCGGTGGCCGGTGGCGGAAATACGCTGACAGTCCGGTTTCGCGTGATCCGGAGGGAGACCGAGCGCCTTGTTCCGCCTGCAGACCACTGAGTCCCGCCGCCTGTTGTCGATGGCCCGCACAACCCCCGGTCGTTCCATGCTCAGCGTCGAGGGACCGTCCGGGGAGTGGGTCCACTACACCGCAGGGGAACTGGCGGGACGGGTGGCGGCGACCGTACGGTTCGCCCTGAACGGCGGATGGGAACCGGGCCGTCACATGGTCGTCGCGCTGCCGAACGGCGAGGGACTGATACGGGCTGTCCTGACGTCGTGGATGCTCGGCTGCAGCCCCCTGATCCTGCCGCCCGAGGCGACGGAGCCGGAGAGGAAGTCGCTGGGCGCGGATCTGGGAGCGGCCTTCGCGGACGCGTTCCCGCTCGGCGAACGGGAACTGTCGGCCGCGTTGGAACACGCTCCGCCGATGTCCGGCGCGTGTTCGCCGGCCCCCGAGCCCGACGTGACCTGGCACCTGCCCACAGGGGGCACCACAGGCCTGCCGCGGCTGTATCCCGTCGTACCCGGTCCCGGCAGAGCACTCAGCGGTGTCCGGGAGATCATGCGGGCCGCCGCCTGGTCCCGCGACGCCGTCCAGTTGACCGTTGGGCCGCTGTCGCATGCGGCGCCCCTCCTGACCTGCATGGCCGGCATCACCGGCGGAGCCCATGTGGTGTTGCCGCGCAGACTTCACCCCGCCTCGCTGAGATCCGCGGTCGAACGGTTCCGCCCCACCTGGTGCCAGTTGACGCCGCATCAGATGGCGCTACTCGACGCGAACGAGACTCTCTGGGACGCACTGTGCTCCTCGCTCACAGGGGTGCTGCACACGTCCGCGCCCTGCCCGGAGGAGGTCAAGCGACGCTGGATCTCGCGACTGGGCGGCGAGCGCGTGTTCGAGACCTACGGATCTACCCAGGTGACCGGGAACACGTTCTGCGACGGCGTGGAATGGCTGGCCCGGCCGGGCACTGTGGGCAGGCCCTTCGGGGCGAACGAGGTCCTGATAGCCGACCGTGACGGGAACGTGTCGCGCCCCGGCGAGGTCGGCGAGGTGTTCATGAGCAGCCCCTGGACCCGGACGCTGGGCGGCGAGAGCTATCGCCTGCTGCGCGGCCGTGGTGACGGGTTCTTCTCCATCGGCGACACCGGCCGCACAGATGCCGACGGCTACCTGTATCTCACCGGCCGCCTGGACGACGTCATCGTGGTGGGGGGCGCCAATGTGAACGCTCGCGAGGTCGAGAACGTACTTCTGACCCACCCGGGCATCAGGGAAGTGGTGGTGGTGCGACGCCCCGACCCGCTCATGGGCGACGTCCTGCACGCGCTGATCGTCTCAGCGGATCAGGCGAATCCGCCGGATACCGCCGCCCTGCGCCGACACTGCCAGGGCCTGATCTCCCCGCACAAGATCCCGATGTCGGCCGATGTCGTCGACGCGCTTCCGCGTTCACACGCAGGCAAGGTGGAGCGCTTCATGCGCCCAGAATGACGCCATTCCCCGCACAGTCCCAGAGGAAGAGGAGGCCCCGTTGCCGATACATCCCGCGCCCGCGCCGGATTCGGACACCCAGGCGAATACGGTGCACACCGCTCAGGTTCCGGAAGCCGGTGAAGAGCCGCTGTCCGTTCTTCTGGAGTTGACGGACGAAGTGCTGGGCATCCGCTGCGATCCCGGCGAGAATTTCTTCGACCACGGCGATTCCATGGCGGCCGCCCAGCTGTGCGCTCTGGCGGCGCGCCGGCACAGTTGGACGATCACGCCCCGCGATCTCTTCGCCTGGGAGTCCTTCTCGCTCCTGGCCGGAGTGATCGAGCGTGACGGGACTGAGCGCCGCAACACCGCCCCTGCGCCCGGCCGGAGCGTGGTGTGATGGCAGGCATTGGTACCCGGGTGGCGAGTTCTAGCCACTGCCATTCTTTTCGGCCGTTTTTCCGCCTATAGTCGCCACGGCGATTGATTTTAAAATCTCGTCGGACGAACTACGGTGGAGGTCACGTGGCCACGTTTCCATGGGTGAGCGAAAGGCGCATGCTGACGGCACTTTCGGGTACGGTCACCCGACTTGGCGATCGCCTCGACCTTTGGTTCCTGAACACGGCGGGAGGTGATGAGCGCCCGGTGGTGTTCGCTGTCGACGAGACGGTTCCCGAGCTCCGTGAATTCGAGAAGGCATTCCAGGAGATCCGGAGTGAGTTCCTGGTCGCGTCCGAGCGGGTCGCCGTCATGCCGACCTACCACGAACTCGATCCGGCCCAGCACTACATCTCCGCGACCACGCCCGACGACTGGCGGATGTTCCACCTGTACTCCATGGGAGAGGTCGCGGAGGAGAACGCCGCGCTGTGTCCCAGGACGATGGCGGTGCTGAAGAAGGTCCCGCACCTGTTCCAGGCGAGCTTCTCCATCCTGGACCCCGGAAAGTCGGTGCCCGAGCACGAGGGCCCTTTCCACGGCTACCTGAGATATCACCTCGGCATCGAGGTGCCCACCGAGAACCCGCCGAGTATCAGGATCCGCGACCACGTGCACACGTGGAAGGACGGGGAGAGCGTCCTGTTCGATGACAGCTGGAACCACGAAGTGACCAACAACAGCGCGGAACGGCGCGTGGTTTTGATCGTGGACGTGCTGAGGCCGATGCCGTGGGCGCAGCAACTGGCCAACCGCTTTTACACCTTCGTCCTCCGCATCTTCTACGGCCGCATGGTGCTGCGGCGCCTCAGGGAGCGGACGGCCTCGGCCACTTCCACCGAGACGCCGGGTGCGGGGACGGGGCGCCCGACCGGGACGGTGTCGCGGTCGGAGTGATCTTCCCGGCGGCCGGCGCCGGGGCCCGCCACCACGGCGGTGCCCTTCGGTGACGGCATGATCGGGGGCGTCCATGAGGTATTTCAAGGAAATGCCTCATGGCGGTGTCCTGGATCCTTCGATATAGAAAGGGGGTGAATGGTAGAAATGCGAAACCTGGTTACTCCGGATCAGTCGTGGACCCTGCAGTCCGAGGCGGCGGAGGCGCAGCAGGCGGAGGTCGCCGAGATTCAGGAGCTGGACGAGTCGGTGGAGTTCGAGCAGAACGTCAGCTTGAGCTACGCGCGCATCTGATGTGAGATCCGCTCGGTGGGGGCGGCGGTCATGATTCCGCCGCCCCCACCGTTCTCTTCCGAGCCCCCGATCATGATTACCGAGCCGACCGCGGTGCCGTTGATGCCTTCGACCTTTCCGAACCACAAAGGTGATCATGCGTATTCTCCTGGTCTCGATGCCGTGGGCATCGATCGACATGCCTTCCATCGCCCTCGGAATCCTGACCCGGCTCGCGGGGACCAAACTCACCGGTATCGACGTTCGTAGCGTCTTCGGGAACCTCGACTACGCTGATTGGCTTGCTGAGCGTTACCCTCTCTCCTCGGGCGACTACAAGTTCTTCGCCACCGACACCCATTTCGAAAGCTGCGGAGAGTGGGTGTTCGCCCCCGCCCTGCACGAGAAGGAACGCCACGCCGACGAGTTCGAGCAGATGATGCGCACCCGGTTCCCCGAGGAACGGGTCGACCAGATGCTGAAACTGCGTGCGCTGAGCGACGAGTTCATCCAGGGCTTCGCGGAACGCATCGTCGCGATGGCCCCCGACGTCGTGGGGTTCACGTCCACGTTCCAGCAGAGCGTCGCCTCGCTGGCCGCGGCGCGGTACATCAAGCGCCTCGCCCCGCGGATCGTGACGGTCTTCGGTGGCGCCAACTGTGACGGCCCCCAGGGAGCCGCTGTTCACCGCAACTTCCCTTACGTCGACCATGTCGTCCGCGGGGAGGGGGAAGTGAACTTTCCGGCGCTGGTCGAGGCGCTGCGCGGCAAGGGAGATCCTGAGGACATCCCGGGACTGTGCTGGCGTCGGGAGGACGGTGCCTCCGTGGCCAACCCCATGGAGGAGAAGCCGATTCCGCCTGGTGCCTTGGTCCTGCCGGACTACGACGAGTTCTTCAAGCGGTGGTCAACGTCGGTGGCACGCTCTTGGGCCGAGCCGGCCCTCGTGGTGGAAGGAGCGCGTGGATGCTGGTGGGGAGCCAAGCACCATTGCACTTTCTGCGGGCTCAACGGCTCGTACATGGAGTTCCGCAGCAAGAGCCCCGGACGGTTCCATGATGAGATCATGGAGCTCGTCGAACGGCACCGGATCCTTGATGTCTACGTGGTCGACAACATCCTGGACATGTCCTACATCACCTCGCTCCTGCCCCGGCTCGCCGAGGCCGACCACGACCTGCGCCTCACCTGCGAAGTGAAGTCGAATTTGCGGCGCCACCAACTGCAGGCCCTCGCCGACGCGGGCGTCGGCACGATCCAGCCGGGCATCGAGAGCCTCAACAGCCATGTCCTCAAGCTGATGGACAAGGGCGTGACAGGCTGCCAGAACGTGCGCCTCATCAGGGACGCCGAATCGCTCGGCATCAGGGTTTACTGGAACTACCTCTACGGCTTTCCAGGAGAGACGCCCGCCGACTACACAGACGTCATCGAGCAACTCCCCGCACTCCACCACCTGGTACCGCCCATGGCCGCCAGCCGGATCGCCATCGAGCGGTTCAGCCCTTACTTCAACCAGCCGGAGCTTGGGTTCCCGGATCTGCGGCCCGCCCGTTCGCATCGGCTGATCTTCGATCTTCCCGAGAGCGAGTGCTACGACCTCACCTACATCTTCGACGCACAACCGGCAGGGATCGAAGAGGAGCTCGGCCACCGGCTGCAAGCCGCCGCGGCCGACTGGCGGGAAGCGGCGGCCGAGAGCCGCCTCACCTATCACGACCTGGGCGGGAGCATCGTCCTCATCAACACGCGACCACATTTCCGCTGGTCGATGCTCGTCCTCGACGATCCGGTGGAACGCGCGCTGTTCCGCCTGCTCGATGATCCACGCAGTGTCCCGGTGCTGTCCCGCAAGCTCTCGGCCGCGTTGACCGGCGACGTCTCCGAAGAAGCCATCTCGCAGATCTTGGCGGACTGGCGCGGTCGCGGCGTCGTCTTCACCGACAACGGCCAGTTCGTCCAGGTCGCGGCCGTGGCGACGAACCGCGAGCTGCAGCGAACCAGGTCGAGCTTCCACCAACGGGCCGTGAACACCGGACCAGAGGCGTCGCGCCTGGTCACACAGCGCTGAAGAGGAGCCCCATGTCGAACATCAGGGTCACGCTCTGGCGGGAGTACACCGACGCGGCCAGGGAGATCCCGGGGATGCTCCTCGGCGACGCCGCCGTCGAGGAGGGCGCGGCGACCGCCTCCGCTCTCCGGTTCAGCGAGCAGGGCGCTCGCAAGGTGGACCTGACCGAGCACGTCGACATCAGGAGGGGGGCCGATCTCGGCTTCGCCCTGGAACAGCTCTCGCTCGTCCGGGAGCTCACGAGGATCGGCCTGCCCGCACAGTGGACGCTGGCGTGTGACGATGACTTCCCGGTCTCGCCCCTCCACAGCCTCTACCCGCCGTCCGCCGTCGTCCAAGGCGATGGCGGTGCCGCACGCCGATGGCAGGACTCGTACCGTTACGGAAGCCTGTTCTTCCGGAAGGGGCCGGGATTCATCGACGTACGTGACGCCCGGAGGGCCGGCCTGCGTCGGCTCACCTTCAGCCGGCAGGCCCAGCTCGACGCCGTCAGAGCCCTCGACCGGGGGGCAACGCTCGAATCGGTCTCCCCGGCGGTCGCGGACGATCTCCGCAGACATCGACTGGTAACGGAGATCGGCCCTTACCTCTGGTGGCTTCCGTATCGCCTCCACCGCTGGCCCGACCCGCGAGGCTGACCCATGCCGGCCGGCCCCCGGCGGAGTCAGCTGAATTATCGTCTCACATGCCGACACGGGCGATCTTCGGTACCACGGTGGTGATACCTCAAGAGATCTCATGACAGTTCGCGCATTTCGGGGTCCGGGTGTTCGGTTCTCAACGTGTATGGATTGTCGGTGCAACCGAGGCCACTTCGGTGGCCGTCATCGGTGACTGCGGGAAACCGTCGGCGGCTGCTTCGCGAGCGCCATCGGAAGGGGCGCGACGTTCGTGTGGACGCCGGCCTGTCCCGCGACCGCGCGATGCTCGGCCCGGGCCGTGCGCAGGGTCCATTGGCGAGTTCTAGCCACGGCGCGTTCTTCCGTCCGCGATCCCGCCTATAGTTGCCACGGTAATTGTTTCCGCCAGTTGAGCGCCGACCCGGATCCCGCTGTCTGGGCGGTCGTCGTCTGGTACCAGTGGTAGCCGGCTGTGCAGCGCTGCTTCGCTGTGATTTCGTGTATTGATTCTGGAGTGGTCCAGGTCAAGAATTTGACTACTAGTTGGTCTTGACAGTGCTCAAACAGGTACGCATTATTGCCTTGAGTGTCTGAGTGAGAAACCTATCGGATTGCGAGACGGGTAGGCGTACTAATGAAGGATCATCCTGCGTCCGGCGGCGGGTACGGAAACTCTACGGGGGTCTCGACCGCAAAACTACGTGACGTCTTTCCCAACGGGGAAATCTACGCGGTCAGCGACGATGAGGCGCTTCTTGCGGCCGCCTCCCGGTACGGGCTCACGAGCATCCCGATGGCTGAGGCCGATGAGCTCCCTGCAGGAGCCAACGTGGTCCTCTTCCTCCGGCACCAGCTGGTGAGCAGGGAGATTCGCAAGCGCTTCCGCGGGGCCAAGGTCCTGCTCGTCCCCATCGCCAGCTTCGACGCCGGGCTCGAAACGGCCCTCTACACGCTACGGCTCACGCTCGCGACGGATTATGCGGCGGCCTGTGAGGGGTCCCGCCGGTGGATTGACGATCTCAGAAACCGGACCGACCCGATCACCTTCGTCTCAAAGGGCCCGTGCTCAGCCGGGGAGCGCGAAACGAACTTCGTCTGCACGCTTGCCGACGACCTCTCCGTCGACACCTGGGCCTCGCCCACCATCGCCACCGGACAGTGGGTCAGTGTGGCGAGCTACTGCGAGATCGCCATCACCGCCCGACCCTCGGCGGACCGCCCGAGTCCCTTCATCATCGACGGCACCGCCGTGGCCTCGGGCGTCCTGGTCGCCCGCGATCCGCGGTTCGACGATGCCGGTGACGCCCGGATCCGGGCCGCGCACCGCCTCCGGCGTGAGCTCAGCCAGCGCGCACCGATCGTGCTGCGACTCAAGGGCGGTGTGCTCGCCGACGTGCGCGCCGGCGGTGACGACTTCACCGATGAGCTCCGTGAGGTGACCAATCCGGAGTACGGGCTGCATGTCATCGAACTCGGCCTCGGAACGAACCGGCACGTCCTGCCGCAGGTGGACTGGACGTTCAACTCGCAGCTCAACGAGGGGGCGGGACCGGTGCACATCGGGTTCGGCGATGGCATGACCGGTGCCCATATGGACTTCGTGGTCGCGGAGGCGACCCATCATTTCGGCTCGTCGCTCTGACGGCCGTCATCGGCGTCTATAAGACATCTCGTCGACACGTCTTATGGCTGGAAAGGATTCGTTGATGGCCACAGCAGACGACCGCCACATCGTGATCTCGGTGGACTGTCATGGCGGTGCCTCGCTTACCGGATACAGGGACTATCTGGAGTCCTCCTATCTGGAGGAGTTTGACCGCTGGGCAGCGACCTATGAGATCCCCTATGAGGACATGAAGGGTGAGGAGGGTTCCCGAAACTGGGATTCCGATCGTCGCCTGCGCGATCTCGAAGAAGACGGGGTAGTGGCGGAGGTTCTTTACCCCAACACCGTTCCGCCGTTCTTCTCGACCTCTTCCCTGGCGAGCGGTCAGGCCGCCGTGCGCGACGCGGACGACCTGCACCGCCGGCGAGCGGGGCTGCGGGCGCACAATCGCTGGATGGCGGACTTCTGCGCGATGGCGAAGGGGCGCCGCGCGGGCGTGATCCAGGTCATGCTGAACGACATCGACGCGGCGGTCGCGGACATCCGCGCGGCCGTCGACTCGGGATTGCGCGGAGGGGTGGTGCTTCCTGGCGCGCCGCCGGGATCGGGTCTGCCACCGCTCTACTATCACGACTACTACGGACCCCTGTGGGAAGCCTGCGTCGAGCTGGGGGTCCCGGTCAACTTCCACAGCGGCGGCTCGGGTCCGAGGACGGGCGACCGGCAGGAGGACGACATGTTCTTCCTCCTGGAGATGAAGTGGTGGGATCAGCGGACGCTGCGCCACCTCATCCTGGGTGGCGTACTCGAACGGTATCCCGGGCTCAAGGTCGTGTTCACCGAGGCGGGGGTCGGTTGGATTCCCAGCCTGCTGAAGTCCCTGGACCGGTTCGCGGAC
This sequence comes from Actinomadura sp. 9N407, assembly GCF_044326315.1. NCBI lineage: Bacteria > Bacillati > Actinomycetota > Actinomycetes > Streptosporangiales > Thermomonosporaceae > Actinomadura > Actinomadura sp. 9N407. The sequence continues at coordinate 38,165 of NZ_JBIRAW010000006.1, read as the reverse complement.
TCGTCGCGCACCCCCTCCGGGCTGGCCGGTGAGGGGATCACCTATCACGGGTCACATGTGGTCGATCAGCTGTCCCTGCGCCCCAGCGAGTACTGGAAGCGGCAGTGCCACGTGGGGGCGAGCTTCCTGCACCCGAGCGAGACGGCCAAGAGGGAACTCGTGGGCGTCGACAACATCATGTGGGGCAGCGACTACCCGCATGTCGAGGCGAGCTTCCCCTTCTCGCGGGAGGCCATCCGGTTCGCTTTCTCCGGCGTGCCCGCCGATGAGACGTCGTCCATGCTCGCCGGGAACGCGGCCGATCTCTACGGCTTCTCCCTGGACGAACTCCGCTCGCTGGCCGAACGCTTCGGGCCGGGCCGGCAGGAGGTGGCGGCCGGGGTGGATCCGATGACCCTGCCCTCCGCCGCGGCCAAGTGTCCCGCCTTCGCCGGTGCCATGCCCGGGGCGGCGATGACGCAGATGGGCGACAACCGGAAGATCGTCGAGCGGTAGGCGGTAATGGAGTCCGCCGAGTTCCTGCACGCGATCGAAGTCATCGGCTGTATGCCGCGTTTCACCTGATCGCCTTGCGGGGCCTGCGCTGGTGCGATGTGGACCTGGACCATGGTGTGGCGGTGATCTGCCAGCAGATCCAGCAGCACAAGGCTTGCTGGCGGCATGCCCGCCCAAGACCGCCTCCAGTTCCCGTGTCATCGCCCTGGACCGCACCACCGTCCGGGCCCTGCGGGATCACCGGGAACGGCAGCAACGGGAATGTCAGGAAACCGGACCGGGCTACTGCGACAGCGGTTATGTGTTCACCGCGGCCAACGGTGACCCGCTGGCCCCTGACCGGCTCACCCGGCTGCTCGGCGACCTGATCGCCGAGCAGGGACTCCCGCCGATCGGGCTGCATGACCTCCGCCATGGGGCGGCGACGTTGGCGTTGGCGGCGGGGGTGGAGTTGAAGGTGGTGCAGGACATGCTGGGGCATTCCAGCGTCGTGCTCACCGCCGACACCTACACCTCCGTCCTCCCCGAGGTCGCCCACCGCGCCGCGAAGAAGACCGCAGCCCACGTGATGAAGAAACACCGGCTGGTGCCCGGTTCCAAACGCCGCGCCAAGCACAAGCACGGGGCGGGCCGGCCGAAACCGCCGGGACCAGGGTGCAAGAAGCGCCGCAGCAGTAAGAGCCCGCAAAACCCGGTCACTGACGCCAGAGACAAACCCGACGCCTCAGCAGAGCCGCCCGCAGCGATGCTGAAGATCCGGTACACAAGTGGGCCCGCGCCTCAGGGCCCTGTCCCGCGTTGATCGAAAGTTTCGGCTCCGGGTACCTGTTCATCGATCTTGAAGGGACAACCGCATAGAGATCCGCAGCGGCTCACTGGGAGTCGATGCGCCCTCAGCCCTGCCCGCATGACAAACAGCCACATGTCGCGCCGATCTGGCGAGTTGGCGTCCGGTATGCGTGGTGCGTCCGGGCCCCAGATCGGCCTCAGCCTGGACCCAGGTGCGGGGCGGCGCGATCACCGGGGGCGGTATTTTCCCTGGCCAGGGGTGGTGCGCCCAGAGGGATTCGAACCCCCGACCGTCGGTTTAGAAGACCGATGCTCTATCCGGCTGAGCTATGGGCGCCTGCTGGGCCCTGAGTGTAGAGCGCGACCCATGGTCTTCGCACGGGCGTATCCGGGTGGCGGGTCGGGGGAAGCGGCTTCGGTGGTGTCCGGATCGTCATATGTTCTATAGCCGTGGCGGTGAATGTGGAGGTGCCGCTCTCCGGTGGGGAAGTGACGGAGGGCGTTGTACGGGTGGGGGAGACGGTGCGTCGGCCGTACGGGGCGCACAGTCCTGCCGTGCATGGGTTGCTCAGGTATCTGGAGGGTGTGGGGTTCGAGGGGGCGCCTCGGGTGCTCGGGGTGGACGAGCGGGGGCGTGAGGTGCTCAGCTGGGTGCCGGGGGAGACGCCGCAGCGGCCGTTGCCTGGGTTTGCGGTGACGGAGGAGGCGCTGCGGGGAGTGGCGCTGTTGTTGCGGCGGTATCACGAGGCCGTGGTGTCGTACGAGGCGCCGCAGGGGGCTCCCTGGGATATGGCGGCTTCGCGGTTGGACGGGGAGCCGGAGCTCATCGGGCACTGTGATGTGACGCCGGAGAACGTGGTCTTCCGTGGTGGCGTGCCGGTGGGGCTGATCGATTTCGATCTGGCCCGGCCTACGACGCGGATGTACGACGTCGTGACGACTCTGAGGCATTGGGCGCCGATCGCTGATCCGGGCGATCGGGACTGGCGGCTCTGCCAGGTGGATGTTGGACGGAGAGTGCGGTTGTTCTGCGACGCCTATGGGTTGGACCGGGACGGGCGGCGGGAGGTGCTGCCTGCGGCGCGGGTGCGGTTCGAGCGGTCGTACGAGGCGATGCGGGCCAGGGCGGAGAACGAGGGCGGCGCTTGGGCGCGGATCTGGCGTTCGGGGGCAGGGACGCGCATTCGGCGGGCGCAGGACTGGCTGGAGAGCAACTGGGATGAACTTGATGCTCGCCTCGTCTGATACCGGGAAGGGGCTGCTGCTCGGGGTGGCCCTGGATGCTGTTCTGGGGGATCCGCGCAGGGGGCATCCGGTGGCCGCGTTCGGTCGGATGGCTTCCCTATTGGAGAAGCGGCTCTATAAGGATGCGCGTGTCAATGGGGCGCTTTTTGCGGGGGTGCTTGTCGTGGGGGCCGCAGGGGTCGGTTTCGCTGCGGAGGCTCTGACGAAGGGGCGGCCTAGGTCTCGGGTGGCGGTTACGGCGGTCGCTACGTGGGCTGTCCTTGGGGGGACTTCGCTGGGGCGTGAGGGCGTTGCCATGGCCCGGGTCCTTGAGGACGGGGACGTGGAGGCAGGACGGGAGAGGCTGTCGCATCTGTGTGCCAGGGATCCGGCCGGGTTGGACGCGGGGGCGCTGGCTCGGGCGACGGTCGAGTCGGTCGCTGAGAATACGTCGGATGCGGCGGTGGCGCCTCTGTTCTGGGGGGCTGTCGCGGGTGTTCCAGGGTTGCTGGCCTATCGGGCCGTTAACACGCTTGATGCGATGGTGGGTTATCGGAATCCTCGGTACGAGAATTTCGGGTGGGCGGCGGCCAGGATCGATGATGCTTTCAATTGGGTGCCGGCGAGGCTGACCGGGTTGCTCGCCGTTCTGTGCGCCGGGAGGCGGGCGCCTGAGGCTTGGCGGGTGCTCAAGGACGATGGGGCAGCGCATCCCAGTCCTAATGCCGGAAGATGTGAGGCTGCTTTCGCGGGGGCCTTGGGGGTACGGCTGGGCGGCGTCAACGCTTATGGCGGAGCGGTCGAGGAGCGGCCTGAGATGGGGGACGGGCGGGCGCCGCAGGTGAGGGATGTGCGGCGGGCCGTTCGGCTTTCGCGGGCCGTCGTCGGGACGGCGGCGATGATCGCGGGGATGGCGAGATGAGCGGGCTGCTGGTGGCGGGGACGACCTCCGATGCGGGGAAGAGCGTTCTGACGGCGGGGATCTGCCGGTGGCTCGCGCGGCAGGGGGTGAAGGTGGCGCCGTTCAAGGCGCAGAACATGTCGCTGAACTCGATGGTCACGAGCGATGGGGCGGAGATCGGCCGGGCGCAGTACATGCAGGCGCAGGCGGCCGGGGTGGAGCCCAGGGCGATCATGAACCCGGTGCTGCTGAAGCCGGGCAGCGATCGGCGGAGCCAGGTGGTCGTGCTGGGGCGTCCGGTGGCCGAGGTGGACGCGCTGGAGTACGGAGCGCACAAGGACCGGCTGCGGGCGGTGGTCGGGGAGAGCCTGGCCGAGCTGCGGGCCGAGTACGACGTGGTGGTCTGCGAGGGGGCCGGCAGTCCGGCGGAGATCAATCTGCGGGCCGGGGACATCGTCAACATGGGGCTCGCGCGGGCCGCGAAGCTCCCGGTGATCGTGGTCGGCGACATCGACCGGGGCGGCGTCTTCGCTTCCCTGTACGGGACGGTCGCTCTGCTGGAGGCCGAGGACCAGGCGCTCATCGCGGGATTCGTGGTCAACAAGTTCCGCGGGGCCAGGGAGCTGCTGCAGCCGGGGCTGGATCAGCTGGAGGCGCTGACCGGGCGGCCGACGCTCGGAGTGCTGCCCTGGACGCTGGGTCTGTACCTGGATTCGGAGGACACGCTGGCCCTGGACGCCCCGCGCCCGGACGCGCGGGCACCGTACGGGAACCGGACCCTGCGGGTGGCGGTCGTCAGGTTCCCGCGCATCTCCAACTTCACCGATCTGGACGCGCTGGCCTGCGAGCCGGGTGTCGTGGTGCGGTACGCGGCGAGCGCGGGGGATCTGGCCGACGCGGACCTGGTGATCCTGCCGGGGACCCGGGCGACCGTGGCGGACCTGGCGTGGCTGCGGGAACGGGGAATGGCGGATGAGATCGTGCGGCGAGCGCGGGACGGGCGTCCTGTGCTCGGGATCTGCGGGGGCTTCCAGATGCTCGCCCGGCACATCGACGACGAGGTCGAGTCCGGTACGGGAGGGGCCGGCGGGCTCGGCCTGCTTCCGGCGAAGGTCACCTTCCAGCAGCACAAGACGCTGGGAAGGCCGGAGGGGCGGGCCTACGGGGAGCCGGTGGCCGCGTACGAGATCCATCACGGCCTCGTGGACGTCGAGGGCGGTGAGCCGTTCCTGGACGGCTGCCGGGTGGACGCCGTGTGGGGGACCACCTGGCATGGGGCCATGGAGAACGACGGTTTCCGGCGGGCCTTCCTGGCCGATGTGGCGCGGCGGGCGGGCCGGGACTTCGTTCCGGCGCCGGACGTGTCGTTCCCGGCGCTGCGCGAGCGGACGCTGGACGCCCTCGGCGATCTGGTCGAGGAGCATCTGGACACGGGCGCGATCTGGAAGTTGATCGAGGATGGCGCGCCGGCCGGTCTGCGGATCGTTCCGCCGGCCGGCGGTGAGGTCAGGCCGGGGTCACCGGCGGCTTGGTGAACCGCAGCACTTCTTGTACTTGCGGCCCGAGGCGCACCAGCACGGGTCGTTGCGGTTCGGCGGCCAGGAGACGGTGACCGCGCCTTCGCCCGCACGGTCCTCGAGGTAGCCGATGCGCGTCCGCTGGTCCCGCGGATCGAGGCCGAGCTCCTCGGCGTAGGCCAGCAGGTCGTCCACGGTCGTGGGGAGGACGTGGAAGCCCGCCGAGCCGTTGGCGTCGGCGCCCGCGCGCCACACCTGCTCCGTGCGCAGGAAGTAGGCGTCCACGTCATCGGTCGAGGGGTCGTCGATCTGGACGAGCCCTTCGGCGAAGGCGCGTTTCACGTCCGCGCGAACGAAGAAGGATCCCGCGACGGCGGGCTGCTCCGCGCGGGGCTGCGCGGAGGCGTCGGTGTCCACGAGTTGCCCGTGCAGGTCGCCGATGCGCTCGTCCAGGAAGTCCGGTGGGAGGCCGAGGGCCTCGCGGACGCGCAGGCGGCCCTGGAGTTCGAGCTGGCTCATCAGCGCGGCTTCGTCGATCTCCTCGATCTCGCCGTCGTCAGCCAGCAGGTCGCGGCAGGCGATGTTGAACCAGGTGAGGGCCTCTTCCAGGTCTCCCCGCTCCTCGATGATCTCCGCCACCAGGCCCGCGGGGCCGGGGTGGGGGCGCGATCGGCGCAGCCGTTCGATCTCGGCGTCGGCCTCCGCGCGCCGGCCGAGCCCTTCGAGCACTTCGATCTTGCCGCAGATCGCCCACTGCGCGTGCTCTTCCGCGGCCGTGGTGGCGAGGTCCTCGTACAGGCGCAGGGCACGCTCGGTCTCGCCCGCGATGCCCCATTGGCCGGCGGCGTCGAGCAGGATCTCCTCCCGCTCGTCCGGATGGGCGGTGGCGTCCTGTTCGAGCTCTTCGGCACGGCTGCGTGCCTGTCCCTGGGCCTTCGGCGTCGTCACCCCGCCGACTTTAGGGGACCTGGCCGGTGGCGCCGTCGCCCGGTCAGCGGATGAAGCCCTGCTCGCGCATCCAGTCGCGGGCGACGAAGACGGGGTCGCGGCCCTCGACGTCCACCTTGCTGTTGAGGTCGCGCAGGACGGTGGTGGTGAGCTTGGGGCTGATCTTGGCGAAGATCGTGGCGAGTTCGGGGTGGTCGCGCAGGACGGGCTCGCGTACGGTCACCGCCGGGTTGTAGTTCGGGAAGAACTTCTTGTCGTCGACCAGGGGGTAAAGGCCGAGCGATTGGATCCGGGCGTCGGTCTCGTACGCCTCGCCGAAGGTGCACTTGCCTTGGGCGGCGGAGTTGTAGACGACGCCCGCCGACATCTGGAGGACGTTGCCTCGCGGAACGGACGAGCCGTACTCCAGGCCATAGGTCTTGAGCATTCCGCGTAGGCCGTCGTTGCGGGAGAAGAATTCCGCCTCGACGCAGAAGGTACGTGCGGAGACGGGGACCTCGGACATGTCGGAGAGCGTCTTCAGCCCGTATTCGCGCTGGTTCTCCTTGGTGACCACCATCGTGTACGTGTTGTTGCCCGGGGCGGGCGGGGCGAGCCAGGCGACGTTGTTCTTCTTGAGGTCCAGCTCCCGTACGGCCTCGAACTGCTTCTGGGGATCGGGTAGGGGATTCTCCTGGCCCAGGTAGTTGATCCAGCCGGTGCCCGTGTACTCCCAGGAGATGTCGTTGTCGCCGCCGGTGATGGATTTGCGGGCCGTGACGCTGCCCTGGACGTTGGTGTGGTCCTCGACCTCGGCGCCGGCCGCGGTGAGCGCCAGTACGGCGATCTTGCCCAGGATGAGCTGCTCGGTGAACTCCTTCGAGGTGACCCGGAGCGTGGCGTTCTCGAACGAGGGGATCGGCCGGATGCTGCCGGGCTCCACGGCGGGGATGAACGCCGAGGCCGGTTTCAGGCCGCAGGCGCCGCAGGCTGTGAGGAGCAGGACGCAGAGGAGTGCGAGGCGGGGCGAGCGGGGCGGCAGCGTCAGGCGAGGCTCGCTTGAGCGGGCGGTCATCCTAGAGCCCCTTCGGTGCGAGGAGGCGGGTGGCGATGCCGCCGAGCCAGTCGATGAGCAGGGCCAGCAGGGCGACCAGGATGCAGCCGGTGAGCAGCACCGGGGTGCGCTGGGTGACGACGCCCGACGTCACCAGGTCGCCGAGCCCGCCGCCGCTGATGAACGCGGCGATGGTGGCGGTCCCGACCATCAGGACGAGGGTGGTGCGGATCCCGGCCAGGATGACCGGGGCGGCCAGCGGGATCTCGACCCGCCACAGGACGGAACGGGCGGACATCCCGATGCCGCGCCCGGCGTCCACCAGCGTGGGATCGACCTGCTGGAGACCGACCATGGTGTTGCGCAGGGCGGGCAGCACCCCGTACGCGACCAGGGCGACGATGGCCGTCCAGAAGCCGATGCCCCAGATGACCGCGAGCAGCACCAGGACGCCGATGGCGGGGGCGGACTGGCCGATGTTGGCGATCACCAGGACCAGCGGCGTGGCGTGGCGGGCCCAGCGGCGGCTCAGCACGATGCCCAGCGGTACGGCGACGACCAGGACGAGGAGGGTGGACACGGCGGTGAGTTCGATGTGCTCCCAGATCTTGCGGAACACGTAGCGCGGGCCCAGGCTGCGGGACTCGATGCTGTCCAGGTCGGAAGTTCGCACGTACAGCAGCCAGGCGGCGCCGATGGCGATGATGGCGAGCGGTTCGAGCAGGGCCCGCCAGGAGCGGCCGGCGGTGGGGGCGTGCAGTTCGGCCTTCGACTGCTCGACCGTCTCCGTGCTCGTCCCCGGCCTGGTGCTCGTCCCGGGGGAGCCTTTCGCGGGCCCGGTGCTTTTCACGGGCCCGTTGCTTTCCAGGGGTGGGGTGCTCATGGGCGGGCCGTCCGGCGGGTCCGGGTGCGTTCCTTCATGTCCTTGATCGCGTTCTGCAGGGTGGCCAGCGTGACCGTGCCCTGGTAGACGTTGCGCGGCCCGACGACCGGGACCCAGTCCTGCTCGATCTGGATCAGCGCCTCCAGCGCCTGCTGGAGGGTGATCCGGCCGCGGATCGGGGTGGCGGTGTCCTCGCCGTGGTCGCCGACCGGCCCGGACAGGCCGTCGAGGTCGTCCAGGGTGATCCAGCGCAGCGGGCGGCGCCGCTCGTCCAGGACGATGCCGAACGCCGCGTCCTCGAACTCCTCGATCCGGGCGCGCACGTCGGCGGCGTCCTCGTCGGGCCGGACCTCGGGGACCTGGTAGAGCGGTACGTCGGCGACCCGGCTGAACTTCAGCAGCTTCATCGCCTGGTTGCCGCCGATGAACTGCTCGACGTACTCGTCTGCCGGATTGAGCAGGATCTCCTGGGGCGTCGCGTACTGCGCGATGCGCGAGCCCTGGCCGAGGATCGCGATCCGGTCGCCCAGCTTGAGCGCCTCGTCCACGTCGTGGGTGACGAACACGATCGTCTTGCCGAGGTCCTCCTGGAGTTGCAGCAGCTCGTCCTGAAGGCGCTCGCGGGTGATGGGGTCCAGGGCACCGAACGGCTCGTCCATGAGCATCGCGGGCGGGTCGGCGGCCAGGGCGCGCGCGACGCCGACACGCTGCTGCTGCCCGCCCGACAGTTCGCGCGGGTAGCGGTCGCGGAACGTGGCGGGGTCGAGGTCGACCAGCCGCAGCAGTTCCTCGGTACGGTCGGCGATCCGCTTCTTGTCCCAGCCGAGCATCTGCGGGACGAGGCCGATGTTGGTGCCGACCGTCATGTGCGGGAACAGCCCGGCGTTCTGGATCACGTACCCGATGTGCCGGCGCAGCTCGTTGGGATCGAGGGTCAGGGCGTCCTGCCCGGCCACGATGATCCGGCCGGAGGTCGGCTCGATCAGCCGGTTGATCAGCCGCATCGTGGTCGTCTTGCCGCTGCCGGACGGGCCGACCAGGACGACGATCTCGCCGGACGGGATCGTCAGCGTGATGTCGTCCACGGCCGGGGTCTTCTGGCCGGGATAGCGCTTGGTGACGTTGATCAGCTGGATGCCGCGGTCGGCGTCCTGCCCGGTCAGGCCCGCGGAGCCGCCGGGCCCCGGAGCGGTGCCGCCCGGAGCAGGGCCGTCGGGAGCCGGGCCGTCGGAAGCGGGGACGGGGGTCTCATGCACGGATGCCTCGCGAGGTGGTGAGTCGGCCGATCAGCAGGTAGCAGCCGTCGAAGAGCAGGGCCAGCACGATGACGCCGAGCGTCCCGGCGAGCGTCATGTTGATCGCGTTGGCGCCGCCGAGCCGGGCCAGGCCGGAGAAGATCTGCTCGCCGAGCCCGGGACCCGAGACGTACGCGGCGATCGCGCCGATGCCCATCGCCAGCTGGGTCGCGACCCGGACGCCGGTGAGGATCACCGGCCAGGCCAGCGGCAGCTCGATCCGCATCAGGACCGCGCCGCGGCCCATCCCGATGCCGCGGGCGGCGTCCACGAGCGTCGGGTCGACGCCGTTCAGGCCCACGATCGTGTTGCGCAGGATCGGCAGCAGCGAGTAGAGCGTGAGCGCGACCACGCTGGGCGCCACGCCGAGCCCGAACGGGGTGATGAGCAGGCCGAGCAGGGCCAGCGCCGGAATCGTGAAGATCACCCCGGCGGTGCTGGTGGCCAGGCCGGCGAACCGCGGCCGCCGGTGTACGGCCACCCCGAGCAGCAGCCCGATCACCAGCGCGGCCAGCACGCACTGGAAGACCATGCTGGCGTGCTGCCAGGTCTCGAAGGCCAGCAGCTCGCGCCGGTCGGCCAGGTACTCCCAGAAGTTCACATTCCCTCCAGAAGTGCGCGTCCGGCTCCGGGGGCGCACGTGACCCCGTGGTCTTCGGGTGATCTTCCGTGGTCTTCGGTACCCAGAACGGCGGTAATGATCACATCGCGGCCCGGCGAGGCTTGCGGCCGTCGCGGGGCGCGGTCCCGGTAGTGTGACCGCTCGGACCTCACCGGCCTCAGGAGGAGCGTGCCGTGACCGAGCCGCGGACCAGTCTCATCGTCCCGCTGATGAAGGCACGGGTACCGGCCGAGGTGCAGCTGGAGTTCCCGCTGCCACCGCAGGAGGAGCCGGTCCGTGACGCGTTCGCGGGCGAGTTGTACGTCGGCTATGCCCTGGAGCTGGCCGACGATCCCGGCAGCGCCGGGGCGCGTCGCCCGGAGCCGGGCGGCCGCCGCTACGAGCATGTCGCCCGGCGGCACTGCGCGGAGCTCGGGATCGCCCCCGAGACGCTGCGCCACACCGCCGTGATCAATCTGCGCAACCTCCGTCCCGACCTGCGGATGAGCTGGTACCCCGACGCCCGCGCGGTGACGGTGTCGCTCGGCGAGGCAGGCCCCGCCGACGGCGCCCCGGCCGGCCCGGGTGCGCAGGGCGGCAGGGGCGGGCTGGAGGCGAGCCTGCTGCTGGACGAGGGGTTCCTGGAGAAGCTGGCGCAGGACGTCGAGGGCGATCTGGTGGTGGCGGTCCCGGCGCGGGACGTGTTCGTCGCCTCCGGTACGGGCCACCTCGACGGGATCGGCAAGCTGCGCTGGGCCGTCGAGCGGGTGTGGTCGGAGGAGCAGGCCGACGGGGATCCCGATCCGGCCTGGGACGTGCCGGCGGGCCAGCTGCTGACCCGTGACCTGCTGGTCTGGCGCGAGGGGCAGTGGAGCGTCCTGCCCGCCTGAGCCCGCCTGAGCCTGCCCGAGGAGGACCGGGCCGCCCGCCTGAAGATCGCTGGCCTGAAGATCGTTGAGCGGTGCCCCGTGACGTCCGTCCGGTTCCGGGGCGGTTATAGTCTCTTGTTGCAAATGATGTGCAACTAGGAGACTTATGCGAAAGCCCGCCCTCGTCATCGGCGCGCTCGCCGTCGCGAGCACCCTCCTGGCCGGCGCCTGCGGAACCGGCGGCGGAAGCGGTGCCGCGCAGGGCCGCGACGGCGGAACGTTCACGTACGCCATCGGGGACGAGCCGGAGACGCTCAACCCTGCCCTGCAGGACGAGCACACCGACCCGGTCACCGAGCTGGTCTTCCGCGGCCTGACCCGGCACGACGCCGCCAACAAGGTGGTGCCGGGGCTGGCGGAGTCCTGGGACGTCTCCAAGGACGAGAAGGACTACACGTTCACGCTGCGGTCCGGCCTGACCTGGCACGACGGCAAGCCGATCACCTCGCGGGACGTGAAGTTCACCATCGACGCCGTCAAGGGCGCCGCCGCCGACGCGCCGATGTCGCGCAACTTCGGCGCGGTCCAGGCGGTCGAGACGCCCGACGACACGACGGTGAAGCTCAAGCTCAGCAGGCCGTTCGCGCCGCTGCTGGACGCCTTGTCGATGGGCCTGCTGCCCGAGCACCTGCTCAAGGGCAAGAAGATCACGGATGCGGGCTTCGGGCAGAGCCCGGTCGGGGCCGGGCCGTTCAAGCTGACCACGTACAAGCCGGGCCAGTACGCGGAGCTGGAGGCGTTCGGCGGCTACTACGAGGGCGCGCCCAAGCTGCCGAAGATCATCATCAAGTACGTCCCGGACGACACCGCCCGGCTGATCCAGCTCAAGAACGGCGAGGTCGACGGCGCCCACGTGCAGCCGCAGCAGGCGGCCAAGGTCGAGGACCAGGACGGGCTCCGGCTGGAGACCTACCCGACGGCCGACTACCGGGCCCTGATGCTCAACTTCGCGAACCCCGTCTTCGCGGAGAAGCGGGTCCGCCAGGCGATGAACCACGCCGTCGACCGCGACGCGTTCGTCAAGAGCGTGCTGCTGGGCAAGGGGAGCCCGGCCACCGGACCGCTGGACGAGAGCCCGTACAAGGCCGAGGGCGCCGCACCGTTCGGTTTCGACCCCGCCAAGGTGAACGAGCTGATGACGTCCGCCGGATACGCCAAGAACGGGCAGGGCCTGTGGGCGGACAAGAACGGCAAGACGGTGCGGTTCGAGTTGAGCACGTTCGCCGAGGACTCGGCACGGGTGGCCATCCTGAACGTGGCCGCCACCCAGCTCAAGAAGCAGGGCTTCGACGTCGTTCCGAACCCGCGTCCCAGGGACTGGGTCCGTAAGAACTGGGGCGCGCTGGAAGCCTTCGTGGTCGGCTGGGGGACACCGTACGACCCCGACTCGTCGGTGTACGGCCCGTTCCACTCCTCCCAGGCGCTGGCCAACGGCGGCTCCAACTACGGCACGTACAGCAACCCGGACGTGGACAAGGCCCTCGACAAGGCCCGCGGTACCTCCGACCCGGCCGAGCGCAAGGCCGCGTACGCCGACTTCCAGAAGGCCCTCGCCGAGGACCCGCCGTTCGTGTGGATCGCCTACCTGCACACGTCCAACGCCGTACCGGAGACGCTGAAGGGACCGCAGCGGCGCACCCTCGGCCACCACGGCTACGGCTTCTTCTGGAACGCCGAGAAGTGGTCGTGGTCCTGAAAGGCGAGGTTTTGAGAGCCGAGGTCCCGGCGCGGTGATCGGACGGTTCCTGCTCAGGCGGGCGGCGACGGCCCTTGCGGTCGTCGTCGCCCTCTCGGCGCTGTGCTTCCTCCTGCTCGACGTCGCGCCGGGCAGCCCGGCCGCGTCGGTCCTGGAGGCGCGCTCGGGCGGCCGCCCGCCGAGCCCCGCCGCCGTCGAGCGGCTGGAGCGCGAGATGGGCCTGAACGACCCGCTGCCGGTCCGGTACGGGCGCTGGGCGGCGGGCGCGGTCCGCGGCGACTTCGGCGCCTCGTACGGTACGGGCCGTCCGGTGACCGCGATCCTCGCCGAGACCGCGCCGTGGACCGTGCTGCTGACCGCCGTCGCGGTGCTGCTCAGCGTGGCCGGCGCGATCGCCGCCGGGCTTGCCGCAGCCCTCACCCGCCGGGCATGGCTGCGGCGCGGGATCCAGACCGGCCTGTTCGCGCTGGGCGGGATGCCCGGCTTCGTGACCGCGCTGCTGCTGCTCTGGATCTTCTCGGCCTGGCTCCAGCTCTTCCCGTCCGGTGGCCTGACCCGTCCCGGCGAGCCGGTCACGCTGGGCGTCCTGGTACCGCACCTGGTGCTGCCCGCGCTGGCGCTGGCGTTCGGGCACCACTTCGGTACGTACGCGCGGCTGGTGGAGACCGGCGTCGGGCGGCTCCGTTCGGCTCCCCACGTGGAGAACGCCCAGGCGCGCGGCCTTTCGCGGTGGATCGTGACCGTCCGGCATCTGCTGCGGCCGGGGCTCGTCCCGTTCACCGCGCGGCTGGGCGTGGGCGTCGGCGGCCTGATCGCGGGCGCCTACGCCACCGAGATGATCTTCTCCTGGCCGGGCGTCGGGCGGCAGGCCGTGCTGGCCGCGCGCGAGCAGGACTACCCGGTGCTGACCGCCGTCGTCCTGGTCACCGGTGTGATCGTCGTCCTGGCCAACCTGCTCGGCGACCTCGCCGTCGCCTGGCTCGATCCGCGCGTCCGCCTGACCGGAAAGACGGGGATGGCGTCACATGTCCACTAGATCATCCGTCACCGGTTCACCCGGCCCTCCATCGCCTGACACCGCAACGTCCGCCACTACACCGCCCGCCACTACACCGCCCGCCACCGCATCGCCCGCTGGGACCTCCGAACTCGACGCCGACGCCCCGTTCTCGGGGGACGGGACGTCGGCGTCGGCTCCCGCGACGCGCGGGCTGCTGGCCGTCCGGATCCCCGTACGGCGCCCCGGGATCTGGGCCGCGGCCCTCGTCCTCGCGGTGTTCGCGCTGGCCGCCGCCTTCGCGCCGCTGCTCACCCCGTACGACCCCATCGCGACCGACACGGCCGCCACCAGCCTGCCGCCCGGCTCGCCCGGCCACCCGCTCGGTACCGACCAGATCGGCCGCGACCTGCTGGCCCGGCTGCTGTACGGGGCGCGCACCTCGCTGCTCGTCGGCATCGCCGCCGCCGCGATCACCGTGGTCGCCGGGGTCCTGCTCGGCGGGCTGGCCGCGGCCGGGCCGCGCTGGCTGGACGAGGCGATCTCGCGGACCGCCGACGTGCTGCTCTCGCTGCCGATGCTGGTGGTCGTGCTGGCGCTGTCGGCCGTCGCCGGCCCGTCGCTCGGCACGGTGATCCTCGCCGTCGCCGCCACCGCCTGGATGCCGGTCGCCCTGGTCACCCGGGCCGAGCTGAACAGCCTCCGGGAACGCCCGTACGTGCGCGCCGCGTACGGCCTCGGCCTGTCCCGCCGCCAAGTGCTCGGCCGGCATCTGCTGCCCGGTGCGCTGCCCCCGGTCGCCTCGATCGCCGCGTTCGAGGTCGGCCACGCGATCCTCACCGAGTCCACGCTGAGCTTCCTCGGCCTCGGCGTACCGCCGAACCGCCCGAGCTGGGGCAACCTGCTCACCGAGGCGCAGGCTCACCTGCTGACCGGCGAGTGGTACACGGTCGCGTTCCCGGCCGCCTGCGTCGTCGTGACGATCCTCGCGGTGAACGTGCTGGCCTCGACCATCTCCAAGGAAGCCCGATGAACGCGGGTTCGCCGACCACGGGCTCCCCGAACACGAGCACGGGCACGCCGAACGCGGGCTTGCCGAACGCGGGCTTGCCAAACGCGCTGGAGATCCGCGACCTGGCCGTGACCGTCCCGGGCGGGCGCCGGGTCGTGGGCGGGCTGTCGCTGAACGTCCCGGCGGGCAGGATCGTCGCGCTGGCGGGGTCGAGCGGTAGCGGCAAGAGCCTGACCGCGCGCTCGATCGTCCGGCTGAACGATCCGTCCGTACGGGTCGAGGGGACGATCCTGCTCGGCGACCTCGAGGTCATGGGGCTGAACCGCCGCGACCTGCGCCGCGTCCGGGGCCGCCGGGTCGGCTACGCCTTCCAGGACGCCTTCGCCGCGCTCAACCCGACGATCACGATCGGCCGCCACCTCACCGAGACCGTACGGGCGCACGACGCGGGCGACCCCCAGGAGCTCGGCGCCGCCGCGCTCGAACGCTGCGGGCTGGACGCCGGGCAGGTCTGGGAGGCGCGCCCGTACGAGCTGTCGGGCGGCCAGGTCCAGCGGGCCGCGCTCGCCGTCGCGACCGTCCTCGATCCGGAGCTGCTGATCGCCGACGAGGTGACCACCGCGCTCGATCCGGACACGCAGGCCGAGGTGCTCGACGCGATCCGCGCCCAGGGCCGCGCGGTGCTGCTGATCACCCACGATCTGGAGGTCGCGGGGCGCTGGGCGGACGAGATCGCGGTCCTGTCGGAGGGCCGGATCGTCGAGCAGGGACCGAGCGAGCGCGTTCTGAACGAGCCGGAGCACCCGTTCACCCGCGAACTCGTCGCCGCCGCGCGCCTGGACACCCCGTTCGAGGCGGGCACGCCCGGCGGCGAGGTGGTGCGGTCGCTGCGCGGCGTTCGCCGCGTTCTGCACGGGCGCGGCCGTACGACGGTCGCGCTGGACGGCATCGACCTCGACGTCCGTACGGGCGAGTCGGTCGCGGTCGTGGGCCGCAGCGGATCGGGCAAGTCCACGCTCGTGGGCGTGCTCGCGGCACTCGACCGTCCCGAGGACGGGCGGGTCCTGGCCGGGGACAGAGACGTCTGGCGGCTGCGCGACCGCGACCGGCGGGCCCTGCGGCGCGAGACCGCGCTGGTGTTCCAGGACGCCCAGGCCTCGTTCGATCCCCGCTACACCGTCGAACGCGTCGTGGCCGAAGCCCTGGGAGGCCGTGACGGCGTCGCGGAGCTATTGGAACGCGTCGGCCTCGACCCGGCCTTGGCGGCGCGGCATCCGGCGACGCTGTCGGGCGGCGAACGGCAGCGGGTCGCGCTCGCCCGCGCGCTCGCCTCCCGCCCCCGGATCCTGCTCGCCGACGAGCCCACGACCGGCCTGGACGTCCTCGCCCAGGAACGGATCCTGCGCCTGCTCGCCCGGCTGCGCCGCGACGAGGGCCTGGCGATCGTCTTCGTGACCCACGACCCCCGGGTCGCCCGGCGCATCGCGGATCGGGTCGTCACCCTGGATGCCGGTACGGTGCTCAATGGCGGGGGTTCGGAACGAGAAGGAGGCACATGGACGAGCGCGTGCCCGGCCCCATCTGGCGGGTGACCGGAGACCTCCTTACCGGAGAGCCTCTGGCGAGCGGTGCCGTGGACGGCCCTCTCGCCGGTGTACGGGTCGCGGTCAAGGACCTGTTCGCCATAGCCGGACAGCAGATCGGCGCGGGAAACCCCGACTGGCTGGCCGAGGCTCCCGTACAGGAACGGAACGCCTGGGCCGTCCAAGCACTCCTTGACGCCGGGGCACAGGTCACTGGGCTCGCCCAGACCGACGAGCTCGCGTTCAGCCTGAACGGCACCAACAGGCACTACGGGACCCCGCCCAATGGGGCCGCTCCAGGCCGCATCACCGGCGGATCGAGCAACGGCCCCGCCTCGGCCGTCTCGCTGAACCTCGTGGACCTGGGCCTGGGAACCGACACCGCCGGGTCCGTGCGCGTACCGGCGTCCCACTGCGGCCTCTACGGCCTGCGCCCGACCCACGGCGCGGTGCGTTCGGACGGACTACTCGCTCTGGCGGCCTCGTTCGACACCATCGGCTGGTTCGCGCGCGACCCCGAACTACTGGAACGAGCCGGCGACGTACTGCTGCCCCCAGGCGACGCGGACCTTCCCCTGTCCTTCGTCATCGCCGAGGACGTTCTGGCACTGGCGGAGCCGGCAACGCGGGCCTCGTTCGAAACGGCCTGCGAAGCCCTCACCCCCATGCGCCGTATCGAGTCGCTGATGGGCGGTCGGCTGGAGGAGTGGTTCGCCGCGTTCCGGTCCGTACAGGGCGACGAGGCATGGCAGCAGCACGGCGCGTGGATCGAGGCCCACCCCGGATCCCTCGGCCCAGGTGTGATGGCCCGCTTCGCACTAGGCCGTGACCTCAAGCCCCAGGACCTCGACACGGGCAAGCGCATCCTGGACGAGGCGCGCGAGACCCTGCACAGCGCGATCCAGCCCGGAACGGTCCTTCTGCTGCCCGCGGCAACGGCACCGGCCCCGCACGTGGATCTGGACCCCGCCGCCATGGACGCGTACCGCTTCCAGACCCTCCGCCTAACGTGCCTGGCCTCGATCGCGGGCCTGCCCGCCGTCGTGATGCCCCACCTGAGGGTGGACGGCCTCCCGGTAGGCCTCTGCGCCATCGGAGCGCGCGGCACCGACCGTTCCCTGCTCCGCCTGGCCTCCCGTACAGGAAAACCCGCACCCGGCCAGACCTGATCCCGCGCAGAGGTCCGTGTGTACTGCAGAGGTCCGTGTGTATTGAGGCGCGCGTTTTACTGAGATGCGCTTACTGAGGTGCGAGGTTTATTGAGGTGCGAGGTTTATTGAGGTGCGCGTGGGACGCGCTCCCTTCTAAGGTCGCGCCCATGGTGTCGACCGAACAGCTGCTGGGCTTCTCCGCGATGGCCCTCGCCATCATCCTGATCCCCGGCCCGACCATCCTCTTCGTGGTCGGCCGGGCCCTGGCCCACGGCCGACGTACGGCGATGGCCAGCGTTCTGGGCAACGAGATCGGCGCTCTGGTCCTGGTTGTGGCGGTCGCCCTCGGCATCGGCTCGATCGTCGAACGTTCGGTGCTGGTCTTCACCGTCCTCAAGCTGGCCGGCGCCGCGTACATCGTCTACCTGGGCGTCCAGGCTTTCCGGAACCGCCGCCTCGCTTTCGAGGAGGAGCACTCGCCCCGTAACAGAGCCCTCTGGCAGGGCTTCGTCGTCGGCGTGAGCAACCCCAAGACCGTCGTCTTCCTCGCCGCAGTGCTCCCGCAGTTCGTCGTCCCGGGCAACGGCGGCGCGCCCACCCAGATGCTGATCTTCGGCCTGGTCTTCTGCCTGATCGCGCTGCTCTGCGACAGCGTCTGGGGCCTGGCCGCGGCCACCGCCCGGACCTGGCTCACCGGCTCGCCCCGCCGCCTCGCCGCGATCGGCGGCACCGGCGGCCTGATGATGATCGGCCTGGGCGTCACCGTCGCCACCACCGGCCGCAAGGACTGACCGCCCGGCCCGCGTACGACCGGGACCGTGTACGACCAGGGCCGCGTACGACCGGGACCGCGTACGACCGGAACGGCCCCGTACGACCGGAAAACAAGTGGACGCACCGTCCCGGCCGTCCCTTAGGCTGCAACCCATGTCCAGCCCCGAGGCGTCAAGACTCTAGCCACCGGTCGTCCGGTGGCTACCTGACGCGCGGCCCACGAGGCGTCGCGCGGCCCTCTGAGGTCGCGCTCATCGCCGGCTGCGATCATCGCCACCCGACCTCCGTGATGAGGGCTGTGTCTCTCTGACACAGGCTGTCCCACCTGGAACGGGCGCCCCTTCGTGCCGCCCGCCGGGTTCGCCTGCGGTAGCCGCGCGCCTTCGTCGCGCCCGGCGCCGCCTCGCTGCGGTTGCGGAGTCTCGCTGTGCCCTTCGTTCTGTACCTGCTCGCCCTCGCCGTCTTCGCCCAGGGGACGTCGGAGTTCATGCTCGCCGGCCTCCTGCCGGACATCGCGGCCGACCTGGACGTGTCCATCACGGCCGCGGGCTCGCTCACCTCGGCGTTCGCCGCCGGGATGGTCGTCGGCGCGCCGCTGATGGCGCTGCTGAGCGCCCGCTGGTCCCGCCGGAACGCGCTGCTGGCGTTCCTGGCCGTCTTCCTCCTGGCGCACGTCCTCGGAGCGGTCACCACCAGCTACGCGGTCCTGCTGGCCACCCGCGTGGTCAGCGCCCTGGCCAACGCCGGCTTCCTGGCGGTCGCCCTGGGCGCCGCTGCCGCGATGGTCGCGCCGAACGCCAAAGGGCGCGCCACGTCCATCCTCCTCGGCGGCACCACCATCGCCTGCGTCGCGGGCGTTCCGGGTGGCGCGCTGCTAGGCCAGCTCTGGGGATGGCGATCCGCGTTCTGGGCGGTCGCCCTCATCACGGTCCCGGCCATCCTCGCGATCCTCCGTTCCGTACCGGCCGACACCGCCAGGCCCGCCTCCACCTCCACGTCCGCCCTAAGCGCGCGCGGGGAGTTCAAGGTCCTGCGTGAACCGAGGCTTCAGGTCACCCTGCTCCTAGGGGCACTGGTGAACGGGGCGACGTTCTGCGCGTTCACCTACTTCGCGCCGTTGTTCACCGAAGTGACCGGAATCGCAGGGGCATGGGTACCGGCCCTGCTGGCCCTCTTCGGCGCGGGCTCGTTCCTCGGCGTGTCCGCGGCCGGCCGGATCGCCGATGTACGTCCCGTTCCGCTGCTGGTCATCGGCGGTACGGCGCTGCTCATCGGCTGGACCGCCTTCGCGCTCATGGCCGGGAACCCGATCGTGGCGATCGCGCTCGTCTTCGTCCAGGGCACCCTGTCGTTCGCCGTCGGCTCCACGCTGATCGCCCGGGCCCTGTACGCGGCGGCCGGGGCACCGGCGCTGGCCGGAGGGTTCGCGACGTCCGCCCTGAACGTGGGCGCCGCGATCGGGCCCTGGGCCGGTGGCGCCGCCATCGCCGCGGGCTTGGGACACCGTTCACCACTATGGGCCAGCGCACTCCTGGTCGCCCTCGCACTGATCCTCGCCGCGGCCGCCGGGATGAAATCGCGCCGCTCCGGGCTTGACCTTGACGCCGGTGTCAAGGCATAGCGTCGCGTACGGAATCAGGGAGGGCCGATGCGGATCGGGGAGCTGGCCGACCGGGCCGGGGTGAGCACGCGCGCGCTGCGCTACTACGAGAAGCAGGGGCTGATCTCGGCGGAGCGCGCGTCCAACGGCTACCGCCGGTACGACGAGTCCGATCTACGGCTGGTCGAGCAGATCCGCTCGCTGCTGGCGGCGGGTTTCACGCTGGAGGACACCCGGCCGTTCGTGGAGTGCCTGCGGTCGGGCCGCGAGGTCGGCGCGGCCTGCCCCGAGCCCGTCGCGGTCTACCAGCGCAAGCTCGCCGAGATCGACACCGAGATCCGCACCCTGATCAGGCGACGGGCCCAAGTGGCCGACCAGCTGGCGCGGGCCTGTCCCGGCTGCGTCCTGACACGGGAGAACAGCAATGATCACGCTGACCACGGAGAACTTCGACGAGCAGGTGCTGCGCGGCGACAGGCCGGTACTGGTCGACTTCTGGGCGGAGTGGTGCCCGCCCTGCAAGATGATCGCGCCGATCCTTGACCAGCTCCAGGCCGAGCTCGGCGACCGCATCACGATCGCCAAGCTGAACGGCGACGACCACCCGGAGATCGTGGCGCGGTACGGCGTGATGGGCTTCCCCACGCTCAACCTCTACAAGGACGGCGAGGTCGTCCGGCAGATCGTCGGCGCCAAGCCCAAGCGGCAGCTCCTGGCCGCGCTGGAGGACCACATCTGAGTGCTCGCTCCAGAACGGAAGATCTTGCGTGGGCGGGTCCGGGGCGAGCCGGGAGAATCAGGCCCCGTTCTCCCGGCGCGTCCCACCGTCAGGCGGCCGACGACCGGCACAAAGGTTCATGAACGGACTCAGGCATGCAGGGTGGGGCGGTAGATCAGCTCCTGGGTGTGGCCGTCGAGCGTCCGGCTCTCGATCAGTTCGAGGTCGAAGTCGGCCGCGCCCTGGAAGATCGGGTCCGCTCCGGTCCGTCCGGAGATCACGGGGAAGACCGTCAGCTGGACGCGGTCGACCAGGCCGGCGGCCATCAGCGCCCGGTTCATCGACAGGCTGCCGTGCGAGCGCAACGGCACCTTCGACTCCTCCTTGAGCCGGGCGACGACGTCGACGGCATCGCCGCTCACGACGTCCGCGTCCGGCCAGCCGAGGGATCCTTCCAGCGTCGTCGACACCACCGTCGTCGGCAGGTCCCTCATCCGGGTGTTCACGGGGTCGCTCACCTTGGACTCCTCGGTGCTCGGGCCCAGCGCCGCCACGAACTGCCGGAAGGTATTGGCCCCGAGGACCATCCGCTGCTCCTCGCGGTACAGGGCGAGGCGGCGGTCGAGGAAGTCGGGGCCTTGCTTGCCCCAGTAGCCGCCCCAGTCGCCGTTGCTGTCGTAGGAGCCGTAGCCGTCGAGGGTGGAGAAGACGTCGAAGGTGTAGATGGCGGTCATGATGCTCTCCTCACAAGTGGCGACCGGCCCGTTGCCGGCCCCTCACCTTGACTACGAACGGGCTCGCCCCCATTCGACACCCCCGCTCAGAAGGAAAGGAGATCCGGGATGAGGGCCGCGAGGATCGTCTGGTCTTCGAGGCGGGACGGAGCGTACTCGGTGATACCCAGGCCGGCGAGGGTGAAGCGGCCGGTGAGAGCTTGGACGGCCGCTCGGAGGGCCTGCGGTGAGAGCCCCCCGGGTTCGGGGCAGCTGAGCGAGCCGAACGCGCCAGGGTCCAGGACGTCCAGATCGATGTGGACGTAGATCTTGGTCGCGCCGGTGGCGGCGACGGCCTCGACCAAGGGGCCGGGGCCGGTGCGCAGGTCGGCGACGGGGACGAGGCTGAGGCCGGTCCGGGCGATATACGCCTGCTCGGCCTCGTCGAGCGCGCGTGCACCCGCGAGGACGACCTGGCCGGGCCGGAGCGGCCGCTCCGGTACCAGTTCGGCCGGGCCCTGGCCGAGCAGCGTGCGCAGCACCATGCCGTGGAAGGCCCGTGACGGCGAGGACTCGGGGGTGTTCAGGTCGCCGTGCGCGTCGAACCACACCACGGCGAGCGCGTCGCCGTGCCGGGCCAGCGCGGCGGACACCGGCTCCAACTCGACACCGCAGTCCCCACCCACCGTGATGGCCGTACCGCCCGCCCGAGTGAGGGCGGCACGCGCCTCGGCCGCGACACCGGTCAGCACGTCCAGGGATCGGACGCCGTTCCGTTCGGTGCCCGCCGCGTCCGGCACTCGTACGGACAGCACCCGCGCGCCCGGCACGGTGCCGGCGAGCAGATCGGCACCGCGCGCCAGCAACCTGGCCTGCGCCACGCTGGACCCCTGCCACTGGGGCACCTTCACCACCGTCACGTCACCCATGACCGCATCCTGGCAGACGGGCCACGGCGCGCTGTGGTCACCTGACCCGGCGAATGAAAGCGGCCCAGACCGCCCGATCGAAGACCAGGATCGGACCGTCCGGGTTCTTGGAATCGCGCACGCCGACCTGGACAGAACGGAAGCTTGCGACCTCGACGCACTCGCTCTTGTCGCCGCTGTGGGTGGACTTGCGCCAGGGGCCACTGACGTACCGATCTCGCGGCGTTTCACGTGGCTCCAGAGGAATCACACCTCCGTCAACTCTTCCAGGACATCACGGATCAGCTGCACGGACTTCCTCGGGGGTGAAGCCGAAGCGCGCAGATGGTTGTACGCCAGCCGATACTGGCCGATTTCGTCCTGCTGTTCAAGGTAAAGCCCGCCGACGAGGTTCTCCAGGAAGACGACCTCCGACAGCACTGGGTCCGCGAAGGACAAGAGGGTGAAAGGGCCGAACATGCCAGTGGCGGCCTCTGCGGTGAAGGGCAGGACCTGCAGTGTGACGCTGGGCAGGGCGGCCATCTGGATGAGGTGCTCCAACTGTTCCTTCATCACTTCGTGCCCGCCCAGCCGTTGGCGGAGTGCGGCTTCGCCGACGACGGCCCACAGTTGGACAGGCGACGGGCGGGTGAGAATGACCCGCCGCGAAGTGCGTATCTGAACGAACTGCTCGACTTCCTCAGGGCTCTCCCAGACCTTGCTGGAGCCCACCATGGCCATGGCGTACCCCCTCGTCTGCAGCAGGCCGGGTATCACCTGAGGCTGGTAGACGCTCAGGTCCCGCGCGGTGCCTTCCAAACTCAGGAAGTCCGCGTACGGATGGCTCAGCGTCGCGCCGTGCCCTCGCCACCAGCCTTGCTCCTTGAGGCTCTTGGCAAGGGTGATCAGTGACGCGCGCAGTGCCTCGTCGGCGACCTCGTAGGCGTCCAGAAGGTCCTGGATGTCACCCCAATGGACGCGGACGAGCCCGTTCTCCACACGGCTGATCTTGGAGCCCTGCCAGCCGATTCGCGCTGCGGCCTGGTCGAGTGTCAGCCCTGCGCCCTTGCGCGCTCTGAGCATTGCGTTGCCGAGCCATCTGCTCCGGATCGTCGGTGTCGAGGTCGCCATGTGATCGCCTCCCAGTGGTTTACAAAATTCTACTTCTACAAGCTTGCCCAAATGGTGATCTTGAGTCACTCTTGCAAAGAAGCAGTCACTGTGTGTCCATATTCAGGGACACATTGTCACGAGGAGGTGGCGTCGATGTGGGGTTCGGTCACAAGGCAGCAGGCGCGGGCGGGGGCGGTTCCGTGGGGGGTGTCGGTCTGGCGGCTTCCGCACGGGCGGGTGGAGCACCGTGCTCGGGTGATCGTTCGTGACCTGCTCGTCCAGGCGGGTGTCGTCGCCGAGGCGGTCGCCGATGCGGAGCTGGTCATCGCCGAGCTGGCCGCCAACGGGGTACGGCATGCCCCGCCCCCGTACGAGCTACGCGTTCTCTATGCCGGGGTGGACCGTCGGCCGGTCTGGTGCGAGCTGGCCGACGCCGACCCCTGCCTGGGACGCGTGCCCGAGTTGCTGCGACAGGAGCAAGCGCCGGAGATGGGCGAGGATCTCGATGCCGTCATCGCCTCGCTCAGCCTGGGTGGCCGGGGACTTTCGCTCGTACGGGGCCTGACGGCAGGCCACTGCGCGGTCTACGCCACCCCCACGTGTAGCCGTCCCGGCCTGGGCAAGGCCGTCGGCTTCGCGCTCCCCTGCTCCTGAACCCACCTGGTCAGGACAGGGTGGCGTGCTGCCCTCGGCCCTAGAGTTGCAGGGCATCACGAGCGCTCGGGAGGTGTGGATGCACGTCACCAGGCTGGAGATCGCCGGCGTACGCGGCTTCGACGGCCCACGCAGGGTCGACCTTGAATTCCCGCAGCGTCCGGACGGCTCGTATGCGGGCTGGACGGTGTTGGCCGGGCGGAACGGCTCGGGCAAGAGTTCCTTGCTCCAGGCGATGATGCTCGCGCTCGGCGGTCCCGAGAATGGTGGGACGCTGGCCATGGGTGGAGTCTGGAAATCGGACGGAGAGGACACGCTCGAACCGCTGCCCTTCCCAGAACCCGGCGTCAGGGTGCACCTGGCTCGCTCACCAGAGCACGATCCTTTCAGCACAGAAGGCGGAGTCATAGCGGCGGTCATGTGGAGCCGCAGTGGCGGGTTCGTTCGATGGCGTACCCAATCCAGTCGGTCTGACCAGCCCAAGCCCGAGTCCGACGGGGCCTGGTCTCCTCGGCCTGAGGGCTGGCTCTATCTCGGGTACGGGCCTTTCCGGCGGCATTCGACGCCCGGGGTGGGGGTGCAGGACTCGGCTGCCACACGCGGCGCCGGATTCCAGACATTGTTCGATGAGGACGCCACCCTCGTCGAGGGAGTGAGCTGGCTGATCGGGCAGCACCTGCTGCGGCTTGAAGGCAAGGCCGGGGCGGCTGAGTTGCTGGAGGCGGTGCTCCGCCTGCTCGGAGACGGGCTGTTGCCGGACGGGTTCCGGATCTGCCGAGTCGACTCCGATGGGCTATGGGTGAGCCGGGCGGACGGAAGAGAGTTCCCGATGCGACGGATGAGTGACGGCTATCGGACGGTCGGCGCGCTCGTCGTCGACATCGTGCGACGGATGCATCTCTCCTATGGGGATCTGCGCGTTGAGGAACGGGACGGGATCCCCACGCTGCCCTATCCGGGCGTGATCCTCATCGATGAAGTGGATGCGCATCTGCATGTGAGCTGGCAGAAGAAGATCGGCGGTTGGCTCAAGGCGCATTTCCCCGAGATGCAGTTCATCGTGACCACGCACAGCCCGTACATCTGCCAGAGCGCCGACCCCGGTGGGCTGATCCGCCTTCCGGGACCGGACGAGCAAGCCCCGCCGAGGGCAGTTGACGAAGATCTGTACGCCCGGATCGTGTACGGGAGCGGGGACGATGCCGTCCTCTCCGAGCTGTTCGGGCTCGAGACCCCCTACTCGGACGAGGCGGAGCGGCTGCGTGATCGGCTCGGTGAGCTGGAGGGGCGGGTGCTCGACGGAGCGGCGTCCGAAGAAGAGGTCGCCGAGTACCGGGATTTGAGCAAGAAGCTGCAGAGTTCGCTCGGCGCACGGGTACACGAGGTGTCGTCGAGGCTCGGGCTCGAACCGTGATCCCGCTGGCGCGGCCGCCGCTCGATGACGAGTTGGCGGCGAGCCTCCAGCGGCGAGGCGATGAGCTGGTACGAAAGGGCGCGGACGGTGATGGGGCGAGGAGGGCCTGGAACGGTGCCCGGGCTGATCGCGGACGGCTGCGTGAGTTACTCGCCGGGATGGCGTCCGGCATTGAACGGTGCATGTACTGCGGCGACAGCCTGGGGACCTCGATCGATCATTTCGAGCCGCTGAAAGAGGCGCCGCTCCGGGCTTTCGACTGGCTGAACCACCTGCTCGCCTGCTCGATGTGCAACAGCAACGAGAAACGCGACCGCTTCCCGAGGGCGTCCTGCGGGACGCCGCTGCTCGTGGATCCATCCAGGGACGATCCGTACGACCACATCCGACTGGTCCTTGCCACGGGCCGCTATCGCTGGCGCACCGAGCGGGGCGAGAGCACTGTCGAGGTCTTCGGACTGAACAGGAGCGATCTCGTTCTCGGGCGGATGGCCGCCGTCGAGCGCACCGAAGCCATGGTGCTGGCCCGGGGGATCGCGCTCGACGCCGGCAACGAGGCCAAGGCGACCCGGTTGCTGGTGTCGCTGCTGAATCACCCGTTCGTGGACGTGCTCTACGCGATGGTCCGTACGGCCGATTCCCCGGGTGCGGTCACGGTTCTGGAACCGGCGACCGTTGTCGGGCTGAAGGATCCGGTCTATGGGTTCAGGATTCGCGCCAGTTGAGTTTGATGAGGCGGTTCTTGGCGTCCTCGGCGAACTCGGGGTCGGCGACGACGTCGTAGCTGGCGGCGACGATCTGGCTGCGGGAGGCGAAGTCGCGGCGGCCGCCGGTCGCCGCGTGGGCGATGAAGCCGAAGACGGCGCCGAACACCGCGCCGAAGATGATGCCGCCCAGCAGCAGCGGGAACACGGCACTGTGGTTCACGGTGAAGAAGGTCAGCAGCAGGCCGACCAGGAGGCCGAACCAGGCGCCGCTTCCCGCGCCCGCGAGGGCGGCCTTCGCCTTGGTGACGCGGCCGAGGACGGTCTCGACCATCTTCAGGTCGGAGCCGATGATGGCCGTGTGCTCGACCGGGAACTTGTCGTCGGAAAGGAAGTCGACGGCGCGCTGGGCGCCCTCGTAGGTGGTGTAGGAGCCCACGATCTGGCGGTCGGTCGTGGGTGGAACGGCATGCGTGGACATGCGGTCCCTCTACCCATGGACGGGCGGCCTGCACATTCGCCCCGCACCCTCCGTGCCCGGATCCGCTGCGGCTACGATGACGGGGCGATGGCGGACGAGGAATCCGGTGCGAGTCCGGAGCTGTCCCGCAACTGTGACCGGAACACCTCCCCGACCATCGGGAAGGAACCGGGAGTCAGGAACTCGGCGCCGTCGCTGACCTCATCATCCGAGCCGGGGCGCGGAGACCCCGGGGGAGGCGTCGCCGATGCGTGCCCTGCTGCTGTCCACGGCCGATACCGAGCTTCTCGCCGCGCGCGCGGCCGGGGCCGGATACGTGACCGCCAATCCCGTACGGACCGGACTCGACGAACTCGACGCCTTGACCGAGGGCGTGGACGTGGTCCTCGTACGGCTTCTCGGCGGCCGCAAGACGTGGCCCGATGGTGTCGAACGGCTCAGGGAATCGGGCCTGCCGCTCGTCCTTCTCGGGGGAGAGGGCGACCCGGACGCCGAATTGATGGCGCTGTCGACCGTCCCCGGTGGGGTGGCGGCGGAGGCACTGGATTATCTGCGCGAGGGCGGCGTCGACAACCTGCGCGAGCTGGCCCGGTTCCTGAGCGACACGGTTCTGCTGACGGGGGAGGGCTTCGCGCCTCCTGTCCCGATGCCTTCGTACGGGGTGCATGGGGATTTCCCGGTACGGGGCGATCGGCCGACGGTCGGCGTCATCTTCTATCGGGCTCATGAGCTGTCGGGTAATACGTCGTTCGTGGACGTGCTCTGCGAGCGCATCGAGGCGGCCGGGGCCGATGCCCTGCCGGTCTTCTGCGGATCCCTGCGCGGGGTCGAGGACGGGCTGCTGGAGATCCTGGGACGGGCGGACGCGCTGGTCGCGACCGTGCTCGCCGGGGGCGAGGCGGGCGAGGACTCCTGGGACGCGGGCGCGCTGGCCGACCTGGACGTACCGGTCGTCCAGGGGATGTGCCTGACGTCGAGCCGGGCGGCGTGGGAGGCGTCGGACGGGGCGCTGACGCCCATGGACGCGGCCATGCAGGTCGCGATCCCCGAGTTCGACGGCCGACTGATCTCGGTGCCGTTCTCGTTCAAGGAGGAGGGCCCGGACGGCATTCCCGTCTATGTGGCCGACCCGGAACGGGCCGCGCGGGTCGCGGGAATCGCCGTACGGCATGCGCGGCTCAGGCACCTGGACAACGAGGACAAGCGGATCGCCCTCGTCCTTTCCTCCTACCCGACCAAGCATTCGCGCGTCGGGAACGCGGTCGGCCTGGACACCCCCGTGTCAGCTGTACGGCTGATGCGGCAGATGGCCGAGGCCGGATACACGCTGGATGATGCCGATGCCGATGCCGATGCCGATGCCGATAGCGATGCCGCTGGAGTCGGCGCTGGTGCCGGCGCTGAATTGTGGAGCGACCCGGAGAACGGGGACCCGCTCATCCACGCGCTCATCGCGGCCGGCGGGCACGATGTGGAATGGCTGACCGAGGACCAACTGCGGGAAGCGCCGGCAAGGGTCAGTCTCGACCACTACAAGGAGTGGTTCGAGGTCCTTCCCGAAACGCTCCGCGAAGGCGTACGGGAGCACTGGGGCGAGCCGCCAGGGGAGCTCTATGTGGACGGTGACGACATCGTCCTCGCCTCGCTGCGGTTCGGGAACGTGATCCTGATGATCCAGCCGCCCCGGGGCTTCGGGGAGAACCCGGTGGCGATCTACCACGATCCCGACCTGCCGCCCTCGCATCACTACCTGGCCGCGTACCGGTGGCTGGACCGGGAGTTCGGCGCGGACGCGGTCGTTCACCTGGGCAAGCACGGAACGCTGGAGTGGCTGCCCGGCAAGGGACTCGGGCTGTCGCCGCGGTGCGCCCCGGACGCGGTGCTCGGCGATCTCCCCCTCGTCTACCCGTTCATCGTGAACGATCCGGGCGAGGGCACCCAGGCCAAGCGGCGCGCCCACGCCACGGTGGTGGACCATCTGGTGCCGCCGATGGCCCGCGCCGAGACCTACGGTGACCTGGCCAAACTCGAACAGCTCCTGGACGAGTACGCGACCGTCGCCGATCTCGACCCGGGCAAGCTGCCGGCCGTACGGGCGCAGATCTGGACACTGGTGCAGGCCGCCCAGCTGCACCACGACCTGCACCAGGACGAGATGCCCGGCGAGACCGAGTTCGACGACTTCATCCTGCACGTCGACGGGTACCTGTGCGAGATCAAGGACGTGCAGATCCGCGACGGCCTGCACATTCTCGGCCAGCGGCCGGTCGCCGAAGGCCGCGTCAACCTGGTCCTGGCCGTACTGCGGTCGGCGCAGGTCTGGGGCGGGGTGGCCGGCGCGATGCCGGGACTGCGCGCCGCCATCGCCGCCGAGTACGGCCTGGACGAGAAGGCGCTTCTCGCCGACCCGGGGCAGCGGGTCGAAGACGCGGCCCTCACACTCACCGAACTGGCCGAACGGGCTGAACTGCCCGAGGGCCCGTCCCGTACGGCGTCCGACGTGATCGACCTCCTGGAGGCGGTCGCCCGGCGGCTCATCGAGGCCATGGAACGGGACGGGTGGACCGGACCGGCGAAGGTCTGCGCCGAGGTGCTCGGCCGCGAAGTCACGGACGTCGTACGGCTGCTGGAGTTCGCGGCGTCGGAGGTCGTCCCGCGGCTGGACGCGACCGAGAACGAGATCGGCGCCGTCCTGCACGCCCTGGACGGGGGCCACGTACCCGCCGGGCCGTCCGGTTCACCGACGCGGGGCCTGGTCAACGTCCTGCCGACCGGCCGCAACTTCTACTCCGTCGACCCGAAGGCGATCCCGTCCCGCAACTCGTGGGACGTCGGCGCCGCCCTCGCCGACTCGCTGATCGCACGGCATCTGCAGGACACCGGCGCGTACCCGTCCAGCGTCGGCCTCACCGTCTGGGGAACGGCCGCCATGCGGACGCAGGGCGACGACATCGCCGAGGTGCTGGCACTGATCGGCTGCCGCCCGGTGTGGGACGACGCGTCCCGCCGGGTCACCGGATTCGAGATCGTCCCGCCGGACGAGCTGGGACGGCCGCGCATCGATGTCACGCTCCGCATCTCGGGCTTCTTCCGGGACGCGTTCCCGCACGTCATCACCCTGATCGACGACGCCATCGCGGCGGTCGCGGAGCTGGACGAGCCGGCCGAGACCAACTACCTGCGGCGGCACGCGAAGGAGGACCACGCGCGGCACGGCGACTGGCGGCGCGCCACGTCCCGGATCTTCGGCTCCAAGCCCGGCGCGTACGGCGCGGGCCTGCTCCCGCTGATCGACTCCCGCAACTGGCGGGACGACTCCGACCTGGCCGAGGTCTACGCCGTCTGGGGCGGCTACGCGTACGGGCGCGGCCTGGACGGGCGCGAGGCCCGTACCGACATGGAGACGTCGTTCCGCCGGATCGCGGTCGCCGCCAAGAACCAGGACACCCGCGAGCACGACATCGTCGACTCCGACGACTACTTCCAGTACCACGGCGGCATGGTCGCGATGGTCCGCTCACTTACCGGCAAGAGCCCCGCGGCGTATGTGGGCGACTCTGCGCTGACCGACCAAGTGAGAACGCGCACGCTGGCCGAGGAGACCCACCGCGTCTTCCGCGCGCGCGTCGTGAACCCGCGCTGGATCGCCGCGATGCGCCGGCACGGCTACAAGGGCGCGTTCGAGCTGGCCGCGACCGTCGACTACCTGTTCGGGTACGACGCGACCGCCGGTGTCGTGGACGACTGGATGTACGAGACCCTCGCCAAGGAGTACGTCTTCGACGCTGAGACCCGCGCGTTCATGGAGCAGTCCAACCCGTGGGCACTGCGCGGCATCACCGAACGCCTTCTGGAGGCCGCCGACCGGAAGCTCTGGAACGAGCCGGACCCGGACACCCTGCGGCAGCTCCGCCAGACCTACCTGCAACTGGAAGGCCGCCTCGAAGACGAGTAAGCCCCAGCCGAGTAAGCCCCAGCGGAGCAAGCCCCCGATGAGCAAGCCCAGAACCGACTGTTCAGAACATGGCGTTCAGAACATGGCGATCGAGAAGTCGTCGAACACCACTTCGGTCTCCTTGTCGCCGGTCGTGTTCGTGCGCCCGGCGGCGAGCCCGGACGCTCCGAGCACGAAGCCCTGCGTGGCCTGCGCGGCCCGCGCGACCGTCCTGCCGTCCACCCAGAGACCGAGCTGGACGCGCGCATCCCCGTCCTTGTCCTCGGTCCACGCGCACGTGGCCTGGATCCGGTGGAACGCGGCCGGGTCGAAGCCGGAGACCTTCGCGGAACGCAGCGGCGTGATCCGTTCGCCCTTGACGGTGCCGATGGTGGCGCTCCCGTCCCGGCTCACCGTGAACAGGACCGCGCTCTGCCCGTTCTGGTAGCAGTAGAGCCCCGCGGCCGCGTCCGGCTCGGTGCCGCGGATCTGTGCCCGGACATCGAGCAGTTGCGGATTCAGGGAGTTGGAACGGTCGCCCGGCACTTCCCGGGAGGGATCGTCGGCGTACTTGCCCGTGACGAGGTAGGAGCCGCCCGCGTAGTACTGCCGGCCGTCCGCGCTCCGGGCCGTCCAGCCCGAGCCGGGATCGGCGAAATCGTCACGGAAGATCACCCGGGTCGGCTTGGGCGGCGCCCCGGTGAAGTCGTACGTGGTACTGATCGCGTGCGGGGTGCCGACGGGGTCGGGTGAGGGCGATGCCGAGGTCCGTTCGCCGGCGTTCGGCTTCTCGTCTCCGCTCA
Source organism: Actinomadura sp. 9N407 (assembly GCF_044326315.1). Lineage (NCBI taxonomy): Bacteria > Bacillati > Actinomycetota > Actinomycetes > Streptosporangiales > Thermomonosporaceae > Actinomadura > Actinomadura sp. 9N407. Next base: position 7,295 of record NZ_JBIRAW010000006.1, on the reverse strand, counting down.
TAAGCGGAACGAGAGCGGCGGCCAGGAGGGCGACGGCGACGGCCGCACCGGCCGGGATCGCCCACCGCTGCCAGCGCCTCCCACCATCGGACGGCCCCGCCGCCACGGTCGGTGGTGCCACGTACGGTGGCGGCCCGGCGACGGTCGGAGGCGGCTGAACCGGCGCGGATGGAACGGGCGCGGATGGACCGGGTGCGGCCGGAACGGTCGGGAGCGGATCCAACCGAGTCCGCGCCGCGGGCACGGGCCCAGAGGGCGCGGGCGCCGGGGGACCGGACACCGGCGGAGCGGGCGCCGGCTGCTCGGGAACCGGCTGTTCCTCGCCGGTCAGCTCGCGCAGCAGTTCACCGGCGCCGGGCCGGTTCGCGGGATTCTTGTCCAGCGCGCGGGCGACGAGGCCGTGCAGCGCCGGATCCAGGCCGTCGAGGACGGGCGGCGTGCTCGTGACCCGGTTGATGATCTCGGGAACGGTGGCTCCGCTGAACGGCGCGCGCCCCGTACCGGCGAACGCGACGACGCAGCCCCAGGCGAAGATGTCGGCGGCCGGGGTCAGCTCGCCGCCGACCATCAGTTCGGGCGCCATGTAGGCGGGCGTGCCGACGAACTGCCCGGTACGGGTGGGCCCGTCGACCGCGTCCAGGGCCCGCGCGATGCCGAAGTCGATCACCCGCGGACCGGTCGGCGACAGCAGCACGTTGGACGGCTTCAGGTCCCGGTGGACGATCCCGGCGCCGTGGATGGCCCGCAGCGCGGTGGCGATGTTGACCGCCAGCCCCTCCAGATCACCGCCGTGCATCGGGCCGCGGTCCCTGACGGCCTCGTCGAGGGACGGCCCGTCGACGTACTCGGTCACCACGTACAGCGGCTCACCGTCCAGCCGGGCGTCCAGTACGGCCGCCGTACAGAAGCGGCGGACCTGCCGGGCGGCCGTCACCTCGCGGCGGAACCGTTCGTGGAAGGCGGGGTCGTCGGCGAGATCGGCGTTGATGACCTTGACCGCGACCTGCCGTCCACCCTCGTGCCGTCCACCCTCGTGCCGTTCGCCTTCCTGCCGCCCGAGATACACCGTGCCCATGCCGCCCTGGCCGAGCCGGCCGATGAGGCGGTACGAGCCCAGGACCTCAGGGTCGCGCGGTCGCAGCGGGCCTGCGGGCATCGTTCCTCCGGGAGTCGGTGGCGGGATGCCCGGGCAACGTTACCGGCGCTTTATCACCTGGGGCGCGGTCACCGGCGGAATCCGGCCGAACCGCCGCCGCAACGGGTAGGCGGCGGCCACGATCGCCAGGCTGGCCGCCGAGGCGATCAGCTGGGAGCGCTGTGCGGGCATGAACGCCATCGACACCAGCACCACCAGGAGCGCGATGACGACGAGCCACGTGATGTAGGGGTACCCCCACATCCGGTACGTCAGGCTCGCGGGATCCTCCCGCTGCAAGCGCGAGCGCAGCCGCAATTCCGAGAACGCGATCGAGAGATACACGAAGGCCAGGATGACCCCGATCGAGTTCATCAGGAACTTGAACACCGCGTCCGGCGACACGTACGAGGCCAAGACCGCCGCCCACGCCGCCACGGTGCCGAGCAGGATCGCCCGTACCGGAACACCCCGGCGGTTGAGCTTGACCAGGCCCTTGGGAGCGTCGCCGTCCCGGGTGAGCACGTACAGCATTCGCGACGAGACGTAGATCGCCGAGTTGAGCACCGACAGCACGGCGGTGAGGATGACCGCCTGCATGATCGTCCCAGCGGCCGGAACGCCCAGCTTGTCCAGCGCGCCCACGAACGGGCTGCTCAGGATCTCGGTGTCGTTCCACGGCAGGATCGCCACCACCAGGAAGATCGACAGCACGTAGAACAACCCGACCCGCCAGAGCACGTTGTTCGTCGCCCGCGCCACCTCGCGGCCCGGCTCCCTGCTCTCGGCCGCCGCGATGGTGACGATCTCGGTACCGCCGAACGCGAACATGACGGCCACGATCGCCGAGAAGATCGAGGCCACCCCGTTCGGGACCAGCCCGCCGTGCTCGGTCAGGTTGCCGAGCCCGCCCGGCGCGTCCGGCCACAGCCCCAGGACGTACAGCAGCCCCAGCACCAGGAAGACCACGATCGCGGCCACCTTGATGGACGCGAACCAGAACTCGAACTCCCCGAACGACCGTACCGAGACCAGGTTCACCGCCGTCATCACGACCAGCAGCCCGGCGGCCAGCGTCCACTGCGGCAGGTCCGTCCACTCGGCCAGGATCGCCGCGCCCGCCACCGCCTCGGCGCCGACCAGGATCACGTACAGGTACCAGTAGAGCCACCCGATCGTGAAGCCCGCCGCGGGCCCGAGCGCCATCCGGGCGTACTCGGCCAGCGACCCCGCCACCGGCCGCGCCACCACCATCTCGCCCAGCGCGCGCAGCACGCACAGCACCAGCAGCCCCGCCGCCGCGTACGAGATGATCGCCGCAGGCCCGGCGGCGTTGATCACCGCGCCGCTGCCGACGAACAGGCCGGCCCCCACTGCGCCGCCGATCGCCAGCATGGTCATATGGCGGCGCCGCAGCCCCGTCCGCAACCCCTCCTGTTGAGGAGCCGCCGTACTTTCCGACATGCGCGTCTTTCTCGATCCAGGCCCTCGGCAGGGCCTTCGCTTCCCGGGCTGTTCGCTCTTTTGGGCTTCCGCTTTTGGGCTCGCCTCTTTACGGACGGCAGGTAATGCCGGATTCGCCCATCCACTCTAGGGTGACGGTCAGTGATCTTCCGTGCCCACCCCCGGGGCGTCCGGAAGACCGACCGGAACGTGCCCACGACAGCGACACTCACGCCAAGTCGCGGGGCATGCGCCCTGGCGCCAAGCCGGAGCCCCCACACCGACTCACCCCGCCGACTCACCCCGCCGACTCACACCACCGGCCGTTACCCACCGCCCTCACTTTCCGGATCGCTGATCCGAAATCGCGTACGATAGCCGGATGGGCCGCCGGAAGGTACGTACCGAAGGATTGCGCGACGAGTTGCTCGCGACCGCGACGCGGCTGCTGGCCGACGGCGGGCATCCGGCGGTGACGACCCGCGCGGTCGCCGCCGGGGCCGGCACGTCGCTCGCGGCGGTGAACGAGTTGTTCGGAGGCAAGCCCGGCCTGATCCGTGCGATCTTCACTACGGGCTTCGCCCGCCTGACCGAGGAACTGCAGGCGCTGGCGACCACCGAGGATCCGGAAGCGGACGTGATCGAACTGGCGCTCGCGGTGCGCTCGTTCGCCCACCGGCACCCGCCGCTGTACGAGGTCATGTTCTCCCGGCCGTTCGCCGAGTTCCACCCCGACGAGCACGACGCCCGCGCCGCCGAGGCGATCTACGCCATCGTTGTCGGTCGCGTCGCCGCACTACTGGGCCCCGCACGCGCCAAGGGAACGGCAAAGGACGTCGCGATCGGCCTGTTCGCGGTCGTCCAAGGACTGGTCGCCCTCGAAGCGTCCGGCCTGCTGGGCAGCGCCCCAGAGTCGATCGACCGCCGCTTCCACCTCACCCTCACCGCGACGCTGCACGGCCTCGTCGCCACGGCTTCAGAAACCACTGCCCACACCCGGAAGACGAGATGAGCGCTACACCTCAACACAGCGATACTCCTCGGCACAGCGCTACACCTCAGCACTTCGTGCCGTGGGACCGTCCCAGCCCCCTGCTCGCCGCCATCGGTGGCTTCTCCCAGCACCCCACCGACCCCTTGCACGTCGGCTTCACCGTCGACGAACCCAAGACCAACGCGCGCGGCCTCCTGCACGGAGGTGTGTTCGCCGCCATCGGCGACGTGGCCATCGGCCGCGCCCTGGCCACTTGGACAGATCCGCCCGTCCCCCTGATCACCGTCAACCTCTCCTGCGATCTGGTCGGCACCGCCCGTACCGGAGACTGGGTCGACGTCACCATCTCGCCCACCCGCGCCGGACGACGGCTGCGCGCCGGCACCGCGACGTTCACCACGAACCGCGTCATAGCCACGGTCACCGCGCTCTTCATGCCGACGGAAGCGACCGCCGGCTGATCAGGCCGTCATGCCTTGATCAGCACGCGAGTCCCGTTTCTTCGATCGACCAACTCGATCGAAGAAACGGGACCCGGGCGCGGAACGAATTCGTAGTGGAAGGGAAGCGCGAACAGGCTCTGCAGCAGCAGCGGCGTGAGATCGGACGGAAGCTTCGCCGCCGGATTCAGGCAATCGTCGTCCAACCGGTAGGCCACCCGCGTTCCGTGCCGGTCCGAGTCCCCGACCACCTCGAGCGGCCTCTGTACGGCGGTCCGATCGGCGCGCTGGCGATAGTGCCACACATCCGCCACCACATCTGTGCACAAGGCCGTGACCATTGCCATACCCCACCTACGCATGGGGTTCTGGCCGCACATCAGCCTCGTCATCATCTCCGTCACCGCAGGTGGCCCGCCAGGATCCGCTGGATCGACAGAAAGCCCAGGACCGTTGTCCTCAACGGAGAACGCCCGAGGTCCATTGACGACGACCCGCACCTGGAGAGAAGCCTCGGAGGGTTCCTCGACCAGAGAATCCTGCACGGCGTACGAAAAAGCCACGGTCAGTAGTTCGGGGTCTTCGCGTGCCTTGCCGAAGAACATCTTCGGGTGGCGGCGTACCGCTTCGAATCCCTCGAGGACCCTGATCCGCGACGCGTCGTAGGCCATCGGCCATTCTTTCACGGCGACCCGGTGCGATCGCGAAATTACTCCCGCCGCTCGGCGCGCTTTTCACAGGACGATTTCCTCCGGAGCGACGTCCCTCAGATGCGTCAGGAACACCCAGGCGTGGCCGAACGGATCGCGCAGCATGATCTGCCGGGCACCGTAGGACATGTCCGCCGGTGCCTGGAGCGACGTCGCTCCCGCCTTCAGCGCCCGCTCATTGAACGTGTCGACGTCCTCGACGAAAACATGCACGCCGACCGTCGTCCCACCCAGCTGGGTGGGAGCTGAGAAGAGCCCGCCCGCGTCGCCCAGCATGAGGGTCGACCCTTCGATGCTGATCTCGGCGTGCACGATGCTCCCGTCAGGACCGTCGAGGCGGAAGAGTTCCTGCGCGCCGAACGCCCGCTCGTAGAACTCGATCGCCGCCGCGGCGCCGTCCACCATCAGGTGCGGGATCGCGCTGTACCGGTAGTGCTCGGGAACCTGTCGTGTGCTCATCGGGCTCTCCTCACCGCTCGTCGTGTCCACGAACTCATGTGTCCACGAACTGTTGTGTCCACGAACCTACGAACGAGATGACCGTCCCCGCATCCGTCGCCTGACTGGCGGGCGCGACTGGCGGGCGCGACCGGCATGATGCGACGACCTGATCTCGGCCGGGCAGGCTGGTTGGCGAACGTTCGAATCCGCGCGGGGGTTCTTCACTGGCTCGCTCGTTCTCGAATCGGCCGGCTCTCCGAACGGCAGCACGGGTTCTCCACAGCACGGGATTTCGGCAGCAGGGTTCTCGATGGCACGGGTTCTCGGCAGCACGGGTCCAACAGCACGGGTCCCCAACAGCTCGGGCTCTCGGGGGCACGGGGTTTCCGACGGCACCTGGATCGAGGCTCGCGTGTTGGGGCGCGGCCGTCGTTGTTGAGCACGCGCGGATGACGAGCGCCGAATAGGACTTGGCCCGGTATTTCCCGCCGATCACGGATCTACGGTCCTGCAGGTTGGCGGGCCGGCATGCACGTCCTTGTCGAAGGGTGTGGATTGCCTTGCCTTGTGCGGCCGGGTTTTGGCTGATGTGCAGGCTGGGGCGGGGTGGCCGCGGCAGGGGTGTCACCGTCGTCTTCTCGAGTCCGTGAGCGTGAGCGTGACGCCGATCTCTCTGTCCAGCGATCGGGTGGGGGCAGGAGGCGGTAGACGAATCGTCCTTGCTCATCTTTTCTGATGCGGATCTGCTGAGGGGCGCTGTGTTTGAAGCGGTTGTGCCAGCCGCAGCAGAGTGTGAGCCGGTCGATGTCGGTGGTGCCGTCGTTCAAGGCCCAGCCGTCGACGTGGTCGACCTCGCAGAGTGTGCCGGGGACCTCGCAGCCGCGTACGGCGCAGGTGGGGTAGAGGGCTTCGAGGACGCGGCGTTGGGCGAGAGTGGCGAAGCGGACCCGGCGGCCCAGATACAGCGGGATGCTGCCCGGCCCAAGGAGGAGTGGGGATACTCCGGCGGCCAGGGCGATGCGGCGGGCTTGTGCGGCCGGGATCGGGCTGCCGTCGGGGAGGCGGCCCGGGGCTCGGCCGCCGGTGAGGGTGTCCAGACCGACAGTGAGGGTGATCTTGGTGGCGCGGTGCCCGCCGGACAGCACGCTGGTCAGCGCTGCCGCTGTCCGCTCAGGCAGGTCGCGTAGGTCATCGGGGCCTGCGGGTTTGGCCAGTGCGGCGAGGGTGCCGTCGAAGATGGCGGCGTCCTCGGGGTTGAGCCAGCCTTTGAGGTAGCGGCCGCCGTCCAGTGAGCGGGTGCTGGTGATCCAGGACCGTTCGTAGCCGCGTGTGGCGTCGTCGGGGGGTGGTTCGTTGCCATCGCGTTCGGCGATGAGGTCGCGGATCCGGGTGCCGAACACGGCGACCTTGGCGGCCGAGAAGCCGTCGTCGGCCATCTCCAGTAGCAGCGCCTCGGCCTTGGCGCAGTCGTCATCGCCCAGCCGGGCCACCGACTGGACGACCGCGAGCGCGTACCCCGACGACAGGGACCCGTGGGCCAGCCGCCGGGTCACTTCCGGCAGCCGCAGCAAGTGACGGGACAGTAGAACGCGATCCTTGGCGCGGGCGTCACGCATGCCCAAGCGGGAGCGGAGCCAGGCTTGGGTGGAGGGATAGCCCCAGCGACGCATCTCACCGGCACGATCCACCATGCCGATCAGGCCGGCCAGCGTGCTCTCCTGTACGTCGGCTGCGCGGATCAGCGTCTCGGCCCAGTCCATGCATGCCGCCGCCGAAAAGGCGGGGGCTTGATCAGCGGCTGGATCCGCCGCCGTGCCAGGGCTGACGCGGCGGGCGAGTTCGGAAGCGATCGATGCGGCCGCGTCCACCAGTTCCCCGGTGGTCAGCGACCTCACATCGATCACGCTCGAACGCATGAGCGAATACTGCCTAGAGTCTCTGCATGATCGCAATGCGTGACCGAACGTCCGGGCTCGTTCAAAGGAGGCGATCGGTTTCGCACCGGTCGGCGGCACGCCGCGCGACTGTCAGTCGGTATGCCCCTCTTAGTGGCAGTAGTGAACGCTTGTGCAGCATGCCGTTGCGCAATGGATATGCCTTGGCTGGTCGTGGGGGGGGGGGGGGGGGGGGGG